>JASLEG010000217.1 GCA_030151225.1 Burkholderia sp. | reverse complement strand
CGCTTCAACGCCCTGTTCCGCGAACACTGATGGCCACCGTGCTCGCGCGGCGCCCGGCCACGCGGAGCGCGCGGCCGCATGGCCGGCCCGGCCCCCTCGCCGGCCTCGGCGCGCTGGTCGCCGTGCTGATCGTGCTGGTGGGCCTGCCGGTCGCCTTCGTGGGCCTGCAGGCGATCTTCCCGGCGCTCGGCCAGGCCTCGTTCGCGCATCCCTTCGCGGCCGTGTACGCCACGCTCGATGCGTCGCACACCTGGCCGCTGCTCGGCAACACGCTGCGCTTCGGCGCGGCCGTGGCGCTCGGCAGCCTCGCGCTCGGCCTGCCGCTCGGGGCGTTGCGCGGCCTCGCGCGCGTGCCCGGCGCGCGGCTGTGGGATCTGCTGTTCCTCGCGCCGTTCCTGATCCCGCCGTATCTCGGCGCGCTCGGCTGGATGCTGTTGCTGCAGCCGCACGGCTATCTGCAGCAACTGGCCGGCATCGAGCTCGGCGGCTTCCTGTTCTCGTTTCCCGGCATCGCCACGGCGATGACGCTGAGCGTGTTCCCGGTCGTGTACTTCTCCGTGTCGCGCGCGATGATGAGCACCGGCGGCCGGCTCGCGCAGGTCGCGCGCGTGTGCGGTGCCACGCCGTGGCGCGCGCTCCTGCGCGTGACGCTGCCGCTGGCCTCGCCGGCCATCGCGGCCAGCGCGCTGCTCGCCTTCACGATGGCGATCGAGGAGTTCGGGATTCCGTCGGCGCTCGGCGCGCGCGCGAACTTCAGCCTGCTGGTCACGTCGATCGAGGCGCGCTTCTCCGACTGGCCGATCGACCTGCCCGGCGCCGCCGTGCTGTCGGCGCTGCTCGCGCTCACGGCAATCGCCGCCTTCGTGGCGCAGCGCCGCCTGCTCGCGGGCCGCGACTTCGACACGCAGACGGGCAAGCCGGTCGCCGTCACGCCGGCCGAGCCGGGCCGCTGGCGCGCGCCGATCGTGCTGCTGTTCGCGCTCGTGGCGCTCGGCACCACGGTGGCGCCGATCGCCGCGATCGTGGCCACCGCGTTCCTGCGCACCCTGTCGGGCGGCCTGAGCGTCGGCAATCTCACGCTCGCGCACTTCGCGGCGATCACCTCGGCCGGCGACGGCGCCGGTGCGCTGACCACGAGCCTCGCGCTCGCGGCCGGCACCGCGCTCGTCGCCGGTGTGCTCGGCTTCCTGGCCGCGTGGGTGGTGGTGAAGACGCGCACGCCGGGCCGCGCGGTGCTCGACGGCCTGACGCTGCTGCCGCATGCAATGCCGGGCATCGTGATCGGCGTGGGCCTGATCCTGGCCTGGAACCTGCCGTTCTGGCCGGTCACGCCGTACAACACCTGGGCGATCCTGCTGCTCTCGTACGCGTGCCTGCTGCTGCCCTATCCGGTGCGCTACGCGAGCGCCGCGCTGCGCCAGCTCGGCGGCAGCCTCGAGGCGGCCGCGCGCGTGCACGGCGCCTCGCAGGCGCGCGTGCTGCTGCGCATCGTGCTGCCGCTGGTGGCGCCGTCGCTGGCCGCCTCGATGATGATCGTGTTCGCGGTGGCCTCGCGCGAGCTGGTCACCTCGCTGCTGCTCGCGCCGAGCGGCGTGCAGACGGCCTCGGTGTTCATCTGGCAGCAGTTCGAGCAGGGCTCGATCGGCGACGGCATGGCGATGGGCACGCTGATGCTCGTGATCAGCGGGGTGCTGATCGGGCTGGCCTCGCGCTTCACCAGGCGGCTCGATTCGCTGCACTGACAGGCGGCACCGATGAAAAACGCGCCGGCATGGTTTCGCATGCCGGCGCGTCGTGCCGGAGCCGCGCTCCGGCCTGCCTCGTCACGGTGTCACTGGCCGCTGCAGAACGACGGCTGGTACTGGTACACCCAGGTGGTCTTCGTGGAGCTCGGCGTCTGCACCCAGTTCGTCATGCCCTGGATCGTGTTGAAGATCAGCTGCGAGCGCGAGCTCACCTTGTCGGTGAACACGCCGTCGCTGTCGACGTCCACCTCGAACGAGATCTCGGCCAGCGCCGGCGTGCTCGAACCGTTCGCGTACCACACCGTCATCGTGAAGTCGGCGTCTTCCTGGCCGAGATCGCTGGTGGGGCCGTCGTACGTGAGCTCGTGGATCGACAGGCCGCCGACCGGCACGAGCGCCTGGCTGCCGATGCTGTCGAAGGTCTTGGTGGTGGGGAACAGGTCCTTGATGTCGCCGAGCTTGTTGATGTTCTTCGAGCTCGAGAGCGGTTCGCTGGTCGAATGCGAGAAGGTCTCCCTGGCCGGCGGCACGATGTCGTCCTCGAGCTTGGTGGACGCCTTCGACGAGCTGCCGCTCACGTCGGTGTTGGCCGAGGTGCTCTGGTTGGCCGAGCCGAACTTCAGCTCGATGTCGAGGCTGCCGCTCTCGTTGCGCTCGCGGAACGAATAACCGGCCGTCTTCACCGCGCAGTTGCCCTGGGTGTCGAAGTACGTGACGGTGCGGTCGTGATGGGCCGAGAAGCTCTTCTTCACGGTGCTGTCGAAGCCGTTGGCCGCGAGCGCGGCCTGCAGGTCGTTGAGGAAGCGGTTGGCCGCATCCGCGGGCGCGCCCTGGAAGGCCACGGGGCTCAGCAGAACCTTGTATTCGCGGCTGCCGACGCTCGGCGTGCCCGCATGGGCGAGCTGGGACGCGGCGAACCATGCCAGCGCCGCTGCATGATGCCATCTGATCTTTGTCATTTCGGTGCTCATGAGTGGTGATTGATGAAGCCTCGCCGGACGGCGAAGCCCCTGCAAATTAGCAATCCGAAATGACGTGGGGATTAAGCGCATGTGTCGGTTCGTGATGCGCACATCCGGCGCGGATCAGAACGTGTGGCGAATGCCCGCCGTCATGCCGAACTGGTCGCGGCCGGCCGGCACCTCGTGGCCGAAGCCGTTCACGCCGAGATCCGAACCGTGGCGGTTCAGCGCGTAGCCGAGGTCGAGATACAGGTCGGTGCGCTTCGACAGGAAGTAGTTCGCGCCGAGCTGGAACAGCCACGGGTCGCGCGCGCTGCCGTGGAAGTCCTGGAACGTCGCCGTGCCCGAGAACACCAGGTTCGGCCGCACGTGCCAGCTCGCACCGGCCCAGTAGAGGCTGCTCGACTCGACCGGCGCGGTGGAGCGCGCCGAGAGATGGATCGCGCGCGCATCGAGGTAGCGGTAGCCGGCGTACAGCGCGAGCGTCTCGAACGCGTAGCGCAGGCCGAGCCCGATGCGCCGATCGGTGTCGCCCGTGTTCTTCTGGCCGTACACCGCGGCGACGTCGAGCGGCCCGTGCTTGTAGCGCAGGCCGGCCTCGAACACGCGGGGATGGCGCGTGTCGTTACCGAAGCCGTATTGAGCGATCACCGACAGATCGCGGAAGTGCCCTTCGTAACGCGCCATGTTGTCGAAGCGATCGGAGAAGGCCGGATCCTGCGCCTTGTTGCCGTATCGTGCGTTCTTCAGCGGGCTGGCGTTGCGGATCCACTCGTAGAACAGGCCGGTCTGGCGGCCCAGCAGCAACGCGCCCGCGCCGGGCGTGGCGATGCCGATGTAGGCGAGCCGGCCGAAGCCGCGGCCGCCCTGCAGCCCGGCGCCGCTGCCGGCGTCGAAGCCGCTCTCGAGCGTGAAGAACGCGCGCGTGCCGCCGCCGAGATCCTCGCGGCCGGCAAGGCCCCAGCGCGAGGCGGACAGGTTGCCGGAGGTGATGCGGGCGAGGCCGTCCGTGCCGCCGGCACGCGGCAGATATTCGATGCCGGCGTCGACGATGCCGTAGAACGCGAGCGACGAGCGCGCCGCCTTCGGGGTTTCGTCGGCCTGGGCTTCGAGGGGAAAAACGAGGCAGGCGCTCATGCAGGTGCCGAGGCAGGCACCCGCGAGCGTGAGGTGGCGGCGAGGATTCGGTGACGACATCGGCGGGACGTGTTGCGACTGGCCCCGGATTCTGCCCGCAACCGACGGGCAACGCGTCGCTTGGCGACGCTAGATATCAACGTGCGCGAGCGCCGCTCAGCTGCCTTGCACGGTGCTGTCGAACGGTTCGCGCGCGCCCGGCGCGGTGGCCCGCATCGCCGGCCGCGCGCGCCACGGTTCGAGCCAGGCGGCCAGCGCCGGACGCGTCGCACGCCAGGTTTCGCCGTAGCGGAAATCGGTGTATTCGAGCGCGACGGCGGTGGCGATCTGCGGCCCCGACGGCACCACCTCGAGCGCATCGCCGGCCAGTTCGCCCGCGCGCGCCTCGAAGGTGTCGAGCGCGCGCTCGATGCGCGCCGCGAGCCTGGCGAGGAATGCCGGGTCCTGCCGCGCCGCCTCGCGTGCCGACTCCACGCGGCGCGAGAGCACCGCCTCCATGAGCCCGTCGGCGAGGCCGAGCAGCGACAGCGCGGCCGCATCGCCGGCGGGCACCAGCGGCGCGCCGGCATGCAGCGTGTCGAGGTGGATCAGGATCGCCATGCTGTCGTACAGGCCCTGCGTGGGCGACAGCGCGAGCGCCGGGATCTGCCAGAGCGGGTTGTGCGGCGCGAGCGCCTCGGGCGACTTCATGTCGACGAACACTTCCTGCACGTCGAGTTGCCGCTCGTACGCGGCAACCACGACCTTGCGCCCGAACGGCGAGGTCGCATCGGTGATGATCTTCAGCATCGGGGGGGTTCCAGGCGGAAAGGGAATCGGTTCAGGGAGGGAGGTCAGGCTGCCGCGTCGAGCGCGAAGCGCCGGAGCGCGTCCGCCGCGTCGTGGCGATGCGCGCGATGAAGCCGACGGCCTCGAGCCGGACAGCAGTTGCCGGAGGTCGGTCTGGCCGGTGCGGGTATCGTTCATGGCGGCGCAGGCGGGCGGGCGCGAGGCCGCGCGGGTCCGACATGATGCATCGAAACGCGCCGCCTTGCCGAAGCGCCCGCCGCGCGCGCCCCGAAATTGCACGCCCGCGCCACCCGTGGCATGCTCGCTGCCGCCGGCGCCGTTCGCTGCGCCGACCTTTCCGAGAGAGCCCGCTGCCATGCGCATTGCCGATTCGTGTCGTGTCTCGCGTCCCAGCCGGCCGTCACGGCTGGCCATCTGCCTGCTGGTGGCCCTGTCGCCCGCCCTCGCGCGCGCGGCCGAGCCGCTGCTGACGTTCAAGGTCGATGCCGCCACCACCGCCACCGTCACGCGCGCCGACGGCGCGCACATCCTGGTGCGCCTGATGCCCGGCAACGTGGTGCAGAAGCTGGCCGACAACGTGAGCGACGGCGAGGCGACCACGCAATACGAGGCGATCGACGCGGACTTCGACGGCCACGCCGACCTGGCGCTCTCGGTCACGCAGGGCATGGTCAACGACCAGTACCAGATCTATCTGTTCGATCCGGCCAACCGGCGCTTCAAGCCGCTGCGCCTGCCCGCGGGCAACGACAAGCGCAGCAACTGCGGCGACCTGTTCAATCTCGAGGCCAAGCCGGCCGAGCGCACGCTCCACAGTTCGTGCCGCAGCGGCCCGATCTGGTACAGCGACGCGTATCGCTTCCGCGCCGACGGCGGCCTGTACCTGTATCAGGCGACCCGCATGCCGCAGGTGCTGCAATCGCTCGACACGGGCACCGGCAAGCCGGGCTCGCCGGCCTCGCCGGATCAGGGGCCGCCGCAGTTGCTCGAAACGATGGACGAACACGGCAGGACCGTGGGCTTCGCACCGCAAGCCTATGGCGGCGGCAACCTGACGCTGAAGGTGAGCGTGGCGAAACTGCCGCTGCACGAGCGCCCGCAGGACGGCCCCACGCGCCGCTACCTCGTGTCGGGCGACGCGCTCGACGTGATCGGCGTGAGCGATGCCGATGCAAGCTGGCTGCAGGTGCGCTACCTGAACCCGAAGGCCGGCACGATCACGGGCTGGATCCGGACGAGCGACGCGGTGCCGCCCGACGCGGCCGCGCAGTGAAGGGAAGCACGCGGCGCTAGCGCGCCGCGGCGATGCGATACGGCGTGGGCTCGCCGGCCGCCTGCCAGGCCGCGATGGCGCGCGCCACGCGTGCGTCGATCTCGGCCAGCGGCGTGGGCTGGCAATCGCCGTTGACGAAATAGAGGTGCCAGGTGCCGTCGGCGTCGCGCACTGACAGCGGCAGGATGGCCGAACCGCGCATCAGCGGGCTCACGGCTTCGTGCAGGTCGCGGAAGTTCGGCCGCGTGGTGCGGATCACTGTGATCTCGCCATTCTCGAGATCGCGGCAGACGGCATCCACATCCACCGGATCGGCATGGAAATCGATTTTCATGGCGCACGTCCGCAGCGTTCGGGAAGCCTTCCAGTGTAGGCGCTGATTCGCGCTTGGCAAGGTGCGGCGCGCGCTCGGCCCGAACGGGCCGAGCCGACCGGGCAAATCGATCAGGCCGGATTGCCGTGATCGTCAGTCCTGAAAGTTTGTGACTGGAACGCGATGAACACGGCCAGCCAGCTGTCGTCCGGGTAGTGCAGCATCAGGCAGCCGTCCTGATACACGCCGTTGTCCTTGCGATACGAGCCGGAATTGCCCTGATTCATGTGGATGTCGTGCACGCCCTGCCCCGGCACGAACTTGAAGTACTGGTCGGGTTTGTCCTCGGGGCCCCACTTCGAGCCGAACGCATACACCTCGGAGCCCGCCTCGTTCATCGCCTTCACCACCGCCGTCTCGAGGCGATCCTTCAGGTCGTTGTTCTGCCCGGGCGCGTCGGGCGGCACCGGCACCATCGCCGAGGTATCCACCAGGCCGCCGCGCACGAAGTCGATCGCGAGGCCGCCGGGCTTGCTCTCGAGCTTCGTGAAGCCCGTCGCGGCCGCCGCGAGCTGCGACGCAAGCGTGGCGGGCAGCGAGGTGCGCGACTCGAACAGCACCGTGGACGGCGCGTGCGGCGCCGAGGATTTCACGTTCACCGCGATACGGAACACTTCGCTGCCGGCATGCACGAGGATCTGGTAATGATCGTCGTCGGCGTTGCGCAGATGGCCCGAAACGGTGCCTTTCAGCAAGCCATAGTTCAATGACATGGGTCGTCCTGTCGTGAGTGGGTTAGCGGATTCAGCCGCCTGCGACTGACAGTTTCTCGTCACGCGAGTTGCATCTGCGATGCGACGGGGCGACCGGTCGGCAAGTCCTACCTCGCGCGCCCTGCGCGCCGCACGACAATCGGCAATTTTTCGCGACTGCGCGCGATGCTGCGCACATGAACGCTGTCACGCGCACGCGAATTCGCCAGGCTTTCGAAGTGCTTCACATTCCTGCCAAATACCCGGCCTAGAGTCGACGACGGATCCCGGCATGACCACGCCTCGCGGAACCGTCCGGCCGGCGCGTTCCTCCGCATCCATCGCAGTCCTTCGGATCAGAACAACCATGCACCGCATTTCGATACTGGCCGCCGCGCTGATCGGCGCCGCGCTGCTGCTCGCCGCCTGCGGCGGCGACGACGGCACGGCCACCACCGCCTCGCCCGCCACCGGCGACGTCGCCGCCGCATGCTCGACGCGCCACTGCGCGCCCGCGCCCTGAGCCGCCCCACATCAACGGAAGCCACCCGCATGACATTCAGCTCCTCCAAACGCCGGTTCCTGAAGACCTCGCTCGGCAGCGCCGCGGCCGCCGCCACGCTGTCGGCGTTTCCGCCCGCGATCCGGCGCGCGCTCGCGATCGACGCGAACAACGTCACCGGCACGATCCAGGACGTGCAGCACGTGGTGCTGCTGATGCTCGAGAACCGCTCGTTCGACAGCTATTTCGGCACCTTCCGCGGCGTGCGCGGCTACGGCGACCGCTTCGCGATCCCGTCGCCGGGCGCCGCGAACATCTTCCACCAGAGCTACACGAAGGCCGGCGCCACCAGTACGCTCACGCCGTATCACCTCGACGAGACGCAGGGCAACGCGCTGCGCGCCGGCAGCACGCCGCACACCTGGAACGACGCGCAGGCCGCGTGGGACAACGGCCGCATGGCGGCATGGCCCACCGCCAAGACGCCGCTCTCGCTCGGCTACTACGAGACGCCCGAGGTGCCGTTCCATCGCGCGCTGGCCGATGCGTTCACGCTGTGCGATGCCTATCACTGCGGCATGCACACCGGCACGATCGCGAACCGGCTGTTCTACTGGAGCGGCACCAACGGCCCGAACGGCACCAGCCCGAGCGACGGCAGCGCGGTGCGCGTGGCCGCGCTGAACAACGAGTTCAACGGCGGCAACGACATCGGCCCGTCCAGCTCGGGCTGGACCTGGACCACCTATGCGGACCGCCTGCAGACGGCCGGCGTGAGCTGGAAGGTGTATCAGAGCCTGGTGGACAACTTCGGCTGCAACGAGATGATGAGCTTCCGCCACTGGCGTGCCGCGATCGAGCAGATGCCGGTGGCGCGCCGCCCCGTGTACGTGCCGACCGTCGACATCAACCAGGCCGTGACCGCGGCCGGCGCGTTCTACGATCCGGCCATCGACGACGCGCTGAGCCCGCTCGCCAGGGGCTTCGGCAACACCATGCCGCAGGGCTTCCTCGAGACCTTGCGCGACGACATCGCGAACGGCACGCTGCCCGCGGTGTCGTGGATCATTCCGCCGTCGTACTACAGCGAGCACCCGGGGCCCTCGAGCCCCACCCAGGGCGGCTGGTACATCCAGGAAGTGCTCGACGCGCTGACCGCGAATCCGGAGGTGTGGAGCAAGACCGTGCTGATCGTCAACTACGACGAGAACGACGGCTTCTTCGACCACCTGCCGCCGCCGAGCGCCCCGTCGCACAATGCCGACGGCACGCTGGCCGGCGGCAGCACGCTGACGGATGCGGACATGGCGCCCGAGTATCACAACTTCACGCCGGCCACCGCCAACCAGCCCGCGATCGACGGGCGCCCCTATGGCCCCGGCCCGCGCGTGCCGATGTGGGTGATCTCGCCGTGGAGCCGCGGCGGCTTCGTCAATTCGCAGGTGTTCGACCACACCTCCACGCTGCGCTTTCTCGAGCAGCGCTTCGGCGTGACGGAGCCGCAGATCAGCCGCTATCGCCGCACCATCTGCGGCGACCTGAGCTCGTGCTTCGACTTCGTGACGCCGAACGGCCGGGCGCTGCCCACCCTGTCGGGGCGCACCAGCAAGGCCAGCGCCGACTCGCTGGCCACCGCGCAGGCCGCCGCGAGCGCGATCCCCGTGCCGGGCGCCACCGCCACCTCGGCGCTGCCGGCGCAGGCCACCGGCACGCGGCCGTCGCGCGCGCTGCCGTACGAACTGCACACCACGGCGCATGCGGCGGCAGGCGGCGTCACGCTCGAATTCGCGAATGCCAGCAGCAGGCAGACCGGCGCGGTGTTCCACGTGTACGACCGCCTGCATCTGGATCGCGTGCCGCGCCGCTACGTGGTGGAGGCCGGCAAGTCGCTGAGCGGCACCTGGGTGCCCGACGCGGCCGACAACGGCGCCTACGATCTGTGGGTGCTCGGGCCGAACGGCTATCACCGTGAATACGCGGGCAGCCTGGCCGAGCTCGCGGCCGGCACGAATCTGGAAATTCAGGTGTGCTATCAGCCGTGCGATGCGTCGTCGGTGATCGTGAAGCTCGTCAATCGCGGCAGCCAGCCCGTCACCTTCACGGCCGTCGCGAACGCGTATCGCGGCGACGGCCCGTGGACGCAGAACGTGGCCGCCAACGCCACCGGCGAGCTGAGCTGGCAGGTGGCCGGCAACGGCAACTGGTACGACTTCACGGTGAGCGCCAGCGGCTCCGCCACCTTCCGCCGCCGCTTCGCCGGACGCATCGAGACCGGCAAGGACTCGGTGTCCGATCCGGCGATGGGCGCCACGGCCTGACCGGCGACGACGACCGGCGGCGGCGCGGCGCTCGCGGGCCTGCTCGCCAACGCGGGCGGCCTGGTGGAACCGGGCGCCGCGCCTAGCGCGCGAGCAGCCGCTCCAGATGCACGCGCGTGTCGGCCCATTCCTCGTCGATGATGCTGAAGCGCACCGAGTTGCGCTTGCGCCCGTCGGGCATGATCCGCTCGTTGCGCACCACGCCTTCCTCGCGCGCGCCGATGCGCAGGATCGCGGCCCGCGAGCGCGCGTTCAGCACGTCGGTGGTGAACTGCACGCGCACGCAGCCGAGCGTCTCGAACGCGTGGCGCAGCAGCAGGTACTTGGCCTCGGTGTTCGCGCCGGAGCGCTGCATCGAGGCCGACAGCCAGGTATGGCCGATCTCGAGCTTGCGGTTGGCGCGGTCGATCTTCCAGAAGCGCGTGTGCCCCACCACCCGGCCGCTCGCCCGATCCACGATGGCGAACGGCATCACGGTGCCGGCGCGCTCGCCCTCGAGGGCCTTCGCGAAGAAGGCGTCCACCGTGGCCGGCCCCGGCACCACCGTCACGCCGAGGTTCCAGAGCTCGCCGTCGGCGGCCGCCGCCACGATCTCGGCCGGCGTCACGGTATCGAGCGGGCGCAGCTCCACCACCGCGCCGACCAGCGTGGGCGTGGCGGCGTCCGCGGAAAGCGATGGCGAAACGGAAGGGGCGGACATGAGGGCAAATGGCGCGGTGGGGGAGCGACAGTATCCGCGATCTCGCGCGGCGCGTCAGGCCGGCACCTCAGGCGCCCGCGCCCGACGGCGCCACCGCGGCCGCGATGCGCGGCGGCAGCGCCTCGGCGAAGAACTCGCTCACGCGCCGCACGCGCGCCGGCACGAAGCGCCGCTTCGGCCACACGAGGCTCACCTCGCGCGTCTCCACGAGGTAATCCTCGAGGATCCGCACCACCTGCGCGCCGGCCAGCTCGCCCGCCAGCGAGGCGCCGAGAAACAGGCCGATGCCCACACCGTCGAGCACGGCCGAGCGGATCGTCTCCACGCTGCCGGACGACAGCGTGCCCCGCACCGGCACGCTGAACGGCCCCTGCGGCCCCGTGAACGGCCAGCTCGCCGGCGACGACTCGAAGCCGCCGTACACGAGGCAGTTGTGATCGGCCAGCTCCGCCGGCGTGCGCGGCGTGCCGTGCCGCTCGAAATAGCGGCGCGCGCCCACGCACACGAGCGGCGTCTCGGCCACGCGCCGCGCCACCGTGTCGGGCTCGGGCGCGGCACCGGCGCGGATCGCCAGGTCGATGCGGTCCTCCACCAGGTCGCGCACGGCATCGGACAGCACCAGATCGACGCGCAGGCCCGGATGCCGCGCGAGCAGGTCCGGGATCAGCGGCAGCACGTGCAGCCGGCCGAAGGTCGCGGCGGTGGCGATGCGGATCAGGCCCGGCACGTCCTGCGTGTTGCGGCTCGCCTCGCCGTCGGCCTCGTCCATCTCGTCGAGCAGCGGGCGCATGCGCTCGTAGTAGCGCTGGCCCTGATCGGTCAGCGTGACGCTGCGCGTGCTGCGGTTCAGCAGCATCGCGCCGAGCCGGCGCTCGAGCGCGCTCACGGCCTTGCTGAGCCCCGACTGCGTGTCGCCGCTGCGTCGCGCCGCAGCCGAGAAGCCGCCCGCCTCCACCACGGCGAGAAACGCCGCCACCTCCTGAAACCGGTCCATCGCATGCTCTCCCTGGCGATCCGGCGGCCCATCCTATTCCACCGGGGAATCAATCTCATGAAAATTCCGGGAATTATCATTCGACGGAGCCGCAATTACCATCGATTCACGTTCAACGAACCCGATGGAGTCGTCTCATGTCACTGCCTCCCCAACTCGCCGGCAAGACCGCCGTGATCAGCGGCGGCACCGCCGGCATCGGCCTCGCGATCGCGCGGCGCTTCGTGGCCGAGGGCGCGCACGTGGTGGTGTTCGGCCGCCGCGAGGCGCAGCTCGACGAGGCCGCGCGCCTGATCGGTGGCAACCTCACCGCGATCCGCGCCGACGCCGCCGATCTGGCCGATCTCGACCGCGTGGCCGCCACCGTGCGCGAACAGCGCGGCTCGGTGGACGTGGTGGTGTCGAACGCGGCGCTGGTCGAGCAGCGTCCGCTCGACACGCTCACGCCCGAGCATTTCGACCGGACCTTCGCGCTGAACGCGCGCGGCCCCGTGTTCCTCGTGCAGAAGATGCTGCCGCTGATGACGCGCGGCGGATCGATCGTGCTGGTGTCCTCGGCGATGCACGTGATGGGGATTCCCGGCCACACCACCTACGCGGCCACCAAGGCCGCGCTGCGCTCGTACGCGCGCACCTGGGCCGCCGAATTCCGCGACCGCGGCATCCGCGTCAACACGCTGAGCCCCGGCGTGACCGACACGCCGATCCTCGATTCGCAGGCGCCCACGCCCGAGGCGCGCGCGGCGCTCGTCGACATGTACCTGAAGATGATTCCGATGGGCCGGCTCGCGCAGGCCGAGGAGATGGCCAACGCGGCGCTGTATCTCGCCTCCGACCAGAGCGCCTACATGACGGGCGCGGACCTGATGCACGACGGCGGCGTCGGCCAGGTGTGACGCGCGCGGGAACGCGCGCCGAAAGCAACACGGCCGGCCCGCGTTCCCGCGAAGCCGGCCGTGTGCCGTGCTGCTTCGGTCGAGCCGGGCCAGCCGCGCCTTCGCGCCGCCGCCCGGCCCGCCACGATCAGAACTTGTGGCGAATCCCGACCACCGCCAGTTCCTGGCTGCTCGTGCCCGAGTTCACGCCGTAGCTGCCGATCGATGCCTGCGCGCTGACCACCGCACCCGATGCGCTCAGCGTGTGGCCGCTCGCCTTCTGGTAGCCGGCCACGGCGTACAGGTCGGTGCGCTTCGACAGCGAGTACAGGGCGCCCAGGTTGACCTGGTTGTAGTGTGCCGAAGCCGGGCCCGTCAGCGACGTGTAGTTGTAGCCGACACCGAGGTTCAGGGCCGGCGTGAAGCGGTAGTTGAAGAACGCCGAACCGTTGTTGAACTTCGCCGTGGAGGTGAAGCGCGAGAACGCGTCACGGCCGTATTGCGTGTTCGAGTAGGCGATACCGAAGGTGGCCGCGCCCAGCACGTACTGGCCGCCGGCACGCACGATCTGGATCGACTTGGCGCTCGAGAAGCCCGTGTTGATCACCGTGTTGAACAGCGAATCCGAGGTGCTGGTCCAGCTGCGCACGCCGGTCGTGACCGTGTTGCCGCCGTTCGCGTAGAAGTAGCCGGCACCCAGCGACAGCGGGCCGTTCGTGTAGCCGGCGCCGAAGCTGTAGGTCTGGCCGTTGCCGGTCTGGCCGGCGACGCCGCCGAACGCGTACAGCGCCTCGACCTGCAGGCCGGCGATCAGCGGGCTCGTGTACTTGACCGAGTTGCTGACGCGCAGGCTGTTGTCGTAGTTGTCCAGGTCACCCGGCGAGGCGAACGTGCCGCCGAACGGGCCGTCTTCCGTCAGCCCCTGCACCAGGTCGACGATCGGGTCGTACTGGCGGCCGACCGTGACCGTACCGAACTGCTTGCTCGCCAGACCGACGATCGACTTGCGACCGAATTCGCGGCTGCCCTGCAGCAGGCCACCCGTGCCGACGCTGAAGCCGTTCTCGAGCTGGAAGATCGCAGCCAGACCGCCGCCCAGATCTTCGCTGCCGCGCAGGCCCCAACGGCTGCCCGACAGGTTGCCGCTGCTGAACTTCACGAGCGTGGACTGGTTCGCGCCGTTCGCGCCCTGTGCGTTGTGCACGTAGGCGATACCGGCATCGATGATGCCGTACAGCGTGACGCTGCTCTGCGCGTGAGCGACGTTGGCGACGCCAGCGGCGATCAGGGTGACAGCGGGCAGCGCGAGGTGGGAGAGACGCTTCATTCCGGGTTCTCTGGGTGTGTTTATTGGTAGGAACCCGAACCTTAGCGAAACCGCTCGCCCGACGAAACAAAGAATTTCTGAAATGAATATAAAAACAACGTTGCGACAATATTAAAAATTGTCGTGCTATGGAGAGGCTGTCGAACGGCTCGTTTTTCCTCAAGTTATTTCTGTCTTGACAGAAATAACTGAAGCCCCGTACATTACGCCGCATGGAACTGACACCGCTGGCCGAACGATTCATCCTGCACTGGGGCGAGATGGGCTCCCGATGGGGCGTCAACCGCACCGTGGCGCAGATTCACGCCCTGCTGTACCTGCACGGCAAGCCGCTGGCGGCCGACGAGATCGCCGCCGCGCTGAACGTGGCGCGCTCGAACGTCAGCAACAGCCTGAAGGAGCTGCAGTCGTGGAAGCTCGCGCGCATCGTGCACGTGATGGGCGACCGGCGCGATCACTTCGAGACCTCGACCGACATCTGGGAACTGTTCAAGCTGATCGTGGAAGGGCGGCGCCAGCGCGAGATCGATCCCACGCTCACGGTGCTGCGCGACACGCTGGCGAGCCCCGAGATGGCCAACGAGAGCCGCGAGACCGAGCAGCGCGTGCGCGACACCCTGCAGTTCATGGAAACGCTGACCACCTGGTCCGACGAGATGCTGCGCATGAAGCCCGACACACTGATGAAGACGCTCGGGATCGGCGCGAAGATCAGCCAGGTGGTGCGGCGCCGGCCGGCCAGGCCGGACGGCAAGCCATAAGCGACGTGACAACGACGTGATCCGTGCGGGTGGCGACACCCGCTTTTTTTGAAGTCTGAATTTCTGTTTATACAGAAACAACAGTAAGGACAATCAAAAATGAATGCCTCCCTCGCCCTCATCGCCCAGTTCCTGCTGCCGATGCCGATCGGCTATGCGATCGCGCGCTACCTGCGCGGCGTCACGCGCACGCTGCTGGTGGACCTGTGCGGCACCGCCGAGCGCGCCGACTTCTGGACCCGCATCACGATGGTGCTGCTCGTGCTCGGCCCGCTCACGCTGACGCTGATGTTCGCCGGCGGCACGACCGAATGCACGTCCGGCGACGCGCTCTGCGTGGTGAGCGCGCTGCGCTCGACGATCGTGCATTCGCTGCTCGGCGCGATCCTGCCGCTGCTCGTGATCGCGATGCGCATCGCGCGGCAGGTGCCGTGCGACCCGAACGCACAGGTTGCCGCAGCGGCGGCGGCGCAGGCACCGGTCGCCGCCACCGCCGCTGCCGCACCGGGAGCGGCGGCATGAAGGTGCTCGTGTGCGGCGCGCACGGCACGCTCGGCCGCGCCATCGCCGAGCGGCTCGTGCAGCGCGGCCATCAGGTGATCGGCGCGGTGCGCCGGCCGCGCGAGGCGGGCGAGATCGCCGTCGAGTACCGGCGCGACGTGACGAGCGCTGCGTGGCTGCCGCGCGTGATGACGGTGGATGCGGTGGTCAACGCGGTGGGCATCCTGCGCGAGAGCGCTCGCCACGCCCAGCGCGACGGGCTCGCCGAACGCTTCGACGCACTGCATCGCGACGCGCCGGCCGCGCTGTTCGAGGCCTGCCGCCTCGCGGGCGGCCGCCGCATCGTGCAGATCTCGGCGCTCGGCGCCGATGCCGACACCGGCAGCACGCGCTTCCTGCGCAGCAAGGGCGAGGCCGACCGGCTGCTGCTCGCGATGCCGGGCGACGCGCTGGTGGTGCGGCCCTCGCAGGTATTCGATCCCGATGGCCGCTCCACGCGCCTGTTCGCCACGCTCGCGAGCCTGCCGCTGCACCTGCTGCCCGGCGATGGCCGCCAGCCGCTGCGCCCCGTGCATCGCGACGATCTCGCCGCGCTCGTGGTGCGCTGGCTCGAATCCGGCGCGCCGGGCCGCACGGCGATCGACGTGGTGGGTGACACCGACACGACCTGTCGCGACCTGCTCGCCACCTATCGCGCGGCAATGGGCTGGCCGCCGGCCCGCGCGCTGGCGCTGCCGGCACCGCTCGTCGGCGTGACTGCCGCCGTCTGCGGCCAGCTGCCCGGCACGCTGTTCGATCGCGATACCTGGACCATGCTGCGCCAGGGCAGCACCGCCGACGTGGCCGCCACCACGGCCGCGCTCGGCCATCGCCCGCGCGGCGTGGCGCAGTTCCTGAGCGGCGCCGACGCGGCGCGCCTGCGCGCGCAGGCGCTGGCCACGATCCGCACGCCGCTGCTGCGCGCCGCGCTCGCCTTCGTCTGGCTGTGGACGGCCTGGGTCAGCGCCTTCGTGTTCCCGCGCGAAGTGAGCCTCGCGCGGCTCGGCGCCACGGGCCTGCACGGCGCGGCGGCCGCGCTCGCGCTGTACGGCGCCTGCGCGCTCGACGCCCTGTTGGGTGTGCTGACGCTGGCCTGGCCGCGCCGCCGGCTCTGGCTCGCGCAGTTCGCGCTGGTGGCCGCCTACACGGCCGCGATCGCCTGCACGATGCCGGCCCAGTTCGCCGAGCCGTTCGGTCCGCTGATCAAGAACGCGCCGATCCTCGCGATCCTGCTGGTGCTGATCCACGAATCCGCCGGCGCCTGAATGCCACGACTCGATACACGACACCACGACGCGACTTCATCATGACTGCCTATCTGATCGTCAAGACGCTCCACATCCTGTCCTCGGTGCTGATGGTCGGCACCGGTTTCGGCTCGGCCTTCTACCTGTTCTTCGCCAATCGCACGCGCTCGGTGCCGGCGATCGCCGCGGTGTCGCGGCTCGTGGTGCGCGCCGACTGGTGGTTCACCACGCCGGCCGTGCTGTTCCAGCCCGCCTCGGGGCTGTGGCTCGCGCACATGGCCGGCTGGCCGTGGCAGACGCCGTGGATCGTGGCGACGCTCGCGCTGTACGCGCTGGCCGCCGCCTGCTGGTTGCCGGTGGTGAAGATCCAGCTCGACATGGCGAAGCTCGCGATGGCCGCGCAGGCCGCCGGTGCCACCGAGTTGCCCGACGGCTACTGGCGGCGCGCGAAGCTGTGGGAACGGCTCGGCTACCCGGCCTTCGTCGCGATGCTCGCGATCTACTTCCTGATGGTGGTGAAGCCGGCCTGAACGCGCGCGCCGGCGCGCTTGCCCGCGCTCGGGTTCGCACCGCGACGCAGGCGCGCCGCCTCGGCCTGGGTGGCCACGCTCGGCGCCGAGCCCGGCAGCGGCCGCCCCGCGCTCTCGCGCGCGGCCAGCACCGACACCGCGCCGATCACGGCCGCGCCCATCAGGTAGTAGGCCGGCATCATCAGGTCGCCGGTGCGGCCCACCAGCCAGGCCGTGACGAGCGGCGTGGTGCCGCCGAACAGCGACACGGACACGTTGAAGCCGATCGCGAGCGAGCTGTAGCGCACCCGGGTCGGAAACAGCGCCGGCAGCGCCGACGGCATCACGCCGCAGAAGCACGACAGCATCACGCCAAGCAGCAGCATGCCGCCGAACACCGCCGCCGGCTGGCCGGTGCGCAACAGCAGCAGCGCCGGCATCGCGCACGCCGCCAGCCCCACGCAGCCGGACAGCATCACCGGGCGCCGGCCCACGCGGTCCGACAGCCAGCCCGCGCCGAGCGTGAGCGGCATCATCAGCACCATCACCAGCAGCACGATCACGAGGCCGTGCGTCTCGTCGAAATGCAGCGTGGCCGACAGGTAGTTCGGCAGATAGGCGAGCGCCATGTAGTCGGTCACGTTGAAGATCAGCACCAGCCCCACGCACACCAGCAACGCGCGCCATTGCCCGGCCAGCAGCATCGCGAGCGAGGGCCGCGCGCGTTCGCGTTCGAGCTGCTCGAGGCGCTCGGCCTCCTTGCGGAAGGCCGGCGTTTCTTCCAGCCGGGTGCGGATGTACAGGCCGATCAGCCCGAGCGGGCCGGCCACGAAGAACGGCACGCGCCAGCCCCAGTCGAGCATCTGCGCCGGGCTCAGCCACGAGGTCAGCGCGGTGACGGTGCCCGCGCCGAGCAGGTAGCCGGCCAGCGTGCCGAACTCCAGGAAGCTGCCCATGAAGCCGCGATGGCGGTCGGCCGAGAATTCGGCGATGAAGGTGGCCGCACCGCCGTATTCGCCGCCGGTGGAAAAGCCCTGCACGAGGCGCGCCACCAGCAGCAGCACCGGCGCGAGGATGCCGATGTGCGCATACGACGGGATCAGCCCGATCGCGAAGGTGCCGCAGGCCATCATGATCATGGTGGCGGCCAGCACGCGCTGGCGGCCGATGCGGTCGCCCAGCGGGCCGAACACCATGCCGCCGATCGGCCGCACCAGGAAGGCCGCCGCGAAGGTGCCGAAGGTCGCGATCAGTTGCGCGGTGCCGCTCGTCGACGGGAAGAACACCTTGCCGAGCGTCACCGCGATGTAGCTGTACACGCCGAAGTCGAACCACTCCATCGCGTTGCCGAGCGCCATCGCGCCCACCGCACGCCGCAGCAGCGCGTGGTCCACCACGGTCACGTCGTCGCCGGCGCCGGGCGCCCGGGCGGGCTCGGGCGGCAGGTGACCCTGCGTGGCCGGGCTCGCGGCGGGCTTGCGGGCGGCATTGCCGGCGGTGGCGCGGGCACCGCCCGGTCTGGCGGCGGCTCGGCCGGCGGGCTTGCGGGTCGGATGGCTCATGGGCTCGCTCCTTCTGGGATTGGCGATGCGCATGCGCCACGCGCACCACGCCATGTTGTCTCGTCGTGCGACCGTGACGCCCGCGCGCCCGAAGCCTTGCATGGCCCGGCATCGCGCGGGCCGTGCGGCCGCCATCGCCTGTTGTCGGATACCGCGTTCGAGCCGTGGAGTGTGCGCGACGCGGCGCGCGCGAACCTGCCCGGATCCGTCCCGGAGCCGACAGGAAACGACAGCGATCACGCCCCGCTTCCGCGCCGGCCTCGACTTGCGTCGCGTGGCGCGCCCCGGCCGCCCGCGATGCCAGACCGGGCGGGCGTCACGGCGCCTCGCGGCGTGTCGGGAAATGGCAAGCGCCCGTCGAATTTCCTTGATCGCGGGCCGGTTTTTATCGCAATGATTCGGGGGTGACGCCGCAGACGAGAACGGCGCCGCGCGTCGGCCCGCAAGCGCCGTGGCAGCCGGCTTGCCGCCGCTGCCCGGGGCTGCCCTCGCGCGCCGTGTCGATGCCGGCGGCAAGCCGTTGCGCCGGCGCTCGGGCAGGCCTCGTCACGCACCACCCACCCTCCTGGCATCGGCACGCGCCGGTGTTGAACCATGCCCGCACCCACGCTTCGCCACTTCGGTTTCCTGACGCTGCCGTCGTTCTCGATGATCGCGTTCTCGAGCGCGATCGAGGCGCTCCGGATGGCGAACTACGTCGACCGCAGCGAACACTACAGCTGGACCGTGTACTCCACCGACGGCGAGGCCGTGCCGGCCAGCAACGGCATGCTGGCGCGCCCCACCCGCCGGCTCGATTTCGACGGGCCGCTGCCCGACCTGCTGATCGTGTGCGGCGGCACCGGCGTGCGCGACGCGGTGGACGCCACCGTGATCCACACGCTGCGCGAGCTGGCCGCGCGCGGCGTGCCGCTCGGCGGCATCTGCACCGGCGCCTACGCGCTGATGGCGGCCGGCCTGCTGGACGGCTACCGCTGCACCGTGCACTGGGAAAACCTCTCCGCGCTGCACGGCGAATTCCCGGCCGTGGCGATCGTCGACGAGCTGTTCGTGATGGACCGCGACCGCGTGACCTGCACCGGCGGCACCGCGCCGCTCGACCTGATGATCGGGCTGGTGGCGGCCGAGCGCGGCCAGGAGCTGGCCACCCGCGTGTCCGAGCAGTTCGTGCTGCAGCGCATCCGCGGCGCGAGCGATCCGCAGCCGATCCCGGTGGACGCCCGCGTGGGCTTCTCGCGCGCCGAGCTGGTGGAGGCGGTGCGGCTGATGGAGGCGAACATCGAGGAGCCGCTGCCGCTGGCCGATCTCGCGCGGCTGATCGCGCTGTCGGAGCGGCAGATGCAGCGCATGTTCAAGCATTACCTGAGCACCTCGCCCACCCACTACTACCTGTCGGTGCGGCTCAAGCACGCGCGCGAGGTGCTGCGCAACAGCGACGTGTCGATCGCGAAGGTCACCGCGCTGTCGGGCTTCCGCTCGGCCTGCCATTTCAGCAAGGCCTATCGCGCCCAGTTCGGCCACGCACCGAGCCAGGAGCGACGCGCGCCGAAGGGCGAGGCCACGCGCGGCGCGCGGCGCGGAGCCGCCGCCCGACGCGATGCGGACGAACTCGCGCGCGACGACACCGCCAGCCCTGCCGCGCCGCTCGCCTGAGCGGGCGCGGGCGCACCTTCCCGCTCGATTCCCTGCATCGATCACGGTCGCGACAGGCTTCGCCGCGCCGCAAGAACTGTGCTGCTTTCGCGGCGCCTCACCGGTGGCCGCCGTCGCGCGCGATCCGCTTCCACACTCGCCTCCACGCGTTGCCGGATCGCACTCGCGATCACGGCGGCCACCCGCCGAGGCGCAGACGATGCCGCCCCGCGCGACCGCGTGGCGAACCCGGCCGAGCCGATCGTCTCGCGCTCGAAGACGCACTGCGGGATCTCGAGCGTGCCGGTCGCACAGCCGGTGACGGAATCGGGATACAGCACGGCCTCGCCGACGCGATTCCGGCGGATGCGATCCCCGCCGGGGCGATGCGCGTGTCAGGCCAGCATGCCGCCCGACACCTCGATGCGCTGCGCGTTGACCCAGCGGCTGTCGTCGGCGAGCAGCGCGGCGATCATCGGGCCGATGTCGCCGGCCTGGCCCACGCGACCGAGCGAGGTCATCTGCGAGATGCGGCGGTTCAGATCCGGGTTGTCGCGCACCACGCCGCCGCTGAAATCGGTGGCGATCGCGCCGGGCGCCACGGTGTTCACGGCGATGCCGCGCTCGCCGAGCTCGCGCGCCAGATAGCGCGTGAGCACCTCCACCGCGCCCTTCATCGACGCATAGGCGCTGCTGCCCGGTAACGAGACGCGCGTGAGGCCCGACGAGATGTTGACGATGCGCCCGCCGTCGCTGATCAGCGGCAACAGCTTCTGCGTGAGGAAGAACACGCCCTTGAAGTGCACGCGGTACAGCGCGTCGAGATCGTCCTCGGTCACGCTCGCGAACGGCGCGTGGTGCGAGGTGCCGGCGTTGTTGACGAGATAGTCGAAGCGCGCCTGGCCGAGCTGCGCGAGCGCCTCGCGCACCTGGCCCGTGAAGGCGTCGAACGCGCCGGCGTCGCCGGTATCGAGCTGCAGCGCGATGGCGCGGCGGCCCGTCTCGGCCACCTCGGCCTTCACGCGCTCGGCCTCGGCCGCGCTGGCATGGAAGGTGAAGATCGAATCCACGCCGCGCCGCGCGAGATTGACCACGGTATCGCGGCCGAGACCGCGGCTGCCGCCGGTGACGATCGCGATCTTGCCGGCCTGGGCGGCCACGGGAGCGACGGGGGATGTCTGGCTTGCCATGATGATGACCTCGTGACGATGAAGGGGAACGAGACTCATCGTACGGGCGCCACCGGCCGCCGGTGAATGTCGGAAATCGACATTTTCTTGCCTGATCCTGCTCGATCGGGCGCGCGGGCACCGCTTGCCGCTATGCTGTCGTCACCGCGGCTCGAGGCCGCCAGAGGACGCCCCATGAACGTGAACGCCCTGCTCGACGTGGTCCGGCACTATCTGGACCGCCAGCCCGAGGCTGCCGTTTACCGCACGCCGATCGACGACATCCTGATCACGCGTGCCACCGAGGATCGCGCCCCGAGCCACCTGATCATGCGCCCGGCGCTGTGCATTTCGCTGCAGGGCGCGAAGCAGACCTCGTTCGGCACGCGCGACTACCTGTACCGCACCGGCGAGGCGCTGGTGGTCAGCGTGGGCATGCCCGCGATCGGCCGGATCGTGCAGGGCACGCCGGAGAAGCCGGCCATCGCGCTGGTGATCGGGCTGGACATGGCGGAGATGGCGGCCGTGATCGAGAGCTTCGGCTCGCCGCCGGCCGCGCGCGAGCCCAGCGGCCCCGGCGCGTTCGTGGAGACGCTGCGGCCCGAACTGGCCGACTGCGCGATCCGCGCGATCCGGCTGTTCGACACGCCGCACGCGATCGGCGTGCTGTATCCGGGCATCATGCGCGAGATCTGCTACTGGCTGCTGGCCGGCCCGAACGGCGGCGAGATCGTGGGCATGCTGCTCGCCAACGGCCAGGCCGAGCGCGTGGTGCGCGCGATCCACGCGCTGCGCGAGCGCTTCGACGAGCCGGTGCGCATCGAGGATCTCGCGCAGCTCGCGCGCATGAGCCCGTCGGCGTTTCATCGGCAGTTCAAGGCGCTGACCTCGATGACGCCGCTGCAGTACCAGAAGCAGTTGCGCCTGCTCGAGGCGCGCCGGCTGATCGCGAGCGATGCGATCAAGGTCGAGGAAGCCGCGTTCAAGGTGGGCTACGAGAGCGCCTCGCAATTCAGCCGCGAGTATTCGCGCATGTTCGGCACGCCGCCCAAGCGCGATGCCGCGTTTCTCGCCGCGGCGTTGCGTGACGGCGTGAGCCTCGACCTGCGCGCGGCCTGACTCAGAGTTCGCGCACGTCGGTGGTCGGCGTCGCGCCGAAGCCGGCACCGAGCGCGTAGTCGAGCAGCCTGCGCGCCGCGTCGTCGGGCGTGGTCAGCGCGCCGCTTGCCTTCAGCTGCTCGAAACGCTCGAGCTGCGGGAAGCGCGCGGCGTCGGTGGCGCGGATCGTGGCCTGCATGTCGGTATCCACCACGCCCGGCGCCACGCTCGCGATGCGCAGCGCGCCGTTCGCGTCGAGCGCCACCGCGCGCGCGTGATGATCGAGCGCGGCCTTGGTCGCGCAATACACGCTCCAGCCCGCATATGCATTGCGCGCCGCGCCGCTCGACACGTGCACGATGCGGCGCTCGAGCGCGGGGTCGTCGCTGCCCTCGCCTGCCTCGCCGAGTTTCGCCACCGCCGCCGCGAACATCAGCGGCGCCGCCACGTTCAGGCTCACCGCGAGCGCCACGGCTTCGGGCGTCTGCGTGGCGAGCGGGCCGATCGGCTCGACCGTGCCGGCGTTGTTGATCAGCAGCACGCAGCGCGCGCCCGCCGCGAAGCGCTCGAGCGCGTCGCTCGCGAGCCATTGCGCGACGCGCGCGGTATCGGACAGATCGAGCGCGACCTCGCTGAAACGCGTGCCGAAGCGCTCGGCCAGCGACGGCTGCGCCTTGCGCGACACGCCGAGCACGGCGATCTCGCGCTCGAGCAGTTGCGTGGCGAGCGCGGCGCCGAGGCCGCGCGTGTGGCCGGTCACGATGGCGCGGATCGGTTGCGCGGCAGACGTGGCAGACGTGGAGGACGTGGACATGACGGATTCCTGTCGGGCGGGGATGAGGAAGAGGCACGGCGTGCAACGGGCAGGCCGTCATCGTAGCGAGCGCCGCGCGGCGTCGCAACGAAAAAGGCCGATGCCGGCCCGCTCGTCGCGGTTCGTGCATCGGCCCTTCGGGTGCGCGCAGGCGCTTGTGCGCGTACCCGCGTATCGCGCGATCAGTTCGCCAGGTCGGCCGGCAGCTTGCCGCCGTTGGCCGCGAGCGCCTGCATCAGCTTCTTGTGCAGCCAGATGTTCATGCTGGCCGAATCGCCGGTGTCGCCGTCGTACTTGAGCTCGGCCGCCAGCTGCTTGCGGTGGTCGAGGCTGCTGTCCACGCCGAGCACCTTCATGGTGTCGACGATCGAGGTGCGCCAGTTCAGCGTCTGACCGCTCTCGCTCGCGAGCTGGTCCATCACGGCGGCCACGTCCACGTCGGACAGCGGTGCCGGCGCCGGAGCCGCATCGGCCACCGGGGCGGCGGCCTGCGCGGCGGCCGGATCGGGTTGCGGTGCCGCGGCGGGCGGCGGCTGGTCCGGCTTGGCCTTGCCGAACAGCTTGTTCACGATTTCGCCAAAGATGCTCATGGTCGGTGCTCCAATCGGTTGGTGAAAACGGGGCCACGCATGCCGGGTCGGACATGCGGACCGGCGGACATGTTAACCGGATCGACGCGGCGACATTGTCAGAAGTGGTAAGCGGCGACCGTGCGCTGGTACACCCAGCGGATCGTGTCGGACGGGCAGTCGAAGCTCGGAACGAGGCCGCCCCCGGCTCGCCGGCCGGTCGGTGCCGCTGCGTCGACGACGTCATGCCCGCGCGCTGCCTGGGTGAAACATGCCTCCGGTCCGGTGCGATTTCACCCTGACATCGGGCAAGAAAACACCCTGCCCGCGGCATCCTCGCGCCCGTATCGGTTCCCTACCGGCATCCGGCACGCACGTGCCGTTGGCATGCAATTTGCGAAACACCCGTATCAGCCCTCCCCTTCGCGAACGGAGCGTCGCATGTCGGCCAATTCCAAGAAACGCAGCTTCTCGCAAATGCTCGGTCAGGCGAACGTCGTGAGCAGACCGCCGGCGGTCGCAGTAAGAGAGCAGACCGTCACGCAGGAAAAATGGTCGGACATCACCGGCAAGGTGGTCAAGAAGCGCGCGCTGGTGGTTCACCATCAATACGGCGTCGCGGGCACGAACCTCACTGGCCAGGTCTCGCTCGCCTATCGGCACGGCGACTTCAAGACCAACATCGTCAAGGCGAGCACCGGCGGCTACGAAATCGGCAAGCACAACGTCAGCACGTCGGGCGTCGGAAGCAGCGCACGCTCGTTTCCGACGATCCTCGGATCGATGCAGGGCAGTGGCAGGGGCGCTACCGATGCGATGCGCGTGCTCAAGGGCACGCACATCACCAAGGGACTCACCAGCACGACGAAAAGCGCGCGGCGCGCCGCCGTGGAAATGGCAGGTGAAATCGGCGTGTCCGAATACAGTCGCGGCAGCAATGCGGCGCTGGCCGACGCGATGATCAACCTGTACCGGGTCAAGCACGGCAACCTGCCGAAGGCCGACT
This sequence comes from Burkholderia sp., assembly GCA_030151225.1. Taxonomy (GTDB): domain Bacteria; phylum Pseudomonadota; class Gammaproteobacteria; order Burkholderiales; family Burkholderiaceae; genus Burkholderia. Next base: position 14,243 of record JASLEG010000217.1, on the reverse strand, counting down.
TCGCCGATCACGAGCTCGGCTATACCGGCGCCGGCGACGGCGGCGCTGCCCGCCTGCGCAAGCTCGGCACGATCGACAGCACGTTCGAGCCGTATCAGGAGCCATTGCGACAAATCTACGACAGGCATGCCGCGAAGAAGCCGAATCGCCCGTGGGAAGCCAACGTGGATACCACGGGCATGTTGCCGAAGGATGCCGAGGACATGCACTACAACGCGTGGCTCGTGCACAAGGTCACGAAATGGACGGGCCGCAAATAGCCTCCGCGGCGGCGCCACGCGTCACGGCTTCACGGCTTCACGGCGTGATGCTGGTCCTGAACCACTTCTCCGACAGGCGCTTCACGGTGCCGTCCGCGATCGCGGCAGTGAGCGCCGTGTCGAAGCGCCCCTTCAGGTCCGTATCGCCCTGGCGGAACGCGAGCGCCTCGCCCGCACCCCAGATCGTGCCGCCGAGCTTCGGCCCCGTCAGCGCGAGCGACCCGTTGGCGGGCGCCTGCAGCACCGTCGAGAAATAGCTGAGATCGTCGAAGGCCACGTCGATGCGGCCCATCGACAGGTCCAGATCGCGCTCCGGCGACTTCTTGTATTCGCGGATCGTGGCCACGTCGCGGAAGTTGCGGTCGATGAAGTCGGTGTAGGCGGTGCCGGTCTGGATGCCGATCGTCCTGCCCTTCAGCGCGGTGCGCAGGCGGTCGATCGCGGGCCTGTCGGCGCTGCACGAGAGCCTGTTCATCCACACCAACTGGGGGCCGAACTACGCCTCGCATCCGACCTGGCGCGACTGGTTCGAGAAGGCCGGCGACGGCAGCGGCGGCCGCGCGCGTCCCGATCCGTCGCGCGGGCGGCGGGTGGGCCAGTGATGACGCGTGCCGACCTCGAGGCCGGCCGGCTGATCGCTGTCGCCGGTATCGCTGCGGCTGGGGCATCCGTATTGCGCGTTCGTCACGCGCGCGAAGGCCGGGCGCACCGACATCCGCCGCCTGGTGGCGCTGCTCGGCGCGAGCCCGCCGGCCCCATGACGGCCCAGCGTCAGGCCGCGGCCAGCGCCAGCCGCGCGAGCTCGGCGAAGTAGCGCGCGCCGGCCGGCAGGATCGCGTCGTTGAAGTCGTAGCCGGCGTTGTGCAGCGGCGTGCCGCCCTCGCCCGGCAGCTCGCCGTTGCCGATGAACACGAAGTTGCCGGGCACCGCCTGCAGGAAGGCCCCGAAATCCTCGGAGATCATCATCGGCTGCACGTTCGCGTCCACGGCCTCGGCGCCGGCCACGCGGGTGGCGGCCTCCACCGCGAGCGCGACGTATTCGGGCGAATTCACGGTGGGCGCGAACTCGTGCGTGTACGCGAATTCGCACTGCGCGCCGTGCGCGTGGCAGATGCCCTCGGCGATCTCGCGCATGCGCGCGGCGAGCATCGCCTGCACGCCGGCGTCGTAGCTGCGCGTGTCGCCGCGGATCGTGACGTTCGACGGGATCACGTTGCGCAGCCCGTCGGTCACGAATTCGGTGCACGAGATCACGGCCTGCAGGCCCGGATCGAGATTGCGCGACACCACCGTCTGCAGCGCCAGCACGATCTGCGAGGCGATCACGATCGGATCGATGCCCATCTGCGGGCGCGCCGCGTGCGTGCCGCGGCCGCGCACGTGGATCACGAAATTGTCCTCGCTCGCCATGATGCCGCCCGCGCGCGTCGCGAAGCTGCCCGCGCGCAGGCCCGGCATGTTGTGCGCGCCGAAGATCGCCGCCACCGGAAAGCGCTCGAACAGGCCGTCGGCCATCATCGCCTTCGCGCCGCGCCCGTGCTCCTCGGCGGGCTGGAACACGAAGCGCACGATGCCGTCGAAATCGCGCCGCTCGGCCAGCAACCGCGCGGCGCCGAGCACCATCGACATGTGGCCGTCGTGGCCGCACGCGTGCATGCGGCCCGGCACGCACGAGGCGTAATCACGGCCCGGCGCCTGCTCGTCGATCGCGAGCGCGTCCATCTCGGCGCGGATCGCGATCGCGCGTGTATCACCGCCGGGCCGGCCGCCCTTGCCGCGCAGGTTCGCCACCAGCCCGGTGCCGCCGATGCCGCGATGCACCTCGAGCCCGAGCGTCGACAGGATGCGCGCGACGGTGTCGGCGGTGCGCACCTCCTCGAAGCCGGTTTCCGGGTAGCGGTGGAATTGCCGGCGCCAGCCGGCCAGTTGCTGTTGCAGGGAGCGTTCCATGGCGATGTCCTCGTTGCGCGTCATGTGTCGTTCGTGGTTCGGTTCAGCGCGGCCGATGCGCGGCCAGCCAGGCCTCGCGGCGTGCGGCCACGGCCTCGGCGGTCTGGCCCGTGTGCGCCGCGTAATCGGCCGGCGCGGTAGCGCCCTCGGTGTTGATCAGCAGCACCCGCGAGCCGGCATCGAGCCCCACCCGCGCGGCCAGCGCCGGCTCGCGCAGCAGCACGGCGAGCCCCGCGTAGCCGGCCGCGCCCGATTCGCCGGCCACGATCGGCACGTCGCCGTCGGCGCCGGCGGCGAGCGCGCGCGCGGCGGCGAGCGCGTCGCGGTCGTCGATCGTCAGGAACGCGTCGATGCACGGCTGCAGGATCTGCCACGCGAGCGGCGAGGCCTCGCCGCAGGCCAGCCCCGCCATCACCGAATCCACGCGGCCGGTGGCGCGCGCCGCGCGGCCGGCGATCGCGCTCTGCAGCAGGCAGTCTGCCTGATGCGGCTCGACCACCACGAAGCGCGGGCGTCGCGCGCCGAGTCGCTCCCAGATGTGGCTCGCGACGCCGGCCGCGAGCCCGCCCACGCCGCCCTGCAGGAACACGTGCGTGAAGGGTCCCAGTTGCGGCTCGGGCTGCTGCGTCGCGCATTCCGCGGCGATCACGCCGTAGCCCTGCATGACATCGCGCGGGATCGCCTCGTAGCCCGCGTAGGAGGTGTCGGACACCACGTGCCAGCCGTGCTCGGCCGCGAGCCGCGCCGCGTGCTCGACCGAGGCGTCGTAATTGCCGTCGACGCGCACGATGCGCGCGCCGAAGGCCGCGATCGCCTGCTCGCGCTCGGCGCTCACGTGCGCATGCAGCACGATCACGCACGCGCAGCCCACGGCCTGCGCGGCCGCCGCGAGCGCCCTGCCGTGATTGCCGTCGGTGGCGCTGATCGCGGTCAGGGAGGCCAGCGCGGCCGCGTGCCGGCCGCCGATCAGCGCGACCGGATCGAGGTCGTGCGCCGGCATCAGGCGCAGGATCAGCCGCAGCAGCGCCACCGGCGCGCCGAGCGCCTTGAAGCTGCCGAGCGGCGAGCGCAGCGCCTCGTCCTTCACGGCCAGCTGCGCGATGCCGAGCCGCGCCGCCGTGCCGGGCAGCTGCCACAGCGGCGTGGCGGCGGGGCCGACCAGCGGCCAGTGGGCGAGCCACGCGCCGCTCTCGGCGGCCGCGTCGGCATTGAGGATGCGCCGCAGCGCGTCGGGATAGGGCGCGCGGGTCGCGCGGGGGTTGTCGTACAGCATGATCGGGCGGGCTCCGGTGATGAATGCCGGCCGCTTGTGGGCGGCGCGCGGCTTGAGCACAATAATATTTCCCGTTACCGTGAATTTCCTCGCGTTGATGGCCCCTCGAACGCAAATTCCTATCGTTTTTCCCCGTCACGCGATCCGCCGCCACCATGCCCACCACCCCACTCGACACCTACGACCGCAAGCTGCTGGCCGAACTCCAGCGCGACGCGCAGCTGCCGCAAAGCGAGCTCGGCGCGCGCGTGAACCTGTCCACCGCGGCCGTCAACCGGCGCCTGCGCCGGCTCGCCGACGAGGGCGTGATCGAGCGCTACACGGCCGTGGTCTCGCCCGAGCGCACCGATCATCCGCTCACGATCGTGGTCAACGTGGAGGTGGAGAGCGAGCAGCTCGACCTGCTCGACGCGATGAAGCGCAGCTTCGCGCAGTGCGCGCAGATCCAGCAGTGCTACTACGTGGCCGGCGAATGGGATTTCGTGCTGATCGTGGTGGTGCGCAACATGGAGCAGTACAACGCGCTGACGCGGCGGCTGTTCTTCGCGAACAACAACGTGAAGCGCTTCAAGACGCTGGTGGCGATGGATCGGGTGAAGGCGGGGCTCGACGTGCCGGTCGGCAGCGACGCATGACGACGGACCGATACCGGGCTCGGCGTTTGCTGAGGCTTCATCGCGATCGAGCCGCCCTGCCCGCGCTGCGCGCCGCGTGCTCCGCGAGCGCGCGCCGCCGGCTGGACGAATCGCGCGCCGCCCCCTAACATGGCAGGCGCTTTGCCCTGCCAACTCGAAACAGGAGCAGTCCATGTCAGTTGATGCGAAATACAAGACCACCGCCACCGCGAGCGGCGGTGGCCGCGACGGCAAGACCGAACTCGCCGACGGCACGCTGTCGTTCCAGCTCACGGTGCCGAAGGAACTCGGCGGCCCCGGCGGCGACGGCGCCAACCCCGAGAAGCTGTTCGCGCTCGGCTATTCGGCCTGCTATCTGGGCGCGATGCGCGTCGCCTCGCAGCAGACCAAGATCAAGGTGCCCGACGGCACCACGGTCACCGCCACGATCGGCATCGGCCCGCGCTCGGAAGGCGGCTTCGGCATCACGGCCGAACTCGACGTGTACCTGCCCGGCCTGGCCGAGGCGGACGCGGCCAAGCTGACCGAGGTCACGCACACGATCTGTCCGTATTCGAACGCGATCAAGGCCAGCGTCGACGTGAAGACCACCACGCGCGGCTGATCGCGCGGCACCACCAAACCAGAGGGCGACGACCGCGAGGTCGTCGCCCTTTTTCGTCGCTGCGGGCGACAGCCCGCGCCGGCCTCAGATCGAGCGTTCGATGGCCTTGCCCAGCAGCTCCACGCCCAGATCGATTTCCTGCTCGCTGACCGTCAGCGGCGGCGCGATGCGGAACACGCCGCCCATGCCCGGCAACTGCACGATGTTCATGCTGAGACCGAGGTTCATGCACTCGCGCGTGATCTTCGCGCCGAGCCCGTCGGCCGGCGCCTTGCTGCGGCGATCCTTCACCACTTCCATGCCGAGCAGCAGCCCGCGGCCGCGCACGTCGCCGATGCAGTCGAAGCGCTCCATCAGGCCCAGCAGCCCGTTGCGCAGCCGCTCGCCCATGCGGCCCGCGCGCGCCACCAGCCCCTCGCCCGCCACCACGTCCAGCACGCGCAGGCCCACCGCGGCCGGCAGCGGATCGGACACGTGCGTCGTGTAGAACAGGTAGCCGCGCTCGTGCGCGCGCTCCTCGATCTCGGCCGAGGTCACCACCGCCGCGAGCGGCAGGCCGGCGCCGAGCGTCTTCGACAGCGTGAGGATGTCGGGCGTCACGCCGTCGCGCTCGAACGCGAACATCGTGCCGGTGCGGCCCACGCCCGTCTGCGCCTCGTCGAGGATCAGCAGCATGCCGCGCTCCTCGCACTTGCGCTTGAGCGCGGCCAGATAGCCGGGCGGCAGCTCGATGATGCCGCCCGAGCTCAGGATCGGCTCGGCGATGAACGCGGCGAGGTTGCCGCTCGACTGGCGATCGACCAGGTCGAACGCGTAGTCGAGCTCGGCCAGGTAGTCGTAATGGCCGTCGCGCCCGAAGCGCGGCCGGTAGGTGAACGGCGCCGGAATCGCGAACGAGCCGACCGCGGCCGGGCCCACGCCCTTGCGGCCGGCGCTGTAGGTGGCCGAGGCCGCGTGGCCGGTCATGCCGTGCCACGACTGCGCGAAGCCCACCACCTCGTACCTGCCGGTCACGAGCTTGGCCATGCGGATCGCGGCCTCGTTCGATTCGGCACCGGTGCTCAGCAGCAGCGCGCGGTCGAGCCCCGGCGGCGTGATCTCGGCCAGCCGCGTGGCCAGGTCCACCACCGGCCTCGACAGCATGCCGCTGAACAGGTGGTCGAGCTTGCCCGCGTATTCGTTGATCACGGCGACGATCTCGGGATGGCTGTGGCCGAGCACGGCGCTCATCTGCCCCGAGGTGAAATCGAGGATCGCGCGGCCGTCCGCGTCGTACACGAAGCTGCCCTGCGCGCGCTCCACGATCATCGGTTCGAAGCTGCCGCCGTAGCGGATCAGGTGCTGTTTGGCGTTCTGCCAGAACTTCTCGTCGTGATTGCGGGACACCGTGGCTCTCCTGGGCTGGGCGACCGGGGGCCGCCGCATGTAGATGACCGTTGCAGTCTAGAGGCCGTTCTGGTTTTATAGAATCTAATAGTTCTAAACCCAGATAGAAGAAAATCTAATATCGTGAGCCGTACCCTCGACATCGACCTGTTGCGCAGCTTCGTGGCCATCGCCGAGCTGCGCGCGCTGAGCCGCGCCGCCGAGCGCGTGGGCCGCACGCAATCCGCGCTGAGCCAGCAGCTGCGCCGGCTCGAGGACGTGCTCGACCAGCCGCTGTTCCAGCGCACCGGGCGCGGCGTGCTGCTGACGCCGCCCGGCGAGCGCCTGCTCGCGCACGCGCAACGCATCCTGCGGCTGCACGACGAGGCGCTGGCCGACCTGTCCGGCAAGGGCCTGGCCGGCACGATCCGCTTCGGCTGCCCCGACGATTACGCCACCGTGTTCCTGCCGCCGCTGCTGCGGCAGTTCGCGATCCAGCATCCGCACGCGCAGGTGGACGTGTTCTGTGCGCCCACGCCGCGCCTGCACGAGCGGCTGCGCAAGCGCGCGCTCGATCTCGCGATCGTGTCGGTGCCCGACGCGCGGCCGGACGAGCCGGCGGGCGAGGCATCCGAGCCGGCGATCGTGCGCCGCGAGCCACTGGTGTGGATCGGCTATCCGGGCCTCGCACCGGCCGATTTCGCGCCGCTGCCGCTCGCGCTGTCCGACCCCGACACGCTCGACCACCTGGCCGCGCGCGAGGCGCTGCAGCGCGCGGGCCGCGCCTACCGGATCGCCTACGCGAGCAGCAGCCTGGCCGGGCTCACGGCGCTGGTGCGCTCGGGTCAGGCCTTCGCGGTGCTGACGCAGACGGCCGTGCCGCCCGACCTGGCGATCCTGAACGGCGATCCGGCGTTGCCGCCGCTGCCGGCCGTCGGCATCACGCTGCGGCTCGCCCGCGAGCAGCCCACGCCGCTGGTGGCCGCGTTCGCCGACCACATCCGCGCGGTGCTGCCAGCGCTGTGAGCCGGCCGAGCTGCGGCATCACGCCGCAAGAGCGACACGCGGCGCGGGCCGGCGATCCGCGATCCGCGGCGCCGCTTTTCGATAGACTGTGCGACTCGCGCGGGCCGGACCGCTGCCGGCCCGCGCCCCCGATCCACAGGAATGTCCCGATGAAGCAAGCCGTCTTGTCCGTCGCCGCCGCGTGCGTTCTCGCGCTGCCGGCGCTCCCGTCCCACGCCCAGGTGTTCCAGGGCAACTGCCCGGCGCTGGGCGACGTCGCCCAGCAGATCTCCGGCTGGCGCAAGAAGCACAAGACCAAGGCACAGGCGATCGCGCAGTCGCACAAGTATTACGGCGACGGCTTCGACGCCCATGCCGTGGACGAGGCGATCGAGACGATCTACGGCACGCCCACGCTGCTGAACCCCGATCAGGCCTCGATGATCGTGGTGCAGAACTGCCTGAAGGAACAGACCGAGCGGACCGCCGCGCCGGCTTCGGCCGCATCCGCCGCGCATCCCTGACGCGCCGGCACCTCACTCCCGCGCCGTCTCCCCCTCCTCACCCGCCAGCACGCGCGCGAGCGTGCGCCCGGCATGGCGCGCCTGCGCGGGCGTCAGCGCCGAATAGCCGACCAGCACCGCCGGCGGCAGGCGCACCGCCTCGCAGAAGCGCCCGAGCGGCTGCAGCGCGATGCCCCGCGCGGCGGCCGACGCCACGAACGCGGATTCGTCGCGCGCCGGATCGAGCCACAGCACGAAGTGGAAGCCCGCCTGCTCGCCCGACACGGCGTAGCGCCCCGCCGCGCCGGCCGCGAGCCGCGCGAGCACGGCGTCGCGGCGCTGCTGGTAGGCGTGCCGGCTCGCGCGCAGGTGTTTCGCGAAGCCGCCGTCGCCGATGAAGCCGGCCAGCGCGCGCTGCTCGATCGCGCCCACCGGCCGGCCGGTCGCGGCGAGCAGCGTGGCGAGCCGCTCGCGCAGCGCGGCCGGCGCCACCACGAAGCCGATCCGCAGCCCCGCGAACAGCGTCTTGTTGAACGAGCCGCAATAGATCGCGCGGTCGTGGCGGTCGAGCGCCTTCAGCGCCGGCAGCGGCGCGGCCTGGTAGCTGAACTCGCCGTCGTAGTCGTCCTCCACGATCCACGCGCCGCCGCGCTGCGCCCAGTCGAGCAGTTCGAGGCGACGCGACACCGACATCGTGATGCCGAGCGGCGACTGGTGCGCCGGCGTCACGCACACGGCCGCCAGCCCGCGATGCGCGGCCAGCCGCGCCGCCACCAGCCCCTGCGGATCGACCTCGACGGACAGCGCGCGAGCGCCGTTCAGCGCGACGAGCTGCGCCGTCATCGGATAGCCGGGATCCTCGATCGCGACCGCGCGGCCGCGCACGCCGATCGCGCGCATCACGAGATCGAGCGAATGGCGGATGCCGGCCGTGATGAACACGTCGCCGGCCGCACAGGCGATGCCGCGGTATTCGCCGAGGTAGGCGGCGATCCGCGCGCGCAGCACCGCGTCGCCGCCCGGCGAGGCCGCGCCGAGCTCGGCCGGCTTCAGGCTCGCGAGCGCGGCGCCGAGCTGGCGTTTCCAGTCGGCCGCGCGCAGCAGCGACGGATCGGCCAGGCGCGCCACGAAGGGCACGCCGATGCGGTTGCCGCTCGGCGATTCGGTGTCGGCGGCGGCGAGCGCGGCGGTGCCGGCGCGGGTGTCCGGACCGGCTTCGGCATGGTTCCGGGCGCCGCCCGGCAGCGCCTCGGTCGCCACGCGCAGATACGCGTCGGGCACGACCGCGGCCACGCGCGTGCCCGAGCCGCGCACGCGCGACAGCCAGCCTTCCGCCACCAGCCGCTCGAACGCGGCCTCCACGGTGCCGCGCGCCACCTGCCAGCGCTCGGCCAGCGTGCGCGTGGACGGCAGCAGCGCGCCCGCCGGCAGCCGCCGCTGCAGGATCGCCTCGCGCAGCGCCTCGGCGATCCGGTCCTGCTTCGACGCGCCGCCCGGCGCGTCCAGCCCCGGCGGCCTCGGCAAATCGAGCGGAATCGCGGCCTTGCCTCGCGTCATAGTGGTCCAGTCAGGCGTCGAATTAATGGATCTTCGGCTTATACCACATGCTCGGTAGAGTCGAGCCGTCGAATCTGCCCAGCCTGCTCCGAACCTGCCCATGCCCACGCCGTCCTCGTCTCCGTCCCGCCCGCCCGCCGACCGTCCGCTGTCCGATCGCGCCTGGCTCTGGCTCCTGCTGCTGATCGTGTGCCTGCCGCGCGCCGCGATCGACGCGTATCTGCCGGCGCTGCCCGCGATGGCCGATGCGCTGCGCGCGAGCGACGCGCAGCTGCAATCGACGCTGACCACCTACATGGTGGGCTACGCCGCCTCGATGCTGATCATGGGGCCGCTGTCGGATCGCCACGGCCGCCGCCCGGTGCTGCTCGCGGGGCTGGCCGTGTACGTGGCCGCCTCGCTGGTGTGCGCGTTCGCCGCCGACGTGCCGACCCTGCTGGCCGCGCGCGCGATCCAGGCGCTCGGCGGTTGCGGCGGCGCCGTGATCGGCCGCGTGATCGTGCGCGAGCACTTCGACGCCACGCGCCAGGTGGCGCTGCTCAGCGCGCTGTCGGCCGGCATGGCGCTGTCGCCGGTGATCGCGCCGCTCGCGGGCAGCGCCGTGGCCGGCGCGGGCGGCTGGCGCGCCGTGTTTGTGCTGCTGGCCGTGGGCGGCGTGGCCGGCGCGGGTTTCGCCTGGCGCTGGCTGCCGGAAACGCGCGCCGCGCAGGCGTCGCCCGCATCGGTGCCGGCCATGCATGCGCTGCGCGCGCTCGCCGGCAGCTATGCGCAACTGCTGCGCAGCCGCCATTTCATGCGCTACTCGCTCGCGATCGGCTGCGTCTACTGCAGCTACTTTCCGTTCATCGCCGGATCGTCGGCGCTGTTCCAGCGGCATCTGCACCTCTCGGATGCGGCCTATGCCGCCGTGTTCGCGCTGACCGTGTCCGGCTACCTGATCGGCTCGGCGCTGTACCGCCGCCTGCAGGCGCGCATGACGCCCGACGCCGTGCTCGCGATCGCGGCGCGCGTCAATCTCGCCGCGGCGGCCGTGCTGTGCGCGGCGAACCTCGGCCACGCGCCGCAGGCCTGGACGATCGTCGCGCCGATGCTCGTGGCGATGGTGTCGGTGGGCCTGGCGATTCCGGCCTGCCAGTTCGCGGTGCTGCAGCCGTTCGCGCACATCGCCGGCGCCGCCTCGGGCCTGTTCTTCTTCATCCAGATGGCGATCACCGCCGCCTGCGGGGCGCTGCTCGACCGGCTCACGGCCGGCGCGGACGGCAGCGCCGTGCCGCTGATCGCGATCACCGCCGCGGCGAGCCTCGCGTTCGCGGCCGTGCTGGCGGTGCTGCGAACGGGCGCCACGGAGCGCGTGGCGGGCGCGGCCCGGCATCCGGCACATCGGGCCGCGCCGGTGCCGGCGCCTCGAGACCGACGGATGCCGTGAGCGATGCAAGCACGTGAGCCGCGCTGCCCGGCAATCTCGCATTCGATCCAAGCTTTCGGGCGCCAGGATGGCGCCCTTTTCCATGAATCGAGCGCTCGCGCCCTGCGCTGCCGACATCACCGACAGCCGCTGAAATCGCCGAATTTTCACGAAAGATCCGCATGGCAACGTTTGCCATCGCACGGACTGGAAAACGAGCCGCGTCAGGCCGCGGAACGATGCGTGCATATGCACGAAATCATCGCGAATAGGTAAGGAATCGGCAGGATCGCTCGCGTATCATGCAACGATGCCGGGCCGCCCATCGGGCGCGTGCCGGTACCGGACCCCGGCCGGAATCCCCGCCGCATCGCGCCTCCGAGGGCCGCGCGGCCACCGCTCCTGCCGTCGGGCACGCACCCGCGTCGTCGCGGGCGCGTGCCGTTCGCCATCCGACCCAGTTACACCGATACGCGACCATGACGCTCTTGCCCCCGGAACCGCTGGTACCCGGCCCGCTCCTGATCGTCGACGACGAGCCGCAGATGCGGCGCCGTCTCGCCACGATCCTCGCCTCGCTCGGCTACCCGGACGACGCCCTGCTGTACGCCGGCAGCCTTTCCGAAGCCCGTGCCACGCGCGCGGCCCAACCCTGCGCGATCGCGCTGGTGGACATCGGCCTGCCCGACGGCTCCGGCATCGACCTGATCCGCGAATGGCACGAGGCCGACCCGGCGCTGCCGATCGTGGTGATCTCCACCTGGAGCACCGGCCCGACCATCGTGGGCGCGCTGCAGGCCGGCGCGACCGGCTATCTGCTCAAGGAACGCGACGATCTCGAGATCGCGCTGTCGATCCGCAGCGTGCTGCGCGGCGGCGCGCCGATCGACCCGTTCGTGGCGCGCCACATCCTCGATACCGCCGTGAACGCGGCCCCGGCCGCCAGCCCCGCCGCGGCCCCCGCGTCGGCACCGGCCGCCGGCGCGCTGCTGCCCTCGCGCGACGGCGCGCCGCCCGTGCGCCTGAGCCGCCGCGAGGTGGAAATCCTCGGCATCGTCAGCAAGGGGCTGACCAATCGCGAGATTTCCGAGCTGCTGTCGCTGTCGCGCCTGACCGTCGAGTGCCACATCAAGAACATCTACAAGAAGCTCGCGGTGCGCTCGCGCACGCAGGCCGTGTACGAGGCACGCGCGCACGGGCTGCTGCCCTGAAACGGACGCACGGCGATTCCGACGTGAACCCCTCCTGCGATCGCAGCCGGCGCCTCGGCCCGTCGCGGCACGGCCGGCCGACCGCGCTCGCCTCGACCCGCGCGATCATGGCGTTCCTGCCGTGGCTCGCGCTGCTGCTGCTGGTGCTCGCGCCGCTCACCGCCGCCACCACCGCGCGCGCCGCCGGGGCGAAGCCGGCCGACGCGCCGGCTGCCGACCCGCTGCCGTTCACGCCCGCGCCGCACGTCGCGTCGCCGAGCTTCGCGCTGTCGGCCACGCCGGCACCGACGCACGCCGTGCCGGCCGCGTTCGCCGAGAACGGCATCGAGGGCTGCGCGCTGAGCGTGCAGGCCGCGCGCGGCAGCGGCTGGGACGACGCGGCGCCGCCCGCCGCGGGCTGGACGCCGGTCACCCTGCCCGACGTCTGGACCCGGCGCTGGCCCGGCTTCGACGGCGTGGTGTGGTACCGCGTGGGCTGGCCCGCCGACTGCCTCGCCGGCCAGCCCACGGCGCTGTTCATCGATTACGTGAACATGGCCGGCGCGGTGTACCTCAACGACACGCTGCTGGCCAACGACGCGCGGCTGGTCGAGCCGCTGAGCCGCGCCTGGAACACGCCGCGCAGCGGGCTGCTGCCCGCCCCGCTGCTGCGCGCCGACGGCAACACGCTGCTGATCCGCGTGTCGGGACTGGCCGCCTACGCACCCGGCCTGGGACCGATGCTGGTGGGCCCGCCGGCGCTGGTCGAGCACCGCTACGCGCATGCGCACGCGGTGCGCCACGACCTGCAGCTCTACAGCCTGGCCGTCACCTCCACGCTCGGCTGCTTCTTCATCGTGCTGTGGCTGATGCGCCGTCGCGAGAGCGTGTACGGCTGGTTCGGACTGCAGTCGATGGCCTGGTGGTGCTTCCAGATGAATCAGGCGGCCACCTCGCCGTGGCCGTTCACGAGCACCGACGGCTGGGAAGCGGCGATGTCGATCGCGGTGGTGGTGTTCGCCACCAGCTTCGCCGTGTTCACGGTGCGCTTCTCGGGCCGCCACCTGCCGCGACTCGAATGGGGCCTGTGGCTGCTCGCGGCGCTGCAGACCGCGGCGATGCTGGCCGCGCCGCGCGCGGCGATCGAGACGGTGCGCGCGGCCATCGCCGTGATCCCGGCGTTCGTGTTCATCGGCTGCTGCAGCGGCTTCATCGTGTATTCGCTGCGCCGCCCGCGCGCGGACCGGCTCGCGCTGTCGGTCTGCATGTTCGTGTTCATCGTGGCTTGCGTGCACGACATCCTGACCTTCCTCGGCGTGCTGAGCGACAACATGTACTACACCTCGCTGGCCGCGCAGTTCGAGATGATCGGCATGGCGCTGGTGCTGGCCTGGCGCTTCGTGACCAACCTGCGTCGCATCGAGCAGTTCAACGACGAGCTGACGCGCGCCGTGGCCGCCGCGCAGCACGACCTGCGCGACACGCTCGATCGCGAGCACGCGCTGCAGATGACCAACACGCGCCTGAACGAGCGGCTGAGCCTCGCGCAGGACCTGCACGACGGGCTCGGCGGCACGCTGGTGTCGAGCATCACCACGCTCGAGCACGCGCCGCAGGAGATGCCGCCGGCGCGATTCCTCGGGCTCCTGAAGGAATTGCGCGACGACCTGCGCATCATCATCGACACCGCCTCGCTCGATCACGCCGGCACCCGCTCGCTCGACGGCTTCGTCGCGCCGATGCGGCACCGCTTCGCGCGTGCCTTCGAGGCGCAGGACATCGACTGCCGCTGGCGGCTCGAGGGCATCGACGGGCTGCGCCTGCCGAACGCGGTCTGTCTCGACGTGATGCGCGTGCTGCAGGAGGCAGCCACCAACGCGCTGCGCCACAGCGGCGCGACCCGCGTCGAGGTCGCGCTGGCCCACGATGCGGCCGACGGCTTGCGGCTCACCGTGGCCGACAACGGCCGCGGATTCGACCCTGATACGCCCTCGGCGCACGGCGGGATCGGCATGGGCAGCCTGCGCGCTCGCGTGGCGCGGCTCGGCGGCCGGCTGCGAATCGATTCGGGCGCGGGCGGCACCACGCTCGAGGTCCATATCGCGCGGCCCGGCGGCGCGTGAAGCCGCGCCGGCCGTGGGGGCACCGTAAAATTCACGCTGCGCGGCCCGACGCTGTAACCGACCGGCCGTCCGCAACGAATTCATTACAGCGTCGCGATGCGCCGGCCACCGGGCCGGACCGCCATCGCGGCGCCGCACCGCCCGGATTCGGGCACCACCATGAAGACCGATGACCTGATTTCCCTGCTCGCGAACCACGTCGAGCCCGTCGACCCGCACGTGGCGGCCCGGCGCTTCGGCGCGGCCGCCGCGATCGGCGTGGCCGGCGCGTTCGTGCTGATGCTGGCCGTGCTGGGCCTGCGCCACGATCTGGCCGAGGTCGCGCGCACCCCGCTGTTCTGGGCCAAGGTGGCGCTGCCGCTGGCGGTGGCCG
>JASLEG010000215.1 GCA_030151225.1 Burkholderia sp. | reverse complement strand
AGCTCGCCGCCGCCCTCCTCCGTATCGGTAAAGCCGTTGACGAGCGCGCCGACGAAGCCAAGCTCGCGCACGCAGCGCACGGCCTCACGGATCGCGAGCTCCGGTGACTGCATCGGCAGCGCCGCGAACGCGCGGAACCGGTCCGGCCGTTTGGTGACCTGCTCGGCGAGGAAATCGTTGGCGCGACGCGCCAATTCGTCCGCGCCCTGCGGGTCGCGGATCGCCTGCACGGCCGGCGCGTTGAGGGACAGCACGACGAGTTCGATGCCAGCACGATCCATTTCGGCCAGCCGCCGCTCGTGGACGTCGAGCAGCCGGTGCTTCAACTCGATCCAGTCGGCCGGCGGTACGAAGCCACTCGAATCGTCCAGCGTCTCGGGGATCGCGAAGTGTTCTTCGAGCGCGATCTTCTTCACATGACTGAAAGCCATCTCATTCTCCTGTTCGTCAACCTGGCGCGGCGCCCGAAGCCCGTCGCCGGGCTTCCGCGCGTGAGCATGCTGTTACGTGAGAACGCAATGCGATCGAGCATGGACGAACAGGCCGGCACGTTAACGGGTCACCCGGAAACTTATTTGCAAACGCAAACATATATCGCAGTATATATTTGCGTTTGCAAGTAAATATAGGGGTATACGCAGATGCCGTGCGTCAGCGACACGATGCGCTTTCGACTCAGCGATTCGCTCAGGTAGAAAGCAAAACGCCCCAACGGCAAAGCCGTTGAGGCGTTTTGCTACTGCTGCGTCGCGCGACTGAAGGAGGATCAACTCTCCATGCGCTGCGCGCCTTGCTGATCAGCGTTGCGCGATCGGCTTGGCTTCACGTTGCGTGTCGCCGATGAACAGCTGACGCGGACGGCCAATCTTCTGTTCCGGATCGGCGATCATTTCGTTCCACTGCGCAATCCAGCCGACCGTACGTGCCATCGCGAAGATACACGTGAACATTGACGTCGGAATGCCCAGCGCGCGCTGCACGATGCCCGAGTAGAAGTCGACGTTCGGGTACAGCTTGCGCGACACGAAGTATTCGTCTTCCAGCGCGATCTTCTCGAGCTGCATCGCGAGCTTGAACAGCGGGTCGTCGTGCAGGCCCAGTTCGTTCAGCACTTCGTGGCAGGTTTCGCGCATCAGCTTCGCACGCGGGTCGTAGTTCTTGTACACACGGTGACCGAAGCCCATCAGCTTCACGCCCGAATTCTTGTCCTTCACCTGCTTGATGAATTCGGGGATGTTGTCCGGCGAGCCGATCTGCTCGAGCATGTTCAGCGCGGCTTCGTTCGCACCACCGTGCGCCGGGCCCCACAGACATGCGATACCGGCCGCGATGCAGGCGAACGGGTTCGCGCCCGACGAGCCGGCCAGACGGACGGTCGAGGTCGAGGCGTTCTGCTCGTGATCCGCGTGCAGGATCAGGATACGATCGAGCGCGCGCACCAGCACGTCGTTGACCTTGTACTCCTCGCACGGGTTCGCGAACATCATGTGCATGAAGTTGGCGCTGTACGACAGTTCGTTCTTCGGGTACACGAACGGCTGGCCGATCGTGTACTTGTAGGCCATCGCGACGAGCGTCGGCAGCTTGGCGATCATGCGGATCGCCGACACTTCGCGGTGACGCGGGTCGTTGATGTCGAGCGAGTCGTGGTAGAACGCCGACAGCGCGCCCACGGCGGCGACCAGGATCGCCATCGGGTGTGCGTCGCGACGGAAGCCACGGAAGAAGAAATGCATCTGCTCGTGCACCATCGTGTGCTTCGTGACGGTCTCGACGAATTCTTCCTTCTGCGCCGCGTTCGGCAGTTCGCCCTTCAGCAGCAGGTAGCAGGTTTCGAGGAAGTCCGCGTTTTGCGCGAGATTGTCGATCGGGTAACCGCGGTACAGCAGCTCGCCCTTGTCCCCGTCAATGTACGTGATCGCCGAATTGCACGCCGCCGTGGACATGAAGCCGGGGTCGTACGTGAACTTGCCGGTCTGGCCGTACAGCTTGCGGATGTCGATCACGTCCGGGCCCAACGTGCCCTTGTAGATCGGCAGTTCGACGCTCGGCGAATTGTCGCTGAACGATAGCGTGGCTTTAACATCAGACGGAGTCATGGCACATCCTCAATCGAAAGTAGAAACGGGATTCGATAACGGGCGCGGCGCTGTTACACGCTGCGCAGCATCTCCAGCAGCCGGGAAACATCCGGGCCGGCAAGGTCGCCTTCCGGTTCCTTGCGCGCCAGCAGCAAGTCCATCAGGTCGTTGTCGGACAAGTCGAGCAGGCGGGTCAGCGCGCCCACGTCGGTATCGGTGAGGTCATGCTCGTATCTGTTGAGAAAACGATCGAGTATCACATCGTTTTCCAGCAGACCGCGCCGCGCACGCCAGCGAAGGCGTGCGCGGCGGAGCGGGTCGGCCTGGTGCGACGAGTCAGTCATGTCGAATCAGGTCAGACCGCGCGGCGAACCATCAATTCCTTGATCTTGCCGATCGCCTTGGTCGGGTTCAGCCCCTTCGGGCAAACGTCGACGCAGTTCATGATCGTGTGGCAACGGAACAGACGGTACGGATCCTCGAGGTTGTCGAGGCGTTCTGCGGTGGCTTCGTCGCGGCTGTCCGCGATGAAACGATAGGCTTGCAGCAGGCCGGCCGGGCCGACGAACTTGTCCGGATTCCACCAGAAGCTCGGGCACGACGTGGAGCAGCTCGCGCACAGGATGCACTCGTACACGCCGTCGAGCTCTTCACGCTCTTCCGGCGACTGCAGGCGCTCCTTCTCGGGCGGCGGCGTGTCGTTGATCAGGAACGGCTTGATCGAGTGGTACTGGTTGAAGAAGTGCGTCATGTCGACGATCAGGTCGCGCACGACGGGCAGGCCCGGCAACGGGCGCAGCACGATCTTCTGCGGCAGCTCGTTCAGGTTGGTCAGGCACGCCAGACCGTTCTTGCCGTTGATGTTCATCGCGTCCGAGCCGCACACGCCTTCGCGGCACGAGCGACGGAACGACAGCGTCTCGTCCACTTCCTTCAGCTTGACCAGCGCGTCGAGCAGCATGCGTTCATGCGAGAGCTCGAGCTCGTACGTCTGCATGCGCGGCGCCGCGTCCTTGTCCGGATCGTAACGATAGACTTCGAAAATGCGTTTTGCCATTTCAGATTCCTTGGAGTCGGCTTAGAACGTACGCGCCTTGGGCGGCACCGATTCGACGGTCAGCGGCTGCATGTGCACCGGCTTGTAGTCGAGGCGATCGCCATCGCTGAACCACAGCGTGTGACGCATCCAGTTTTCGTCGTCGCGATGCGGGAAGTCGTCCTGCGCATGCGCGCCGCGGCTTTCCTTGCGTGCTTCGGCCGACACCATCGTGGCGCGTGCCACTTCGACGAGGTTCGCCACTTCGAGCGCTTCCACGCGCGCCGTGTTGAACACCTTCGACTTGTCCTTCAGATGGATGTGCTTCGCACGTTCCGTGACCTGCTTGATGTCCTGCACGCCGTCGGCCAGCAGGGCCGAGGTGCGGAACACGCCCGCGTGCTTCTGCATCGAGCCGCGGATCTCGTTGGCGACGCTCTGCGCGTACTCGCCCGAGGTCGAGCTGTCGAGCTTGGCCAGGCGCGAGAGCGCGAAATCGGCGGCGTCCTTCGGCAGCGGCTTGTGCTCGCGCTGCTTCTTGACGTGCTCGACGATGTGGTTGCCGGCCGCGCGGCCGAACACCACCAGGTCGAGCAGCGAGTTCGTGCCGAGGCGGTTCGCGCCGTGCACGGACACGCACGAGCACTCGCCCACTGCGTAGAAGCCGTTGACCGGATCTTCGTGGCCCTTCGAGGTGCCGACGACCTGGCCGTGGATGTTCGTGGGAATGCCGCCCATCTGGTAATGGATGGTCGGCACGACCGGGATCGGTTCCTTGATGCAGTCGACGTTCGCGAACTTCAGCGCGATCTCGCGGATCGACGGCAGACGCTTCAGGATCGTCTCGGCGCCGATGTGCGACAGGTCGAGCAGCACGTGGTCCTTGTTCGGACCCACGCCGCGGCCTTCCTTGATTTCCTGGTCCATCGAGCGCGACACGAAATCGCGCGGCGCCAGATCCTTCAGCGTGGGCGCGTAGCGCTCCATGAAGCGTTCGCCGTCCGAGTTGCGCAGAATGCCGCCCTCGCCGCGCACGCCTTC
>JASLEG010000204.1 GCA_030151225.1 Burkholderia sp. | reverse complement strand
GATTACTGGCGGCTCGCGCGCGCCTGCCTGCGCGCGCAGCGCGGTGCACCGGGGCCGGCGCTGCGGCGCTGGCTCGCGCGCGGCAACCTCGTGCTGCGCGAGCAGCTCGACGGCGCGCGCACGGTCGCCCCGGCGCTGGTGCGCGAGACGCTGGCGCGGGTCTGGCGCGACCTCGCGCTGTACGGCGCGGCGGCCGAGGACGCCGCCGAGGTCGAGCTGCTCAATGATTACGGCCTGAGCGTCGACTGGCACGTGGCCGGCTCGCAGGCATCGGAGATGCTCTGGGAGGTGGACGCGGCGCGCGCCGAGGCCGACGCGCTACGCGATGCGTCGGCCGTGCGCCAGCTCGGCGTGGTGACGGTCAACGGCCATGCCTACGAGGATTTCCTGCAGACGGCCGACGCGTCGATGGCGGAGCTCGGCGACGATCCGGCCGGCGCGGACGCTTCGCGGGCCTGGCGCGCCGCAGCTGCGGCCCATCGCGTCGGCGCGGCCGCCGCGGCGCTCGGGCTCGGCCAGACGGCGCTGCTGGCCGATGCGGTGGCGCTCGGCTGGCGACGCATCACCCACGGCTGCCCGCAGGCCGACGGCGGCGCGGCGCTCGCCGCCGGCTCCGATGCGCTGCGCGCGGCGCTCTACAAGATCGCGGCCGGTGTGGCGCCGCCCGATCTGGCCGCGGCCCGCGAGGCGCTGGGCGTGTCGCTGGAGGCGACCGGCGCCGAATCGGCCTGAGCGGGGCCGGATTGGCCTTCCGATCGTCGCGGGGCGCCGTCGTGCGCGTGATAGAGTGCGACGTGAACCGTGTTCTCGACGCTTGCGGCGCCCGTCGCGCGGCAAGGTCTTTGCTAAAATTCAAACCATGCCAAAGAGTTCCGATCGCATCAATCTCACCAACCAGTTCCTGATCGCGATGCCCAGCATGGCCGATCCGACGTTCTCTGGAACGGTGGTCTACCTTTGCGATCACAGCGAGCGCGGGGCGCTCGGCCTCGTCATCAATCGTCCGACCGACATCGATCTCGAATCGCTGTTCAACCGCATCGACCTGAAGCTCGAAATCGAGCCGCTGCTGCACATCCCCGTCTACTTCGGCGGCCCGGTCCAGACCGAGCGCGGCTTCGTGCTGCACGAGCCGGTGGAGGGCAGCAGCTACAGCTCGTCGATGTCGGTGGAGGGCGGCCTCGAGATGACCACCTCGAAGGACGTGCTCGAGGCGGTGGCGTCGGGCCAGGGCCCGAAGCGCTTCCTGCTCACGCTCGGCCATGCCGGCTGGGGCGCGGGGCAGCTCGAGGACGAAATCTCGAAGAACGGCTGGCTCACCGTGGCCGCCGATCCGCGCATCGTGTTCGACACGCCGGCCGAGGAGCGCTTCGAGGCGGCGCTCGGCCTGCTCGGCGTGTCCTCCACGATGCTCTCGGGCGAGGCGGGCCACGCATGAGCGGTGCGTCCGCGCGCGAGGCCACGCTGCTCGCGTTCGACTACGGCGAGAAACGCATCGGGGTGGCCGTCGGCAACACGCTCACGCGCACGGCGCGCGCGCTTGTCATCGTGCCGAACCTCAATCGCGAGTATCGTTTCCAGGCGGTGGGCGCGCTGCTCGCCGAATGGCGGCCCGACGCGCTCGTGGTGGGCCTGCCGCTGCATCCGGACGGCGCGCCGCACGAGATGACGCAGCAGGCCAAGCGCTTCGGCAACCAGCTCAACGGCCGCTTCAACTTGCCGGTGAGCTGGATCGACGAACGCTATTCGTCGGTCGAGGCGCGCGCGGGCCTGCGCGCGCGCGGCGCGAAAGCCGACGCGATCGATGCCGAGGCGGCCCGCGTGATCCTTCAACACTATCTCGATCAGTTGCCCGATTCCCATGAGTTCCTTTGACGCCGAAGCGCTTTACCGCGCGCTGCTCGACCAGATCCGCGGCGCCTATGGCGAAGCCGCGTTCGCGGCGCCCGACGGCCCCGTGCTTGCCGGGATCCACAGCGGCGGCGCCTGGCTGGCCGAGCGCCTCGCGCGCGACCTGAACGCGTCCGGCTTCGGCGTGGTCAACGTCGCGCTGCATCGCGACGACTACGCGAAGAAGGGCCTGCACAGCCAGGCGAGCCCCACCTCGCTGCCGTTCGAGGTGGAGGGCCGCCGCATCCTGCTGGTCGACGACGTGCTGTACACCGGCCGCACCGTGCGCGCCGCGCTCAACGAGCTGTACGATTACGGCCGTCCGGCCAGCGTCGAACTCGCGGTGCTGGCCGACCGCGGCGGCCGCGAGCTGCCGGTGGCGGCGCGCTTCTCGGGCGGCACGCTCGAGGTGCCGGCCGACGCGACGCTCGTGCTCGCGCACGACGACAACCTGACTTTCTCGTTCGATCTCGAGGCCAGCGCACACTGAGCGCACCTCGTCCGGCGCCCGCGTCCACGCGCGGGCGCTGCCCATGCAACACGTTGGAATCACGCACATCATGACCACCGACACCTCCGGCCGCACCGGCGCATCCGCCGCGGCCGCGCCCGCCGAACGCTTTCGCCACGGCTTCCTGAAGGGCAACCCGCAGCTCACGAAAAACGGCGAGCTCAAGCATCTGCTGTCGATCGAAGGCCTGCCCACCTCGATCGTCACGCACATTCTCGACACGGCCGAGCAGTTCGTCAGCGTGACCGACCGCGAGGTGAAGAAGGTGCCGCTGCTGCGCGGCAAATCGGTGTTCAACCTGTTCTTCGAGAATTCCACGCGCACCCGCACCACCTTCGAGATCGCGGCCACGCGGCTGTCGGCCGACGTGCTGAACCTGAACATCAACGCGTCGTCCACGAGCAAGGGCGAATCGCTGCTCGACACCATCAACAATCTCTCGGCGATGCACGCCGACCTGTTCGTGGTGCGCCACGCGTCGAGCGGCGCGCCGTACCTGATCGCCGAGCACTGCGCGCCGCACGTGCACGTGATCAACGCCGGCGACGGGCGCCATGCGCACCCGACGCAGGGCCTGCTCGACATGTACACGATCCGCCACTACAAGCGCGACTTCACCCAGCTGCGCGTGGCGATCGTCGGCGACATCCTGCATTCGCGCGTGGCGCGTTCCGACATCCACGCGCTGACCACGCTCGGGGTGCCCGAGATTCGCGCGATCGGCCCGCGCACGCTGCTGCCGGGCGGGCTCGAGCAGATGGGCGTGAAGGTGTTCCACAACCTCGACGAAGGCCTGAAGGGCGTCGACGTGATCATCATGCTGCGCCTGCAGAACGAGCGCATGAGCGGCGCGCTGCTGCCGTCGGCGCAGGAATACTTCAAGAGCTGGGGCCTCACGCCCGAGCGCCTCGCGCTGGCCGCGCCCGACGCGATCGTGATGCATCCGGGGCCGATGAACCGCGGCGTCGAGATCGACTCGCAGGTGGCCGACGGCCCGCAATCGGTGATCCTCAACCAGGTGACGTTCGGCATCGCGGTGCGCATGGCCGTGATGGGCATCGTCGCCGGCAACAGCGACTGACGCGCCCGGTTTTCACCGTTCCCACCGCATTCCACGCATCCAACGCATTCACAGGCAGCGCATGAAGATTCATATCCAGGGCGGCACGCTGATCGATCCGGTCGCCGGCACCGAACAACAGGCGGACGTGTACGTCGCCGCCGGCAAGGTCGTGGCGATCGGCGCGGCGCCGGCCGATTTCAACGCCACCAAGACCATCGACGCGCGCGGCAAGTTCGTCGCGCCGGGGCTCGTCGACCTGTCGGCGCGGCTGCGCGAGCCGGGCTACGAGCACAAGGCCACGCTCGAATCGGAGATGGCCGCGGCCGTGGCCGGCGGCGTGACCACGCTGGTGTGCCCGCCCGACACCGATCCCGTGCTCGACGAGCCGGGCCTCGTCGAGATGCTGAAGTTCCGTGCGAGCAAGCTGCACCAGGCGCACGTGCATCCGCTTGGCGCGCTGACGGTGGGCCTGAAGGGCGAGGTCATCACCGAAATGGTGGAGCTGACCGAATCGGGCTGCATCGGCTTCACGCAGGCCAACGTGCCGATTCGCGACACCCAGGTGCTGCTGCGCGCGCTGCAGTACGCGAGCACCTACGGCTTCACCGTGTGGCTGCGGCCCGTGGACGCCTTCCTCGCCAAGGGGGGCGTGGCCGCGAGCGGCCCGCTGGCCTCGCGGCTCGGCTTGTCGGGCGTGCCCGTCTCGGCCGAGACCATCGCGCTGCACACGCTGTTCGAGCTGGTGCGCGTGACCGGCGCGCGGGTGCACGTGGCGCGCCTGTCGTCGGCCGCCGGCATCGAGCTGATGCGTGCCGCCAAGGCCGAGGGGTTGCCGCTGAGTTGCGACGTCAGCGCCAATCACCTGCACCTGATCGATCTCGACATCGGCTACTTCGACGCGCAGTTCCGCCTCGATCCGCCGCTGCGCGCCGAGCGCGACCGTGCCGCGATCCGCGCTGCCGTGGCCGACGGCACGATCGACGCGATCTGCTCGGACCACACGCCGGTGGACGACGACGAGAAGCTGCTGCCGTTCGCGGAAGCAACGCCGGGCGCGACGGGCCTCGAGCTGCTGTTGTCGCTGACGGTGAAGTGGGCCCAGGAATCGAACCTGCCGCTCGCGCACGCGCTGCACCGGATCACCGTCGGTGCGGCCGACGTGCTGAAGCTGCCGGCCGGCCGCATCGCGGTGGGCGGCGAGGCCGACATCGTGGTGTTCGATCCGAACGCGCACTGGCAGGTCAAGCCGCGTGCGCTGAAGAGCCAGGGCCACAATTCACCGTTCCTCGGCTACGAGCTGCCGGCGCTGGTCAGTGCCACGCTGGTGGCCGGCCAGGTGGCGTTCGAGCGTCGCTGAGCGGAGCGCCATCATGAATGCGTTGCGCAAGGCGCGGCTGGTCCTGCATCTGCTGCGTGGCATGGTGGTGGTCGCCCTGCAGTTCGGCGCCGCGAGCCCGGCCCGCAAGCAGGAACTCACGCGGCGCTGGACCGTGAAAATGCTGAGCCTGGTGGGGATGCGGCTCGTGGTCCATCACGATTCGGCACGGCTCGACTCGCGCGCGCTGGTGATCGGCAATCACATCTCCTGGCTCGACATCTACGTGATCAACGCGTGGCGGCCCACGCCGTTCGTGTCGAAGGCCGAGGTGCGCCAGTGGCCGGTGGTGGGCTGGCTGGCCGAGAAGATCGGCACCGTGTTCCTGCAGCGCGAGAAGCGCAGCGAGGCGCATCGCATCATGCAGGCGCTCGCGGATCGCCTGAACAGCGGCGAGCTGATGTGCGTATTCCCCGAGGGCACCACCTCGAACGGGCTCGAGATCCTGCCGTTCCACGCCAACATGTTCCAGGCCGCCGTGGTGGCGGGCTGCCCGGTGCAGCCGATCTGCATCATGTACGAGGACGCGCAGGGGCGGCAGTCGGTGGCGCCGGCCTATACGGGCAAGATGTCGCTGGGCACGTCGCTCGCGCGCGTGCTGCGCGAGCGGCCGCTGGTCGCGCACCTGTACGTGGGGGCGCCGCTCGAGGGCGGCGATCGTCGTGACTTGTCGGCGCGCGCGCGTGCGTCGGTGGTGGCCGCGCTGGCCGAGATGCAGGGCCGCTCGGGCAAGCCGACGGCCGAGGCGCTCGCGCAGCTCGCGATCGACGAGGTGCCGGTGGGGGGCGAGGCAGCCGCGGGCTCATCTGCTACGGCAGCGGCCACCGCAACCACTGCAGCCACCCAGCCGGAAGCCGAACCTGCCGCGAGCCGCGACGCCTGAGCCGCCCGATCGCGCGCGATGCGCGATCGTCTTGCCTCGTCGCGCTTCAGTCCTTGCCGCCGGCGCGGCAACTGCCGCAGTCGGCCTGCACGACGCGCCGCGCGGCCGGATCGTCGGCCAGCACCACGGCCGACAGCCGGTTTCCCCACACGCATCCCGAATCGAGCGCGATCAGCGTGTCGCGCAGCATGAGCCCGTTGGCCGCCCAGTGGCCGAACACGATCGTGGCGTCGGCGGTGCGTCGGCCGGGCACCTCGAACCACGGCAGATAACCGGCCGGCGCCGAATCCGGGCCGCCGTTGCCGCGAAACTCCATCGCGCCCGTCGGCGTGCAGAAGCGGATCCGCGTGAAGGCGTTGAACGCCACGCGCAGCCGCTCCGTCTTCTTCAATCCGTCACGCCACTGATTCGGCTCGTTGCCGTAGAACGCGCGCAGCGTGTCGCGCCAGTCGGGCGCGCGCAGCGCGCGCTGCAGCTCGTCGGCGAGTTCGAGCGCGAGCGTGACGTCCCACTGTGGCAGCACGCCCGCATGCACCATCAGCTTGCCGGCCTCGAAGTGCGCGAAGGGCAGGTGGCGGACCCAGTCGATCAGGGCCTCGGCATCCGGGGCGGCGAGGATCTCGCCGATCGTGTCGCCGGGCTTGATCTGGCGGATGCCGGCGGCCGCCGCGAGCAGGTGCAGATCGTGATTGCCGAGCACGGCCACCCGACGCGCGCCGAGCGCGATCACCTGGCGCAGCGTGGCGAGCGAGGCCGGCCCGCGATTGACGAGGTCGCCCGCGAACCACAGCGGCGTGTCGTCGGCGGGCGCAAGGCGGGCGAGCAGTTCGAGAAACGGGGCATGGCAGCCCTGGAGGTCGCCGAACGCGATCGGATCGGCCGGACCGGACACTTGTGTCATTGCGTGATGGAGAGGGTGCTGTTCGATGATTCCTGAGGTGCTCGCGGAATACGGTAACACAGGTCGCCCGGGTTCCCTGATGGATGCCCGGGTGGAAAATGAATCACTCGTATCCGATGTTTTTCTGGCAATTTCTTCTGATGAATCCCCGTCATTTCGCGATTTGTCAAGCTGTTGCAAGTTGTTAGCGGCGTGTTTTTTGGGCTGGCACAGGCCTTATAATTGCGCGCTTGTGGGGAAGTGGGATGCTGGCCAGGCCGGCGGGCCCCGCGCCGCAAAACACAATACACGCGAGATACGGCGCGCATTCCGGGGAGCCGGCGGCAAGGTCCGCCTGCCGGTTCGAACAGACTCCGTTTTCGACAAGGGATTCCCATGATTTTGGTGACGGGTGGTGCCGGTTTTATCGGCGCCAATTTCGTGCTCGACTGGTTCGCTCGATCCGACGAGCCGGTGCTGAACGTCGACAAGCTCACGTACGCCGGCAACCTCGGCACGCTGAAGTCGCTGCAGGGCAACCCCAATCACGTCTTCGCCCGTGTCGACATCTGCGATCGCGCGGCGATCGACGCGCTGCTGGCCGAGCATCGGCCGCGCGCCATCCTGCATTTCGCGGCCGAAAGCCACGTCGATCGCTCGATCCACGGCCCCGCCGATTTCGTGCAGACCAACGTGGTCGGCACCTTCACGATGCTCGAGGCCACGCGTCAGTACTGGAACACGCTCGAGGGCGATGCGAAGGCCGCGTTCCGCTTCCTGCACGTGTCGACCGACGAGGTGTTCGGCTCGCTGTCGGCCACCGATCCGCAGTTCTCCGAAACCACCCCGTACGCGCCGAACAGCCCGTACTCGGCCACCAAGGCCGGCTCCGATCACCTGGTGCGTGCGTACTTCCACACCTACGGGCTGCCGGTGCTGACCACCAACTGCTCGAACAACTACGGCCCGTACCAGTTCCCCGAGAAACTGATTCCGCTGATGATCGCCAACGCGCTGGCCGGCAAGCCGCTGCCCGTGTACGGCGACGGCCAGAACGTGCGCGACTGGCTGTACGTCGGTGATCACTGCTCGGCGATCCGCGAGGTGCTCGCGCGCGGCGTGCCCGGCGAGACCTACAACGTGGGCGGCTGGAACGAGAAGAAGAACCTCGACGTGGTGCACGTGCTGTGCGACCTGCTCGACGCCGCGCAGCCGAAGGCGGGCGGTGCATCGTATCGCGAGCAGATCGCCTTCGTGACCGATCGCCCCGGCCACGACCGTCGCTACGCGATCGACGCGCGCAAGCTCGAGCGCGAGCTCGGCTGGAAGCCGGCCGAGACCTTCGAGACGGGCATGGCGAAGACCGTGCGCTGGTACCTCGACAATCAGCCGTGGGCCGCCGAGGTCGCCTCGGGCGAGTACCGCAACTGGGTCGAGATGAACTACGGGCAGCGCGCGTAACGCGCAGGGAGAGCGAAGCGATGGCACGCAAGGGCATCATTCTGGCCGGCGGTTCCGGCACGCGCCTCTATCCGATCACGCACGCGGTGTCGAAGCAACTGCTGCCCGTGTACGACAAGCCGATGATCTACTACCCGCTGTCGACGCTGATGATCGCCGGCATCCGCGACGTGCTGATCATCTCCACGCCGCAGGACACGCCGCGTTTCGAGGCGATGCTCGGCGACGGCTCGCAGTGGGGCATGAACATTCGCTACGCGGTGCAGCCGTCGCCGGACGGTCTCGCGCAGGCGTTCCTGATCGGCCGCGACTTCATCGGCGACGATCCGTCCACGCTGATCCTCGGCGACAACATCTTCTACGGCCACGATCTCGCGAGACAGCTCGAGCACGCCGACGCGCAAGCGTCGGGTGCGACCGTGTTCGCGTACCACGTGCAGGATCCGGAGCGTTACGGCGTGGTCGAGTTCGACCAGGATTTCCGCGCGTTGTCGATCGAGGAAAAGCCGGTCGAACCGCGTTCGAACTACGCGGTGACGGGCCTGTATTTCTACGACAGGCGCGTATGCGACATCGCCGCCGACATCAAGCCGTCGGCACGCGGCGAGCTCGAGATCACCGACGTGAATTCGCGCTACCTGCAGGACGGCGCGCTGAACGTCGAGATCATGGGCCGTGGTTTCGCGTGGCTCGACACCGGCACCCACGATTCGCTGATCGAGGCGGCCACCTTCATCGCCACGCTGCAGAAGCGGCAGGGGCTGGTGGTGGCGTGTCCGGAGGAGATCGCGTATCGGCATCGCTGGATCGACGGCGAGCAGGTGCTCCGGCTTGCACAGCCGCTCGCCAAGAACGCGTACGGCCAATATCTGAAGAACCTCTTGACGGAACAGGTGGCATGGCAATCCAGGTAAGCGCAACGGCACTGCCGGACGTGAAGATCATCGAGCCGAAGGTGTTCGGCGACGCGCGCGGCTTCTTCTACGAGAGCTTCAACGGCCGCGAATTCGCCGAGAAGGTCGATGCCGGCGCGGTGTTCGTGCAGGACAACCATTCGCGCTCGGCGCGCGGCGTGCTGCGCGGCCTGCATTACCAGATCGAACATGCGCAGGGCAAGCTCGTGCGCGTGATCGAGGGCGAGGTGTTCGACGTCGCCGTGGACATCCGCAAGTCCTCGCCGACCTTCGGCAAGTGGGTTGGCGTACATCTGAGCGCCGAGAATGCGCGTCAAATGTGGGTGCCCCCCGGTTTCGCGCACGGCTTCGTGACGCTGAGCGAATCGGCCGAATTCCTGTACAAGACCACCGACTACTGGTATCCGGAGCACGAGCGCAGCATCCTCTGGAACGACCCGGAGCTCGGTATCGACTGGCCGATCGACTACGCACCGCAACTGGCGGCGAAGGATGCGGCCGGTGTGCGCCTGCTCGAGGCTGAGGTATACGCGTGAAGATCTTGCTGACAGGCAGCAACGGGCAGGTTGGATGGGAGTTGCGGCGCGCGCTCGCTCCGCTCGGCGAGGTGATTGCCTGCGATCGTTCGATGGCAGATCTCTCGGCACCCGAAACGCTGGCGCCCCTTGTCGAGGCTCTGAAGCCCGGCCTGATCGTCAATGCTGCCGCCTACACGGCAGTCGATCTGGCCGAGGAGCAGGAGGCACTCGCACTGCGTATCAACGGCGAATCGGTGGGCGTGCTGGCCGAAGCGGCCCGCAAGGCCGGTGCCCTGTTTCTGCACTATTCGACCGACTACGTGTTCGACGGTACCGCCGATTCTCCTTACGTGGAGGGCGCGTCGACCTCGCCGGTGAACGCCTACGGCCGCACCAAGCTGGCAGGCGAGCAGGCGATCGCCGCGGTTGGGGGAGATTGGCTCACGTTGCGCACCACCTGGGTGTATGGCGTGCGCGGCAAGAATTTCCTGCGCACGATGTTGCGTCTGGCTGGTGAGCGCGACACATTGCGCGTGGTGGCTGATCAGGTCGGTACACCGACCTCGGCGCGCATGATTGCGGACCTGACGGCACACGCGCTCGGACAGGCCGTGCGCGAGCGAGCGAGCAGCCGCTTCGAATCGGGCTTGTTTCACATGACGGCGTCCGGTCAGACGACGTGGCATGGTTTCGCGTCCGAGATCATCGAGACCGCGCGGGTGTCGGGCGATGAGGCCGTGACGGTTCGCAGCGTCGAGGCCATCGGTTCGGATGCCTATCCGACGCCGGCGCGCCGTCCGGCGTGGTCGGTGCTCGACAATTCCGCCTTCGATCGCCGTTTCGGGCTTGAGCGGCTCGACTGGCGTCAGGCGCTGTCTCTGGTGATGAGCGATTTCATGGCGCGCTGACGAGCGGCATGAAGACAGAAAGGCTTTCATGGAAGTACGCAATCGACTGCTGAAATCGCTGCGTCCGTATGTTCGCAAGATCGGGCGGCAGTTCTATCAGGCTGTGCCGCTCGGTCCCCGCAGCAAGGCTCGCGTGACCGATGCCGTGTTCCGCCTTGCCGGGCCGCTGTTCGAGGGTATGGTCGTCTACGAATCGTGGAAGCGGCGTAGCGCGCCGGTCGAGCAGGTGCTCGGTCGGGCTCCGCTCGTCGATGCCGCCGAGATCGACGCCGTGCTCGCGACGCTCAGGTTCGAGCAAGCCGTGCAGCCCGAGGTGTCGGTCATCATTCCAGCCTATGGGAACCTGCCTCACACGCTGGCCTGTCTGCGCTCGATCGCGGAGCACATGCCGCAGGCCGCTATCGAAGTGATCGTGGCCGAAGATGCTTCCGGCTGCGAGCAGATATTGCGCTTGCGTGACGTGCCGGGCCTGCGATTCATCGAGCATCCGAACAATCTTGGATTCATCCGTTCCTGCAATCGCGCAGCCGGCTTCGCGCGTGGCCGGTATGTCCATTTTCTGAACAACGACACGGAAGTCACGCCGGGCTGGCTCGATTCGATGCTTTCGCTGTTCGCTGTCCGCTCCGATTGCGGAATGGTGGGCTCGAAACTCGTGTACCCCGACGGTCGGCTGCAGGAGGCGGGCGGCATCGTCTGGCGCGACGGGTCCGCCTGGAACTTCGGCAAGCTCGACGACGCGCGCAAGACCGTCTACAACTACGTGAAGGAAACCGACTACGCGTCCGGTGCATCGTTGTTGCTGCCGAAGGCATTGTTCGATCAGCTGGGTGGTTTCGACGAGCGGTACGTGCCTGCCTACTGCGAGGACTCCGATCTGGCCTTCAAGGTGCGTGCGATCGGGCGCAAGATGTATTACCAACCAGAGTCGGTAATCGTCCATCACGAAGGGATTTCGAACGGCACCGACACGGGCGCGGGCATCAAGGCCTATCAGGTGGCCAACCAGAAGTCCTTCCGTGATGTCTGGCGCGATGAACTCGAGCGCAATCACTTCGACAACGGCATGCATGTGGAGATGGCACATGATCGCAGCCGTGCGCGTCGGACGCTGCTGATCGTCGATCGCTATGTGCCACAGCCCGATCGCGACGCCGGTTCGCGCTCGGTACTGAGCTTCGTCCACGTCTACCTGCAGATGGGCCTGAACGTGAAATTCTGGCCCGACAATCCCTGGCACGACGATACCTACGTGAAGCCACTGCAGCAGCTGGGCGTCGAGGTGCTGTGCGGCCCCGAATATGTCGACGGCTTCGAATCATGGCTGCGCGGCACCGGTCAGTCGATCGACTACGTGCTCCTGAACCGTCCGCATGTATCGGCAGCCTACATCGCACCGCTACGGCGTCATCGGCCGGCCGCGAAGCTGCTGTTTTACGGGCACGATCTGCATTTTGCGCGAGCGCAAAAAGAGTACGAAATATCGGGTAGTGCGCTCGCGCGCAAGGAGGCCGACGACATGCGCGCACTCGAATTGCGCATGTGGCGCGAGGCCGACGTCGTCTACTACCCCTCATGCGATGAGACGCGAGTCGTCGGCGAAATGGCTCCCGAGGTGCGTGCCGTGACGGTGCCGGCTTATTGCTTGCGGCCCGATCAAACACCGGTCAATCCACTTGCTGAGCGCGCTTCCGATCTGATTGTCTTCGTGGCCGGTTTCGGTCATCCACCGAACATCGATGCGGCAATCTGGCTCGTGAACGAGATCCTTCCCCGTATCGTGGCTGCACTTCCCGCCATGCGTCTCATGCTGGTCGGCTCCAATCCGACCGAGGCCGTACTGGCTCTGGCCGGGGACAGGGTGACCGTGACGGGCTACGTGACCGATGCGCGGCTCGCCGAGTTGTACGGCAGCGCGCGTGTCGCGGTCGTGCCGTTGCGCTTTGGTGCCGGCGTGAAGAACAAGGTGGTCGAGGCGCTCAACTTCGGGGTGCCGCTCGTGACGACGCCAGTGGGGCTGCAAGGCCTCCCGGAGCTCGAGCGCATTGTCCCGGCCAGTGACGATCCGGCCGTGTTCGCCGGGCACGTGATCGAGGTGATGCGCGACGATGCGCGCTGGCATGCATTGTCGGAAGGTGGCCGCGATTATGTTGCGCGGCACTTTTCCCCTGAAGCGATTCGTGCCGTGTTCGAGCAGGACATCGACCCGCGCACCACGTAAGCGGAGCGTATCAGAGGGTGGACGGCTCCCGTGTCAGCGAGATCCGCGTCATCGGCAGGCCGACCAGGCCGGTTGAGGACGTTGCCGCTTCGGATTTGAACACGCAGGCGTCGTGTACATGACAAAGCGTGGACTGGGGCGTGGCGCGGCCCGCGTCGGCCACGATCACGTCAATCGCGTAATCGCCGGGTGTCAGCACCGGCATCACGAATTCGAACGCTGCCGTGACGGCGCCGCCGTTTGACAGGGGCAGCGCCTGCCCGGGAGCGCTCCAGTAGGTGTGGTCGCCGAACAGCATGCGGCCGAGCTTGTCCTTCACCACGAACGCCACGACGACCTCATCGACGGGCCGCTGCGTGACGGCTTCGATGTGCAGCCTCGCGATTTCACCGCCGCTCGCCCACAGCATGCGACTGCCGTCCGCGCGAAGCAGTTCGGCAGTGTTCAGCGTCGCCTGCGCCGCGGGTGCATCCAGGTGGGGATCGAAGGTGAAACCCGATGTGTCGGCGTCATCCGCAGGAAACTGCAGTCGCTGGTCGTGGCGGGTTTCGTCGTCGGCCTGGCGGATCCTTTCGGGCGCGACGTGGTTCGAGGTGGCGGCACTCGCGCCGGATGTGTCCTGGTCTGCCCCATAAAAACGTTCGAGGTAGCGATTGCTGACCGCTTTCGGATCGCCCTGCTCGAGCACGCTGCCGTGGTCGATCCACACGGCGCGAGAGCACAGGCTGCGAATCGCTGCCGAATCGTGGCTGACGAACAACACGGTCCCCGTCTGCATGAAGCGTCGCAGGAAGCGCATGCATTTCTGCGTGAAAAAGGCGTCGCCCACCGCAAGCGCCTCGTCGATCACGAGGATGTCGGCGTCGACATGCGCGATGACCGCGAACGCGAGTCGTACGAACATGCCGCTCGAATAGGTCTTTACCGGCTGGTCCATGAAGGTGCCGATGTCGGCGAAGGCCTCGATGTCGGCAAAGCGCGCATCGACCTGCTGCTGCGTCAGGCCGTGCAGTTGGCCGTTCATGTAGACGTTCTCGCGCCCCGTGTATTCGGGATCGAAGCCGGAGCCGAGTTCGAGCAGCGCCGCGATGCGCCCTTCCGTGCGAATCGTGCCTTCGGTGGGCGCGAGTGTGCCGCATACCATCTGGAGCAGCGTGCTCTTGCCCGAGCCGTTGCGGCCGATGATGCCGACCGTCTCGCCACGGCGCACGCTCAGGTTCACATCGCGCAGTGCCCAGAAAGTACGGCCGGCAGCTTCGGCGCGGGTGCGCAGCCAAGCCCGCAACGGCGGGAACGGTGCCAGTCGCGCGGCGAACTGCCAACCGAACTGTGCGAGCCGTTGTGCCGGACGCGCATACGACTTGAAGCCCTTGCCGAGTCCGATTGCCTCGATGACCGACTCAGAGGACATCGGCGAATCCCTTGCGCGTTTTCTGAAACCAGGCGAAACCGAGCCATGCAACCACGAGGCTGATGCCGAAATAGACGAACCAGGCGGCCCAGTCGACCGATTTGCCCCAGATCAGCACGTTGCGGCTCTGCTCGATGGGAAAGGTCAGCGGATTCCAGTAGACGAGCGCCTGAAACGCGGGCGGCAGGGACGAAAGCGGGAAGAAAATCGGCGACAGGAACATCAGCGCAGTCACACCGATGCCGATGGTCTGCCCAATGTCGCGCAGATAGACTCCGGTGGCCGACAGCAGCCACGCGAAGCCCAGGATCAGCACGCACAGCGGCAGCAGCACGATCGGCAGCAGCAGCGCAGTGAGCGGCACGCTGCCCACGATCAGGAATTCCGCGACGAGCAGGATCACGATGCTGACGCAGGCGTGGAACAGCGCTGAAAGCAGGCTCACGCACGGCAGGATTTCGAGCGGAAACAGGATCTTCTTCACGAAATTGGTGTTGCCGAGCACCAGCGAGGGCGCGCGGTTGATGCACTCGGAGAACACGTTGAACATGATCATGCCGGCAAACAGCACCACGGCGAATTCACCGTGCGAACCCGACGACGGACCATTGCCCCAGCGCGACTTGAACACCCCGCTGAACACGAATGTATAGACGCTCAACATCAGCAGCGGCGTGAGCATCGACCACAGAATCCCGAGCGCCGAGCCTTTGTAGCGGCCCACGGCATCGCGTCGTGCGAGATCGAGCATGAGCCGGCGATGCTTGACGAGTGAACTCAGCAGGTAGGTCGGAGAAGCACTGAAACTTTGCATGGGTGATCGGTTGAAGACTGCATGGTCGAAGCGGAGCGCGCGGCGTGCCGGACGCGTCGGGCATTATCGCATGGCGGTTTGTGCGCAAACGCAAGCGGGGCGCAGGGTCGTGGTGATTCCCTGTTGCGCACGTGTAACGAAATGTGTGGCGGATGATGCGCCGCCGCATCGGGTTCGTAAATCGTGACCCTATCCGGTCCATGGCGTTTTTTGTGGCGTATCGACTCGATGTGCGACGCGGCGAGGACCAGGCCGCCGGCGCGGCGGTTACGTTCGGTAACATCGCCGGCGATCGTGCGAGGTTCGTGCAGTATACTCGCCG
The DNA here is from genome assembly GCA_030151225.1 of Burkholderia sp. Taxonomy (GTDB): domain Bacteria; phylum Pseudomonadota; class Gammaproteobacteria; order Burkholderiales; family Burkholderiaceae; genus Burkholderia. Next base: position 32,948 of record JASLEG010000204.1, on the reverse strand, counting down.
CCGCACGGCGGGCGCTTTGATAAAATGCGAGGTTCCGCCGAGTCCGGACAACCCGGGCCGTTGCATTGGCTCTCGCGAGAGCGTCTTCGAGGAAGTGGTCCCCCATGTCAAAACAGACTGTCATTCGCGCGTCCGGTGTGGCCAAGGGATTTCGATCGCACGATCTGCCGGCGAACAGACTCAAGCAGGCCGCGTTCGGTGCCGCGAGCCGGCTCATGCCGGCTGGCGCCTCGCGCGACTTTCTCGCGGGTCGTGCCGAATCTTACGGCAGTGTGTACTGGGCGCTCGAGGACGTGAGTTTCGAGGTGGCTCGTGGCGAAACGGTCGGCATCATCGGACGCAATGGCTCCGGCAAGAGCACATTGCTGCAGATCGTCTGTCAGACGCTCGGTCCGAGTCGCGGCACGATCGAAACGCAAGGACGTGTGGCTGCGCTGCTCGAACTCGGCTCCGGGTTCGATCCCGAGTATACGGGGCGCGAAAACGTCTATCTCAATGCGCAATTGCACGGCTTGTCACGCCGCCAGATCGACGAGCGACTGGCGCGCATCATCGCCTTTGCCGACATCGGCGAGTTCATCGATCAGCCGGTGAAGACCTACTCGAGCGGCATGTTCGTGCGGCTCGCATTCGCGGTCATCGCGCATGTCGATGCCGATATTCTGGTGGTGGACGAAGCGCTGGCCGTGGGCGACACGTTCTTCACCCAGAAATGTCTGCGCTTCATGGATCAGTTCAGGCAAACCGGGACCATCCTGTTCGTCAGCCATGATACGTCGACGGTCAAGAAGCTCTGTACCCGGGTGATCTGGATCGACGGTGGCGTGGTTCGCCGCGAAGGCGATCCCGAGGCGGTCTGCAATGCCTACCTCGATGCGCATTTTCAGCCGGCCGCCGCCGTGCGTACGACGACCGGTGCGCACGTGGCGCGTGGCACGACACGACCGTCGAACGCGGTCGCTGAAGTGCAGGGTCCACGAGATGCGCGCCTGTCGCTGATCAATCGCACCCGGTATCGCAACGACATCGAGGTGCTGCGCTTCGACGCGCAGGCCGAGTCGTTCGGCAATGGCGCTGCCCGCATCCTGGATGTGCGTATCGTCGATGCGCAGGGGCGCAACCTGTCGTGGGTGGTCGGCGGCGAGCCCGTGACGCTGCGCGTGAGCGCCGCCGTCCATGAGCCGGTGCGTTCGCCGATCGTCGGCTTCTTCTTCAACGACGCGCTGGGTCAGTCGTTGTTCGGGGACAACACGTTCCTCACCTATCGCGGTGAACCGGTCGCCTGCGAGGCAGGGGAGACGCTGACGGCGGATTTCTCGTTCGTCATGCCGGTACTTCCGGTCGGTGAGTATTCGATGAACGTCGCGATTGCCGACGGTACACAACAAGATCACGTTCAGCTCCACTGGATTCACGACGCATTGCCGCTGTGCGTGCATGCGTCAGGCATCGCGAATTACCTGCTCGCCGTGCCGATGCGCCATGTGGCGCTGTCGGTCGTGGACGCGTGAGCATCGCGATGTTTTCCACGTGCCCAATTCACACTAGCAGCCGCAGACGCAGGAAATGTCTGCCGGCAAGGATCCAAAAATGATGTCTGAACCGACCGACGATCTGACCTGGGACGGCGAGCGCTACATTCCGGGGATGTCGGCACATATCGAAGTCGAACACATGCATCGCTATCTTGTTGCACGCCGTCTGTGTGCAGGCCGGCGCGTGCTCGATATCGCCTGCGGCGAGGGTTATGGCTCGTTTGCGCTCTCTCGCACCGCGGCTTCCGTGACCGGTGTCGACATCAGTGACGAGGCGGTCGAACATGCCCGTGCTGCTTACGGCAACGGCGCCGGCAATCTTTCATTCCTGGTCGGATCGGCTGCGCGGATTCCGCTTGACGATGCGAGCGTCGATGTCGTCGTCAGCTTCGAGACGATCGAGCATCACGATCAGCATGACGAGATGTTGCGCGAAATCAAGCGAGTCTTGCGGCCGGATGGCTTGTTGATCATGTCGAGCCCCAACAAGCACGAGTATTCTGACGTGACCGGGTACTCGAATCCGTGGCACGTCAAGGAGCTGTATCTCGACGAATTCGAAGCGTTGCTGCGCGGCAGTTTCGGCAAGGTGGATCTGTACGGGCAGCGCGTCGTTACCGGCTCGATGCTCGCCGCACTCGGCGATCGCGAAGGCAGCCTGCGAAGCTGGCGCCAGGATGATCCGGAGGGTAGCGACGGCCAGCCTGGGGTTGCACGGCCGCTTTATTACGTGGCGCTGGCGTCGGACGGCGAGTTGCCTTCCCTCGACGCTTCCCTGTACGAGATCGATGCGGCTCTGCTCGGCATGAGTGCCACGCAGGGCGACCGCATCGAATGCAAGGTCTATTGGCAGCCCATCGCTGGTTCGGGCTGGAGCGAGCAGCATGCGATGGGCTGCTACATCCCTGCCGGAGAGACGCCACGCACGGCGCGCATGGAGTTGCGCGAGCCGGCGGCGGATCTGAGTGTGGCGAGGCTGCGTTTCGATCCGAGCGACCGGCCCGGTGTGATCGAACTGCATGCGCTCGACATTCTCGACACGGATGGCCAGACCGTCTGGACCCTCGATGGGCAGGTCGATGCCGCGATCGAGGTGTTCGGAGCCCATCGGCTCGGCACGCAATGGCCTGTCACGCTCATCGTATCCGGAGACGATCCCTGGTTCGAGGTTCCGGTGCCCGACGACGTGCTCGGCCGGATTCGCAACGGCTGGGTACTTTCTGCACAGATCAGCGTGCAGGCCGAGGTCGAAGCCATTGCGGCGCTCGCGATCGAATCACGCCAGCGCCTTGCCGAGATCTCTGCGCGTATTTGTGCTGCAGCCGGTGCGAACGGTGAGGTCGAGGCAGAGGACCTGGAAAGCGCGTTGCAGCACGTCGTCAAGCAGAGGGAGGGTTTCGATGAAATGAAAAGAGATTCCCAAACGCGTGACGCGCGTGAGCAGGACGAAAAAAAGCGGCTTGGTGAGGCGGAGCGCAGGCTGACCGACAAATCGGATCGGCTTTTCACGCTCGAGCGTGAACGAGAGCAACTGATCAACGAGCGCAATCGCGTGGTTGCGGAACTGAGCCGACGCAACGAGCGGGCAGTACAGGATGGGTCGCCGTCGGTCATCGATGCGAATGACCAGACCGGCCGGCCGGCAGTATCCGGCAACGTTGCGCGTACCGTGCGTTTTGCCAAGCGGCTGATACGCCCCGAGACGCGAGCGGCCTCGCTGCGGACTGCGGCCAAGCTCGTCTACCGAAAGGCGCCGCTGCCCGGGCCGCTCAAGCGCAAGGTCAAGGGCGGGCTGTTCCGGCTGTTTCCGCGTGCGTTCGCTCATACCAAGGCTTATCAGGACTGGGCGTCCGAGCGCCGCCGCGTGGCGCACGCCAAAGCGGTGCGCACGGGGAGCGTCGCTGCCATGGCCGCGCCGTTTTCAGTGACCGCCGTGGTTCCGTCGTCCGACTATCAGGCGCTCGAGCCGGTGGCACCCCGCCATGTGCCGGTACGGGCCATCGCGTTTTACCTGCCGCAATATCATCCGTTCGCGGAAAACGACGAGTGGTGGGGCCGTGGCTTTACCGAATGGACCAACGTCACGCGTGCCGTGCCGCAGTTCGTCGGGCATTACCAGCCGCATCTGCCCGGCGAGCTCGGGTTTTACGATCTGCGTTTGCCCGAAGTTCAACAGAGGCAGGTCGAACTGGCCAAGCTGGCGGGCCTGGGCGGGTTCTGCTTCTATTTCTACTGGTTCGGCGGCAAGCGCTTGATGGAGGCGCCGATCCAGCAATATCTGCAGCACACGGAATTCGATCTGCCGTTTTGTCTGTGCTGGGCCAACGAGAACTGGAGTCGCCGCTGGGACGGTCTGGATCAGGAACTGTTGATATCGCAGCATCATTCGCCTGACGACGATCTCGCATTCATCGCGCACATCTCGCAGTACCTTCGCGACGAGCGCTATATCCGCATCGACGGCCGCCCGCTGCTGCTGGTCTATCGGCCGAACCTGTTGCCCGACGCGCGCGCCACCGTCGAGCGCTGGCGGACCTGGGCACGTGCGAATGGCCTCGGCGAACTGTATTTGGCCTATACCCAGTCGTTCGAGCGGGCCGATCCGCGTGACTACGGCTTCGATGCCGCGATCGAGTTCCCGCCGAACAACAGCCAGCCGCCTTCGAAGGTGGATAGCGTCTCGCTGCTGAATCCGGAGCATTCCGGGTACATCCTCGACTGGACCCATTTCGTCGAGCGCAGTCGCGAGTATTTAGACGTTCCCTATCGGCTTTTCCGCGGCGTCACGCCATCCTGGGATAACGAGGCGCGCAAGCCGGGCCGTGGCACGGTATTCGTCGGCTCCACGCCGAAACTTTATGAGGAATGGCTGCTCAATGCCGCCAGCGACACGATCAAGCGCATCGACAACCCCGACGAGCGGCTCGTGTTCATCAATGCGTGGAACGAGTGGGCGGAAGGCGCGCATCTGGAGCCTGATCGCCGTTACGGTTATGCGTGGCTGCAAGCCACGCGAAATGCCCTGGTACAAGCCGCGCATGGCGGCGTCACACGTCGCGTGCTGGTGGTGTCTCATGATGCTTACGCACACGGCGCGCAGTTTCTCGCGCTCAATCTTGTCAAGACGCTCGCTTCGCAATTCAATATCGAAGTGGCAACCGTGCTGCTCGGCGAAGGTCCACTGAAGCCGGAGTTCGAGCGCTGGAGCGTCGTGCACGACCTCAGCGGATTCGATGCAACCGGCGCCGAGGCTCAGGTGCTTGCCACCGAACTTGCGCGGCAGGGCTTTCGTGCCGCGATCTGCAACACCTCGGTGACCGGCCGTTTTGTCGGCACGCTTTCGCGCAGCGGCATCACGTGCATTTCTCTCGTGCACGAGCTGCACGGCATGCTGACCAAATACAAGCTCCAGACGCATGCCGCCGAGATCGCCGCACATGCGAAGGCCGTGGTGTTTCCTGCCGGGATGGTCGAGCAATCGTTTACGCGTTTCAGCGGGCTCGCGCCGGAGAAGGCGCGCTTGCGTCCGCAAGGGCTCTACAAGCGCAATCGCATGCGTACCGATATCGGGCGTGCACGTACGATGTTGCGCGAGCAACTGAAGTTGCCGGCACATGCGAAGGTCGTGCTCGGCGTCGGCTATGCCGACCTGAGGAAGGGGGCCGATCTGTTTGCGCGTGCCGCTGCCGGGTTTGCTGCGCGCGACGACGTGTACTTCGTCTGGCTCGGGCACTGGGACAACGAAACCCGCGAGATCGTGGACGCGATCATCGCGAAGCAGGGGATGACCGATCGTTTCCGCTTCCCCGGCTTGCTGTTCGATACGGACCAATTCTATGCGGGAGCCGACGTGCTCGCGCTGACCTCGCGTGAGGATCCTTTCCCGTCCGTGGTGCTCGAGGCACTTGACGTTTGCGTGCCCGTGGTGGCATTCGAAGGGGCGAGCGGCTCGGCCGAACTGCTGAAGCAGGGCTGCGGCCTGGTCGTTCCGTTCGAGGACGTCGGCGCGTTCGGCGCGGCGCTCGGTGAGCTGATCGACAACCCCGACCATGCGCGCGAGCTCGGTGCCGAGGGCATGCGCATCGTGACGGAAGATTTTTCGTTCCGCTCCTATGTGTTCGATCTGCTCGATCTGCTGGGTTGCGGCTTCAAGCGCGTGTCGGTTGTCGTGCCGAACTACAACTACGAGCGCTACATCGGCGAACGCCTGAAATCGGTGCTGACTCAGGACTATCCGATTTACGAGTTGATCGTCCTCGATGACAAATCGGCTGATGGCAGTGAGCGTGCGATTCGCGAGCAGCTGGCCGATGAATCCGTCGACAATCGGGTTGTCGTGAATCATGTCAACTCCGGCTCGGTGTTCGCGCAATGGAAGCGTGGCGTCGACCTGGCTCGCGGTGATTTCGTCTGGATCGCCGAAGCCGACGATCTCTCGGAGCCGGAATTCCTGTCGACCGTGATCGAGGGTTTCGACGATCCCCGTACCGTGCTCAGCTACTGCGAGTCGCAGCAGATGTCCGAGTCGGGCGAAATCCTGAGCGACCACTATCGCGATTACCTGGCCGACATTTCATTGGACAAGTGGGCACGTGCCTACGTCAGCAGTGGAGCAGAGGAGATCGCGCAGGCGATGGCGATCAAGAACACGATCCCGAACGTCAGCGCCGTGGTGTTCAAGCGCGAGGCGTTGAGTACGGTACTCGAGCAGCACTTCGATGCCATTCGCGAGTTCCGCGTGGCCGGTGACTGGATGGTGTATCTGCGTGTGCTCGAGCAGGGGCTGCTCGCCTTCGTTCCCGATGCGCTCAATCTGCACCGACGGCATGGCAGCAGCGTGACGATAGGCGGCAAGGCCGAGGCATTGCTGGCGGAAATCCGACGTATCCAGTTGTGGGTGCGTGCGCATCACGCGATCGCGCCGTCGGTGGCGCAGGCGGCGGATCGATACGTGGACGAACTCTGCACCCAGTTCGGCGTCGATCCTCGCGTGCGCGAGGATCTGCTGCGTTGAGGCGCACCTGCGGTGCGTCCCGCGAAGTCAGGCGGTCAGCCTGGCTTCGCGGCGCTGCGCCAATCGTCGGATCGCGAGCTTGCCGAGTCGATTGCCCGGCGTTTCGATGAAGCGGTAAGTCAAGGACGACAGAACGGTGACGGCAATCAGCCCGGCTGCAACCGATAGTGCGTAGGCGAGCGTCACGACATGGATGCGGGCATAGATCGCCGCGAACAGCTTCGACATCGCGGCGAGCGTTGCCGCGTGGCTCAGATACACCGAGTAGCTGATCTTGCCGTAGTAGCGCGTGACGCGGTTGACGATCCAGGCCGGGGAGTGAATCGACAGGCCGATCAGCAGGGTGCCGTAGATGATCGCTTCCACGGTCAGACCGTCGAATTGCCCGATGCCGAAGAATCCGTATGCCACGCCCACGAGTAGCGCAAGCGACGCGGCGATCAGCATCTCGCCGATGCCGAGCCGGCGTGCCCGTTCGATGTCGATGATCTGCCAGATGCGGTACACGACGATGCCGAGCGAAAAGGTCGGCAAGTGGTGCAACAGACTCAGGTTGTAGTAGCTCGAAGCAACGGCCGGATCGGCAATCAGCTTGTCGATCAGGATCTGCCACACGCTGCGCATCAGAAGCGTGACCGCGAAACAGGCCAGCGCCCGGCCTGGCGAATTCGCCAGGCGAAAGACCGCGGGGAAGAACACGTAGAACAGCATCTCGACGCCGAGCGTCCAACTGGCCCAGACGAAACCCTGCTCGTGGCCCGGGCTCAGGTTCAAGACGAAGAACACGCTGCGCAGCAACTCGGCTGGTGAGTGCACGGCTCCGAACACGAACTTGTCGCGGATGCAGTACAACACGATCCAGTAGTAAAACAGCGGGGCGATGCGGAACAGGCGGCGCAGATAGTAGTTCAGCAGTGGCGTGGATTCGTCCTGCTTGCGCGTGTCCATCGACAGGCACAGCGTGAACGCGCTGACGATGAAGAACAGTGTGACGCCCGATCCGCCCAGCCCGGTAAACGGCGCGAGCCACCGCGGAGCCTCCGCATGCGGCATCGTGATCGGAGTGAGGTGATACAGCAGAACGTAGAGCGCGGCGAGCCCGCGCAAGGTGTCGATAAATCCAAGCTTCGGAGGGTGCATCTTCGAGATCCGACGGATGAGCGTCGGCTATCATAGCACCGCGTCATCGCGGGTCCGGGCGCGCGCCCGTGTGTTGCCGGCGTGCTCTGCGGGCTGTCCGGGGCATGCTGAGTGCGGTCACGTCCTGTCATCATTTCATTATTTCGTTCCCCCTTGTCACCTGATTCCGTCGTATCCGATTCCTCGCTCACGCCATCCGACGCTGCCGCGCGGTTGTCGGTGTCGATCGTGACCTATCATCCCTGCGAGGCGATGATCGTCCGGACGCTCTCGGGCTTGCTCGACGCCTGCACGGTCTGGCGCGATGCGGGTGGTGCGGCCGTCGATCTTTATCTCGTCGACAACGGCGGCATGCCCGATCTGAGCGCATCGATCGATGCGTTTGTGCGCGCGGGATTCGGCTGTACGGTGCTGAGCGGTCACGGCAACGTCGGTTACGGGCGCGGCCATAATCTCGCGATCGAACGCGCATGCAGTGAATACCATCTCGTGCTCAATCCCGATGTGGATCTCGAGGCCGGGACGCTGTTGCTCGGCACGCGCTTCCTTGACGAGAATCCGCAGGCCGGTCTTCTTGCGCCGCGTACCTTCGATGGCAGCGGGCAGCTTCAGTATCTGTGCAGGCGGTACCCCGCCATGATCGATCTGTTCGTGCGCGGCTTTCTTCCCCGCGCGCTGCGTCGGCCGTTTGCGAGCCGGCTGGCACGCTACGAGATGCGCGATCTGATCAACGAGACCGAGGTGGTGTGGAATCCGCCCATCGTCAGCGGCTGCTTCATGCTGTTCCGCACGGCGGTGCTTCGCCAACTTGGCGGCTTCGATCCGCGCTACTTCCTCTATTTCGAGGACTACGACCTCAGCGTGCGCGCAGGGCGAGTCGCCTCGGTCGTCTACGTGCCTCAGGTGCATATCGTTCACCATGGTGGCGGCGCTTCGCGCAAGGGGTTTGCCCACATTCGAATGTTTCTTGCCTCGGCATTTCGGTTCTATCGGCGCTTTGGATGGAAATGGCTATGAATCCGGTACTGGTGACAGGAGCAAACGGCTTCGTCGGACGCGCGATGTGTCGCGTGCTGCTGGCTCGCGGGCATGCGGTGACCGGGTTGGTTCGGAAAGCGGGGCACTGTGTCGAGGGTGTGGTGGAGTGGCAGTTCGATGGCGCCGATTTCGAGGGGCTTGGTGAGCAGCGCTGGCCCGAGATCGATTGCGTCATTCATCTGGCTGCGCGCGTGCATGTGATGAAGGACACGGTGGCCGATCCCGATCATGCATTCCGCGCCACGAATCTCGATGGCACGTTGCGCGTCGCCGAAGCGGCACGTCGCCATGGCGCGCGGCGTTTCATCTTCGTCAGCAGTGTGAAGGCGGTGGCCGAATGCGACGATGGCACGCCCTTGTCCGAGGAGGCACCGGCCAGGCCACGCGATCCGTATGGGCGTTCGAAGCGTGACGCCGAACTGGCCTTGATGCGTTACGGCGAACGGAGCGGACTCGAGATCGTGATCGTGCGTCCGCCGCTCGTTTACGGCCCGGGTGTGCGCGCGAATTTTCTGCGTATGCTGGATACCGTGGCGCGTGGGGTCCCATTGCCGTTTGCATCCATATCGGCGCGCCGCAGTATCGTGTACGTCGACAATCTGGCCGACGCGCTGTGTGTCTGTGTCGATGCACCGGAGGCGGTCGGCGAGATCTTTCATGTCGCCGACGACGATGCACCATCGGTGGCCGGGCTACTGAACATGGTGGCCGAGGCACTGGGTGTGCCGGAGCGGCTGTTGCCGTTCTCGCCCGGGGTGCTGAATCTGATCGGCCGGCTCGCGGGGCGCGGCGCCCAGATGGATCGACTGACCCGTAGCCTGCAACTCGACACGGACCGGATCCGCCGTCGGCTTGGCTGGCTGCCTCCCTTCACGACCCGCCAGGGCCTCGCGGCCACTGCCGATTGGTATCGTTCACGAGATCGCGGTACATGACCGAGATGATGCTGTCTTTTTTACACACGCATTCCCTGTTTTTTCAGACTGTGCTGGTCGGTTGCGTTGCCGCCGCGGCATCCGCGTTGGTTCTGCATTGGCTGCTTGCCTCGGGGCTTGCGTGGCAACTCGCCACGGATGTCCCGAATGCACGCTCCATGCATACACGTCCCACGCCGCGGGTCGGCGGCTGGGGTATCGTGCCGGTCGTGGTGGTTGTGGTGCTCACGCTCGCGCCGAGACTTGCACTCATCGCACTGGTTGCCGTGATGCTGGCTGCGCTGTCGCAGATCGACGATCGTCGCGGGCTTCCGGCACGCGTACGTTTCGCTGCGCACCTGTGCGCCGTTGCCGTGCTGCTTGCCGTCTATCCTGCCGCCGCGCCTTGGTGGCTGGTTGGAATAGGCTTTCTGATGGTGTGGCTGATCAACCTGTACAACTTCATGGATGGTGCCGACGGTCTGGCTGGCGGCATGGCGTTGTTCGGCTTTGGTGCTTATGCCGTGGCCGCCTCGGCTGGCGGTGCCGCCGCGGACGACCTCGTTCTTGCGTCGATTTCGGTGGCGGGTGCCGCATTCGGTTTCCTGCTTCTCAATTTCCATCCGGCCCGACTGTTTCTCGGCGATGCGGGGTCGATACCGCTCGGTTTTCTCGCCGGTGCGTTCGGCTACTGGGGTTGGCGCGAAACGATCTGGCCCCTCTGGTTCCCGGCAATGGTGTTTGCTCCCTTCATTGCCGATGCATCTGTAACACTGCTGAGACGTTTGTTACGTGGCGAAAAGTTCTGGCAGCCGCATCGCGAGCATTACTATCAGCGAATGGTGCGCTCCGGCATCGGTCATCGTCGAACTGCACTGTCTTGGTATGCCATTATGTTTTTCGGCGCAATTTTTGCTTTAATTGCATTGTCCTGTCGTCCGCTGATGCAGTGGGGGTTATTGGCCGGCTGGTATTGCGCGATTGGAGTTTGCGGTTTTGCGATCGATGTTCGCTGGCGCCGAGCGCAACCTGATACCCACAACAAATTCTGAGGGCTCATTGATGATGCGAGGCAAGGCATCCTGGCTGTCGCTGAGCGCGTTTCTGTTCGACATGCTGGCCGTGGCGAGCGTATGGCTCGTCAGCTACCTGATCCGTTTCAACGGCGAGATTCCGCACGATTTTCTGACGGGTGGGACGATGGCGCTCGCCTGGGTGCTCCCCGTCTACGGCCTGATGTTCTGGACCTTCGGCCTCTACCGCGGGCTGTGGGTGTTCGCGAGCCTGCCCGATCTGCTGCGGATCTCGAAGTCGGTGGTCGGCGGCGGCGGCATCGTGATGGCCTGCGCCGTGATGTTCCAGCCGATGCCGATCATTCCGCGCTCGGTGCTGCTGCTCTCGCCGCTGCTGCTGTTCCTCGTGATGGGCGGCGCGCGCGCGCTGTACCGTGCCACCAAGGAGTTCTATCGCTACGGCGGCCTGGTCGGACAGGGCAAGCCGGTGATCGTGCTCGGTGCCGGCGGCGCGGGCGCGAGCCTCGCGCGCGAGCTGTCGCGCTCGGGCGAATGGCGCCTCGTGGGCCTGCTCGACGACGAGCCGGCCAAGCACGGCCGCGAAGTCTACGGCTACAAGGTGCTCGGCCCGATCTCCGAGCTGGCGCGCTGGACCGACACCACCAAGACCGAATACGTGATCATCGCGATGCCCTCGGCCTCGGTCGAGGAGCAGCGCCGCGTGGCCACGCTGTGCGTGCGCGCCGGCGTGAAGGCGCTCGTGCTGCCGTCGCTGACCGGGCTGATGCCGGGGCAGGGCGTGTTGTCCCAGGTGCGCAACATCGACCTCGAGGATCTGCTCGGTCGCGACGAAGTGACGATCGACACCCCCCACGTCAACGCGCTGCTGCGCGATCGCGTGGTGATGGTGACCGGCGCCGGCGGCTCGATCGGTTCCGAGCTGTGCCGGCAGATCCTCAAGTTCGCGCCGGCGCAGCTGATCGCGTTCGATCTTTCGGAGTTCGCGATCTACCGCCTCACCGAGGACCTGCGCGAGCGCTTTCCCGAAAGCCGCCTCGTGCCGGTGATCGGCGATGCGAAGGATTCGCTGCTGCTCGACCACGTGATGGCGAGCCATGCGCCCCACATCGTGTTCCACGCGGCGGCCTACAAGCACGTGCCGCTGATGGAGGAGCTCAACGCCTGGCAGGCGTTGCGCAACAACGTGCTCGGCACCTACCGGGTGGCGCGCTCCGCGATCCGCCACGGCGTACGCCACTTCGTGCTGATCTCGACCGACAAGGCCGTCAATCCCACCAACGTGATGGGCGCGAGCAAGCGGCTCGCCGAGATGGCGTGCCAGGCGCTGCAGCAGACGAGCCCGAACACGCAGTTCGAGACGGTGCGCTTCGGCAACGTGCTCGGCAGCGCCGGCAGCGTGATTCCGAAATTCCAGCAGCAGATCGCCAAGGGCGGCCCGGTCACGGTCACGCACCCCGAGATCACGCGCTTCTTCATGACGATTCCGGAAGCCTCGCAGCTCGTGCTGCAGGCCTCGAGCATGGGGCAGGGCGGCGAGATCTTCATCCTCGACATGGGCAAGCCGGTGCGCATCGTCGATCTCGCGCGCGACTTGATACGCCTGTACGGTTTCGACGAGGAGCAGATCCGCATCGAGTTCTCGGGCCTGCGCCCCGGCGAGAAGCTCTACGAGGAACTGCTCGCCGACGACGAAACCACCACCCGCACGCCGCATCCGAAGCTGCGCACGGCGAAGGCACGCGAGGTGCCCGAGAACCTGCTCGACGAACTGCTGCCGTGGCTGATGCAGCACCGCGTGCTGCCCGACGACGAGGTGCGCCGCGACCTGCGCCGCTGGGTGCCCGAATACCAGCCGGCGGTCGGCCCCACGCTGCAGAGCATTCCGGGTCGCGCGGCACAGGCCTGAACGAGTGCACCGAGCCGGCTGTCGAGGCCGCGTCATGCAACAAAAAAAGCGCCCGAGGGCGCTTTTTTCACATCCGGGGAGACGGTCCGCTCAGTGCTGCTGCGCGCGTGCCTTGCGCACCACGAGCCAGCGCGGCACGCGAAAGCGCACGATGCTCACGTACAGCCACACGTAGGTGGCCGCGAACACCAGCACGAAGGCGAACAGGTGCACGGTGTGGCGCCAGAACAGCGTGGCCGGAATCACGGCCACGAGGCAGAGCAGCCACAGATAGGGCGAGGTCAGCGAATTGCGGCGCGTGAGCTCGTGCGCGGTGCGCGCGCCCACGGCCCAGCGCATCAGGCGCTTGTAGACGAGCATGTGCAGGTGCACGCCGTCGGGAATGCCGGGCGAGATGCCGCGGATGAACTTCTTGCGGTAGATCGAGAAGCAGGTCTCGAAGATCGGATACATGAACAGCAGCACCGGATACCAGGCCGACACCTCGCGGTGGCGCATCACCAGCAGGATCGACAGCTCGCCCAGCATGAAGCCGATGAAGTAGGCTCCGCCGTCGCCGAGGAAGATCAGGCCGGCCGGGAAATTCCAGATGAAGAAGCCCATGATCGCGCCCATCATCAGCAGCGAGGCGGACAGCACGATCGGCTCGGACACCTGGAACGACACGTAGGCGAGCGAGGCGAACATCATGAAGGCAACCATCGCGGCGAGGCCGTTGAAGCCGTCGATGATGTTCACGGCATTGGCCAGCGCGGCCACGGCCAGCACCGTCACCACCGCCGAGATCGCCGTGTAGCCGAGCAGGAAATCGAGCGGCGGCACGCTGATGCGGGTGATGGCCACGCCCATCAGCGCGAACGCGATTGCGGCGGCACCCATGGTGCAGAGCAGCCGCACGCGTGGCGACACCTTCTTGGTCAGATCCTCGATCAGCCCCGAGCCGAAGGCCGGGGTGCCGCAGGCGGCGAGGCCCACGATGGCGCCGGCCACGGTCGGATAGCGCAGCGCGAGCGCCGCGGCCCCGCCCAGCAGGCCGGCGACGATGCCGAGGCCGCCGACGCGCGGCACCGGGCGGACGTGGAATTTCTGCACGCCCTCGAGATCGTGGTCGATCGAGAATTTTTCGTGCAGATGCGCATAGCGGATGATGAGCAGCGTGACGAGCAGGGAGGCAAGGAACGCGACGGCGAAGCTGAGCATGGGCGGGCCGGGAAAACGTGGCGGACCGGCGGCGGGCCGGAAATGGACAGCGGATTATACCGGAGCGCCCACGCCGCAGATAGCGCGGTGCGGCCGACCTTTCCCTTTTCCGACAAGGACTTGCGTGCGGCGTTTGGTCGGAGGGCGGAGGCGTGCCGGCGCATGTCGCGCGGATCGGCTCCCCAGACGAAAAGCCCCGCCGAGGCGGGGCCGTGTTCAGGCGTAACCCTTCGGGTTGCGCTCCTGCCAGCGCCAGTGGTCGGTGCACATGCGCTCGATGCCGTATTCGGCCTGCCAGCCGATCAGCTCGGCCGCGCGGGCCGGGTTCGCGTAGCACTCGCCCACGTCGCCGGGGCGGCGCGCCACGATCTGGTAGGGCACCTTGCGGCCGCTGGCGGCCTCGAACGCGTGGATGATGTCGAGCACGCTGTAGCCCTGGCCGGTGCCGAGGTTCACCACGAAGCTCGCGTCGCGCTGCTTCAGCGCGTCGAGCGCCTTCAGGTGACCGCGCGCCAGATCGACCACGTGGATGTAGTCGCGCACGCCGGTGCCGTCGGGCGTCGGATAGTCGTCGCCGAACACGCTGAGCTTCTCGAGCTTGCCCACCGCAACCTGCGCCACGTACGGCATCAGGTTGTTCGGCAGGCCGGCCGGATCCTCGCCGATCAGGCCGCTCTCGTGCGCGCCCACCGGGTTGAAGTAGCGCAGCGTGGCGATGCGCCACGACGGATCGGAGCGCTCCACGTCGCGCAGCACCTGCTCGGCGATCAGCTTGGTCTGGCCGTAGGGATTGGTGGCCGACAGCGGGAACGACTCGTCGATCGGCGAGCGCTCGGGCACGCCGTAGACGGTGGCCGACGAGCTGAACACGAAGTGCCTGACGTTGCGCGCGCGCATCACGTTGAGCACCGCGAACAGGCTGTCGAGGTTGTTGCGGTAATACTCGATCGGCTTGGCCACCGATTCGCCCACCGCCTTGAGCGCGGCGAAGTGGATCGCGGCCGTGATCGGATGTGCGTCGAACACCTTGCCGAGCGCGGCTTCGTCGCACGCGTCGATCGGGTGGAACGCCGGCGCGCGGCCCGCGATCCTCGCGATCCGTTCGACCGCCTCGCGCTTGCTGTTGACGAGGTTGTCGACGATCACCACGTCGTAACCGTCGTTGAGCAGTTCGACGCACGTATGCGAGCCGATGAAGCCCGCACCGCCCGTCACGAGAATCGTGCCCTTGTCGCTCATAGTCTTGCCCTCCGTGAGTTCTAGAGTGCCGTGCCGGTCAGTGCACGGATGGTGTCGCGGTAGCGTTCGACGACGTTCGCCTCGTCGAATTCCTTCAATACCTTCTCCCGCCCGCGCTCGCCCATCGCGCGGCGCGCCTCGGCCGGCAAGTCCAGCATCGCCGCCATCTTTTCCGCGAGGCTCGCGCTGTCGCGCGCGGTGCACAGCAGGCCCGTCTCGCCGTCGGTCACCACGTCGCGGCAGCCCGGCACGTCGGTCGCGACGATCGGGCGGCGCATCGCCGAGGCTTCCATCAGCGTGCGCGGCACGCCTTCGCGATACGACGGCAGCACCACGCAGTCGGCCGCCTCGATGTGCGGGCGCACGTCGTGCGCCTCGCCAAGATACTCGATCACGCCCTCGCGCACCCATTCGTCCACGTAGGTGCGCGACACCGCGCTCGGATTGTCCACGCCGGCCGGGCCCAGCATCGCGAAGCGCGCGTGCGGGTAGCGCGGCTTCAGCGCGCGCGCGGCGTCCACGTACTCGCGCACGCCCTTGTCCCACAGCAGCCGGCCGATCAGCACGAAGCGGAAGGTGTCGCGCGCGGGCGCCGCCTCGGCCGAGAACTGCGCGATGTCCACGCCCTCGCCGTGCAGCAGCCTGGCGCGCTCGGGGCGGGCGAGCAGGCGCTGCGACTGGAAGGTGGCGAGATCGTCGCGATTGAGGAACCACACCTCGCGCGGGAAGCGGAAGGCGAGCCGGTACAGTTGCTTGGCGATGCGCGCGGCGCGGCTCTCGCGGATGAACACGTAGCCAAGCCCGGTGGTGACGGCCACCGACGGCGTGCGCGCCAGCCAGGCCGCGATCGAGCCGTAGATGTTCGGCTTGATCGTGTAGTGGAACACCAGGTGCGGGCGGATCGCGCGGTAATGGCGCGTCATCGCGGCCAGCATGCGCAGGTCCTCGAGCGGATCGGTGCCCTTCGAGGCCACCGGCAGTTCGAGGTAGCGGCAGCCCATCTGCACGAGCGGCTCGACGGTGCGGTCGCGCGGTGCGAGCACGGTGACCTCGGCGCCGCTCGCGACCAGCATGCGGATCAGGCCGTGACGATAGGTGTGGATCGCCCACGCGGTGTTGCAGACGAGGACGATACGCAGCGCGGAAACAGGGCTCATGAGCGGGTGATGAAGGGAAAACGGGGCGCCGGCGTCATCGAGGCCAGCCGGTATCGGACGGGCATCGAGGGCTCAGGCCGGCCGTCGCGGCGCGAACGAGCGGCGCTTCAGCCGGTGCAGCAGCGAATACGGCACGACCAGGTGCAGCAGGTACTTGGCGAGCCCGGCCCAGTCGTACGGATTGAGCACGTTGAAATGGCGCAGCACGAGCGCGAGCGTCGATCGGATCTGCCTGCGCCGCCTGGTGGCGCTGATGCCGCCTTCGTTCAGTTCGTAATATAGGCCGAGTTCCGGCAGATTCGCGCAATCGTAGCGTTCCATTAAGCGCAAAAAAATGTCCAGATCCTCTGCGGCCGGATATTTCGCGCGATAGTTGCCGACCTCCAGTACCCGGCCAATATCGAGCATCACCGACGGATGCACGAGTGGCGAGCGCAGGAAGCGGGTGCGCCGCAGCCTGGCCGGATCGGCCGGTGGCGTCAGCATGAACAGCGGCGCGCCGGCGCGCGAGATCACCTGGGTCCAGGTGCCGACGCAGGCCACGCGCGGGTGCGCGGCCAGGAACGCGCGTTGCTTGGCGAGCCGTTGCGGCGCGGCCAGATCGCCCGCGTCGATGCGCGCCGCATAGCGGAATCCGCGTGCCGCGAGCGCTTCGACGCCGGCCGCGAGCGCGCGCTCGATGCCGCCGTTTTTCGGCATGCGCAGCACCTCGATGGTCAGGCCCTCGTGGCTGCCGGGCGCGATCGGCGGCGTGCTGCCGTCGTCCACCACCAGCACGTGCACGGGCGCGGCCTCGTCGAACGCGGCGAGCGTGCGCTCGAGGTCGTCGTGACCGTTGTAGGCGGGAATCAGCACCGCGACGTCGTCGAGGGCGCCGGGGGAGGGCGTGGAGGTCATGAGCGCAGCTTCCGGCGGATGTAGTAAAAGTTGACCGACGCGGCCGCGAGATAGCCGGCAGCCAGCCCGACCAGCGCGCCGTACAGGCCGAGCCGCGGAATCGCCACGGCATTGACCGCGGCGGCGATGGCCAGCGCGAGCAACCACTTGGCCAGCAGCACGAACTTGGCCTGGTACTTGAGCACGACGAGGTTGCCGATCGCCTCCACGCCGGCCGGCACCGACAGCCACACGGCCCAGCGGAAGATCGACACCGACTGCTCGAAGCCCGGCCCGAACACGCGGCCGATGATCAGCGGCGCGAGCAGGTCGAGCACGGCGGCGCCGGCCACCATCAGCGCGCTGGTCATCGCCAGCAGGCGCCAGACGTTGCGGCGCAGCCGCGCCACCTCGGCCACCCGATACACGAAGGCGGGCGCGATGGTCTGCGCGAGCAGCAGCGCGAGCGTGATCCAGTTCTCGTTGAGCTGTTGCGCGGCCGCGTAACGGCCCAGTTCGGCGAACGACACGTGGCGCTCGAGCATCAGCCGGTCGAGCTTCAGGAACAGGTACATGCATACCAGGCCGACCCAGAACACCGTGCCGGCCGACGCGAAATGGCGGAACAGCGGCGCCTCGATGCGCCAGCCGAGCCGGCCGCCGTGGCGCGCGCGGTAATAGAGCATCAGCGCGATCGCGATCGCGCCGGCCTCCAGCGCCCACAGCCAGCCGTAGCTCGCGGCGGGCGCCGCGGCGCGGACCAGCAGCCAGACCAGCAGCGCCTTGCCGAGCGCGGCGAAGATGCTCGCGATCAGCTGCGGCTTGCTGTAGGTCATGCTCTGCAGCCACGCGTTGATCACGCCCACGAAGGGCTCGCGCAGCACCATCGTGACGGCGAGCCCGGCCAGCATCGCGCCCACCAGCGGATCGACCAGGCCGGCGGCGATGCCGCCCCAGGTCGCCGCGAGCGCCAGCGCCGACACCGAGAAGCGCAGCGCGAACGCACTGCCCAGAACCGCACCGATCTCGGCCGGGGCGCGCTGTACGATGGTCGGCACCAGAATTTCCGCCCCGCACACCCAGGTGAGCGGGGCCAGCACGAGCAGCAGTGTGTTCGCGTACTGCCACTTGCCGAAGGCGTCGGGGCCGAGCGCGCGCGCGAGCAGGCCGCTGATCACGATCGCGACGCCGATCTGGGTCAGGCGCTCGAGGCCGAGCCAGACGAGATTCCGGGCGGCCCGGGCGACATCGGGGTTCGCGATGCGCGAAAGCTTCAGCATGAAAAAAATCGAATGAAAATGGGTTCGACGCCGGTTCGGGCGGCCGCGCCGATTTTCTAATTTGCAGTGCACAAACGCTCACGCATTAGAATGGGCGGCTTGCTGACGATCCTGCCGCGCCGGGCGCGCGGATCGAAACCAGCGATTATAAGTTGTCCGGGTTCGAACCCGGCATCCGCGGGGTGCGCAGGGCGGAGCCACCATTTTTCAAGCACGACAGAGAGTGAATCGATGATTTCCCAATCCATCTTCAAGGCATACGACATTCGTGGTGTGATCGGCAAGACGCTCGATGCCGCGACCGCCCGCTCGATCGGCCAGGCATTCGGCAGCGAAGTGCGTGCTCAGGGCGGCGATGCCGTGGTGGTCGCGCGCGACGGCCGCCTGTCCGGGCCGGAGCTGATCGGCGCGCTCGCCGACGGCCTGCGCTCGGCGGGCGTGGACGTGGTCGACGTCGGCATGGTGCCGACCCCGGTCGGCTACTTCGCGGCCAGCGTGCCGCTGCCGCTGGCCGGTGGCGAACGCCGCGTGGATTCCTGCATCGTGGTGACCGGCAGCCACAACCCGCCCGACTACAACGGTTTCAAGATGGTGCTGCGCGGCGCGGCGATCTACGGCGAGCAGATCCAGGCGCTGTATCGCCGCATCGTGGCCGGCGACTTCTCGGCAGGCAGCGGCAGCTACGAGCAGCACGACGTGGCCGACGCCTATCTGCAGCGCATCGTGGGCGACATCAAGCTAGCCCGCCCGCTGAAGATCGTGGTCGACACCGGCAACGGCGTGGCCGGCGAACTCGCGCCGCGCCTGTTCAAGGCGCTCGGCTGCGAGCTGGTGGAGCTGTTCACCGAGATCGACGGCAACTTCCCGAACCACCACCCGGATCCGGCGCACCCGGAAAACCTGCAGGACGTGATCCGCGCGCTGAAGGAAACCGATGCCGAGATCGGCTTCGCGTTCGACGGCGACGGCGACCGCCTCGGCGTGGTGACCAAGGACGGCCAGATCATCTATCCGGACCGCCAGATGATGCTGTTCGCCGAGGACGTGCTGTCGCGCAACCCGGGCGCGCAGATCATCTACGACGTCAAGTGCACGCGCAACCTGGCCAGCTGGATCCGCGAGAAGGGCGGCGAGCCGCTGATGTGGAAGACCGGCCACTCGCTCGTGAAGGCCAAGCTGCGTGAAACCGGTGCGCCGCTGGCCGGCGAGATGAGCGGCCACGTGTTCTTCAAGGACCGCTGGTACGGCTTCGACGACGGCCTCTACACCGGCGCGCGCCTGCTCGAGATCCTTGCCCGCGTGGCCGATCCGAGCGCGCTGCTCAACGGCCTGCCGAACGCCGAATCGACGCCGGAGCTGCAGTTGAAGCTCGAGGAAGGCGAGAACGTCGCGCTGATCGAGAAGCTGCGCGAGAACGCGAAGTTCGACGGTGCCGACGAGGTGGTGACGATCGACGGCCTGCGTGTCGAGTACCCCGACGGCTTCGGTCTCGCGCGCTCGTCGAACACCACGCCGGTGGTCGTGCTGCGCTTCGAGGCGAACACCGCCGAGGCGCTCGCGCGCATCCAGGGCGACTTCCGTCGCGCGCTGACGGCCGCCAAGCCGGACGCTAAGCTGCCGTTCTGATGCGGCTCGCGCGGGGCGGCCCCGAGGCGGGCCGCCCCGCGCCGTGTTCCCCGCGTTTCACCTCGCCCGCGGATGGTTTGCGGGTTTCCCCCGCCGACGCGATAAAATCCCCCGTTTTGGTCCGTGCCGGCTCTTCCCCGGTTCTCCCAGCGTGCAAAAAATTCTGATCGTGCGCGTGTCGTCGCTCGGCGACGTCGTGCACAACATGCCGGTGATTGCCGACATCCATCGTCGTCATCCGGACGCGCAGATCGACTGGCTCGTCGAGGAAAGCTTCGTCGAGCTCGTGAAGCTCGTGCGCGGCGTGCGTCACGTGCTGCCGTTCTCGCTGCGCCGCTGGCGCAAGTCGCTCGGCAGCGCGCGCACCTGGCGCGAGATCCGCGCGTTTCGCCGCCAGATCGCCGGCGAGCACTACGATCTCGTGATCGATTGCCAGGGGCTCATCAAGAGCGCGTGGGTGGCGAGCTGGGCGCGCGGGCCGCTGATCGGGCTCGGCAACCGCACCGACGGCGCGGGCTACGAATGGCCGGCGCGCTTCTTCTATCGGCGCAGCGTGCCGATCGCGCCGCGCACCCACGTGGTGGAGCGCACCCGCCAGCTGGTGGCCGATGCGCTCGGCGACGCGGCGCCGCAGCCCGAGGACGAACTCGACTTCGGCCTTGATACGCATCAGGCCGCGCGTGCGCTGTCGGCCACCGAGCTGAATCTTCCGGTACCCTACGTCGTCTTCGTCCATGCCACCTCGCGCGCCGACAAGCAATGGCCCGATGCCGCCTGGATCGAGCTCGGCCAGGCGCTCGTGCGGCGCGGCGCGTCGCTCGTGCTGCCGTGGGGCAGCGAGGCCGAGCGCGCCACCAGCGAGCGGCTGGCGAAGGAGTTCGGCGCGGCCGCGATCGTGCCGCCCAAGCTGTCGCTGCCCGCCGTGGTCGGCCTGATCGACGGCGCGGCGGCCACCGTGGGCGTGGACACGGGCCTCGTGCACATCGCCGCGGCGCTCAAGCGGCCCACCGTCGAACTGTACAATTTCGCGACCGCGTGGCGCACGGGCGGCTACTGGTCGCCGAACGTCGTCAACCTCGGTACGGCCGGCGCACCGCCCAGCCTGTCGCAAGTCAAGGGCGCGCTCGCGTCGTTCGGCCTTCTGTAACGGTGCACTCATGACCGAATCCCAGATCCTCGAAGTCGCGTCCGCCGACTGGCACGGGCTGCAGCTGTCCCAGCCGCGCGAGCAACTGCTCGCGGCGGTCGAGACCGGCAAGGTGCTGTATTTCCCGAACCTGCGCTTCGCCATCGAAGGCGGCGAGGAAGCGCTGCTCGATCCGGCGCTGGCCGATCCCAAGCGCAAGAACATCAGCCTCGCGCCCAACGGCGGCGCGATCGCCGGCGTGCTCGGCGATGCCGTCACGCAGTCGGCCGTGCGCGCGCTGGTGGCGCGTTATCAGCAGCAGGCGGCCTCGCTCGTCGACGGGCTGTTTCCCGAATATCGCGGCCGCATGCGCATGGCGCCCACCAGCCTGCGGCTGCGCCAGGTCGAGACGCGCGAAACCTCGTGGCGCAAGGACGACAGCCGGCTGCACGTGGACGCGTTTCCGTCGCGGCCCAATTACGGCGAGCGCATCCTGCGCGTGTTCGCGAACGTGAACCCGCGCGGCGTGCCGCGCGTGTGGCGCGTGGGCGAGCCGTTCGAGGACGTCGCGAAGCGCTTCCTGCCCGGCATCCGGCCGCAGGTGCCGGGCTCGGCCTGGCTGCTGAACCTGCTGCACGTGACCAAGTCGAAGCGCAGCGCCTACGATCACCTGATGCTGCATCTGCACGATGCCATGAAGGCCGATCTCGGCTATCAGCAGGCGAGCCCGCAGCAGACCATGCCGTTTCCGCCCGGCTGCGTGTGGATCTGCTTCTCCGATCAGACCTCGCACGCGGTCATGTCGGGCCAGTTCATGATGGAACAGACCTTTTTCCTGCCGGTCGACGCGATGGCGCGACCGGAATGTGCACCGCTCGGCATCCTCGAGCGGCTGCAGCAGCGCGCGCTCGTCTGAGCGCGGCGCGCACGCATGGAGCGAAGCACGGTGGTGTCATGTTGAGAGCGGTGTATCGCGCGCTGTGGTGGCTCGTCGCGCCTGCCGCGGTGATCCGGTTGTATTGGCGCTCGCGCCGTGAGCACGGCTATCGCGAGCACATCGCGGAGCGTTTCGGCCATCTCGCGCCGGCCATGCGCGCGCGGCGCGGTCCCGACGAAGCGGTGCCGCTGATCTGGGTGCACGCGGTATCGGTGGGCGAGACCCGCGCGGCGCAGCCGCTGATCGAGGCGCTGCTCGCGGCGCGGCCCGACGCGAGGCTGCTGATCACGCACATGACGCCGAGCGGTCGCGCCACCAGCGAGCAGCTGTTCGGCGATCGCGTGCTGCGCGCCTATCTGCCCTACGACATGCCCCATCTGGTGCGCCGCTTCCTGCGCGCCTGGCGGCCCACGCTCGGCCTCGTGATGGAAACCGAGGTGTGGCCGACGCTGATCGACGAATGCCGCCGCGCCGAGGTGCCGCTGGTGCTGACCAATGCGCGCATGTCGGCGCGTTCGTTCCGGCGCGCCTCGCGCTTCGGCAGCGCGGTGCGCGAGGTGTTCGGCGGTTTCTCGCGCGTGCTCGCGCAGAGCCCGGCCGACGCGGAACGGCTGATCGCGCTCGGCGCGCGCAACGTGGCCGTGCTCGGCAACCTGAAATTCGACATGAGCACGCCGCCCGAGCTGGCGGCGCGCGGCCACGCCTGGCGCGAGGAGATCGGCGCGCGCCCGGTGTGGGTGGCGGCCAGCACCCGCGAGGGCGAGGAAGCGCTGGTGCTGCGCGCGTTCGCGGCGCTGAACACGCGCGGGGCGTTGCTGATCCTGGTGCCGCGCCATCCGCAGCGCTTCGACGAAGTAGCCGCGCTGGCTGCGCGCGAGGGCTGCCGGGTCGCGCGTCGTTCCGCGCTGTGGGCGGCGGGGGCGGTCGCGGCGGCCGGTGGCGAGACGGTATCCGTGCCCGCCGAGGTCACGGTGTTGCTCGGCGATTCGATGGGCGAGCTCGGTGCCTACTACGCGGCCTCGGATGCGGCCTTCATCGGCGGCAGCCTGCTGCCGCTCGGCGGCCAGAATCTGATCGAGGCGTGCGCGGTGGGCGTGCCGGTGCTGATCGGGCCGCACGTGTTCAACTTCACGCAGGCCACGACCGATGCGGTGGCCACCGGCGCGGCCGAGCAGGTGGCCGATCCCGAGGCGCTCGCGGCCGCGCTCGACGCGCTGTTCGCGGAGCCGGCACGGCGCACCGCGATGGGCGCGGCCGGCGCCGCGTTCGCCGCGCGCCATCGCGGCGCGACGGCCCGCACGGTGGACGTGCTCACGGCGCTGCTGCCGCCGGCCGGGGCGGGCGACGCGGCCTGACGTGGCTGGTACCGCAGCGGCGCGTGCCGCCGCGGCCGGTGCTCAGGCCGTCAGCAGGCCCTTCTTCTCGATGAAGGCGATCACGTCGGCCACGCCGTCGAGTGCCTTCAGATTCGTCATCACGTAGGGCCGCTCGCCGCGCATCTTGCGCGTGTCCGAGGCCATCACGTCGAGGTTCGCGCCCACCAGCGGCGCCAGATCCGTCTTGTTGATCACGAGCAGGTCCGACTTGGTGATGCCGGGGCCGCCCTTGCGCGGGATCTTCTCGCCGCCGGCCACGTCGATCACGTAGATCGTCAGGTCCGACAGCTCGGGGCTGAAGGTGGCCGCGAGATTGTCGCCGCCGGATTCGATGAACACGATGTCGGCGTCGGGGAAGCGGGTGAGCATGCGGTCCACGGCCTCGAGATTGATCGAGGCGTCCTCGCGAATCGCCGTGTGCGGGCAGCCGCCCGTCTCCACGCCCATGATCCGTTCCTCGGGCAGCGCGCCGGCCACCGTCAGCAGGCGCTGGTCTTCCTTGGTGTAGATGTCGTTGGTGATCGCCACCAGGTCGTAGCGCTCGCGCATCGCCTTGCACAGCATTTCGAGCAGGGTGGTCTTGCCGGAGCCGACGGGGCCGCCGATGCCGACGCGCAGCGGCGGCAGCTTCTTGGTGCGGCGAGGGGAGGATTGCGTGTTCATGGTCGGTCGTCGTTCAGGAGCGGAACAGTCGGGAGTACTGGGTTTCGTGCCGCGCGGACAGGATGCCGAGCAGCGGCGCGAACGTGTTGATGGCCTCGGGCGGCGTGGCCAGCGCGCGGCGCACCGCGTCGGCGATCGGGCCGCGCAGCGCCATCAGGATCTTCTGGCCGGCGAGCTGGCCGAGCGGCACGGCCTTCAGCGCGGCCGCGGCCTGGTTCTCGACCCAGCCGAATGCATAGGCCGTGAGCGTCGCGTCGGGGGCCGCGCCGTGCGCGGCGGCCGCGAACGCGTAGGCGGTGGGCAGCGCCACCGGCCTGATCGCCGCGAGTGTGGCGCGCCGCGCGGCGTCGCCCCATTCGAGCGCGACGGCGAGCTGCGCGAGCGACCAGCCCATCTGCTCGGTCTCGCGGCGCAGCTCGGCCGATTCGCGGCTCGCCACGAATTCGGCGTCGGCCTCGGCGAGGCCCGCCGCGTCGTGACGCTGCCAGCGTGCGAGCTGATGCGCGAGCAGCGGCAGTTCGCCGAGCGCGAGCACGTCGGCCAGGCCGCTGGCGATCCAGGCGCGCGCGCTGTCGGCATCGTGGATCAGGTTCGCGTCGAGCGCGGCCTCGAAGCCCTGCGAGTAGCTGAAGCCGCCGATCGGCAGCGCCGGCGAGGCGAGATGCAGCAGCGCGACGAGTTCAGTCGTGTCCATGGTCGTGGCAATGCGTGCAGCCGGGGGCGTGCGTGTGCTCGTGCTTGCCGTGATCATGGCCATGGTCGTGCGAGTGGCCGTGCGCATGCGCGTGGTCGTGGCCGTGATCGTGCGGATGCGCGTGCCCGTGATGCTCGTCGTACACCTGCTGCGCGAGCGCATAGTCCTCGGCGAAGGTCGCGTCGTGGCCGTGGCGATGGCCACCGCCGTACGCGCCCGCCTCGGGCTGGAACGCGGCTTCCACGCGCTCGACCTTCGCGCCGAGCCGCACCAGCATGTCGGCCAGCACCGGATCGTATTCGAGCTTCAGCGTGTGCGCGCCGATCTCCACCGGCGTGTGGCGGTTGCCCAGGTGATAGGCGGCGCGCGTGAAGGTCAGCGCGTCGGGCGCGTGCACCAGCAGCACGGCCTCGGCCGCGGCCACCACGCGCACCAGCGCGCCGTCGTCGGCCACCAGCACGTCGCCGTCGGCCAGCACGGTGCCGCGCGGCAGCACCACGCCCACTTCCTCGCCGCCGTCGAGCGTCGCGGCGAAGCGGCTCCTGCAGCGGGCATCGTAGGCGAGCGTGAGCGTGGCGGCGCGCGCAACCAGGGTCGCGGCGAGCTTCACGTTGGGGGCAATGCGTTTGTCGATCGTGCGCATGAATGAATCGTCAACCAGCCATCAGAACAGGAAATAGCGCTGCGCCATCGGCAGCACCGTGGCCGGCTCGCAGGTCAGCAACTGACCGTTGGCCACCACGTCGTAGGTTTCGGGATCGACCGTGATCGACGGCCGCCACGCGTTGTGGATCATGTCGGCCTTGGTGACCGTGCGGCAGCCGCGCACCGGCACCACGCGCTTGGCCAGGCCGTAGCGCGCGGCCACGCCGTTGTCGAGCGCGAGCTGCGAGACGAAGGTCAGCGAGGTGCGGCCGAGCGCGCCGCCGCGGGTCGCGAACATGTCGCGGAAGTGCACGGGCTGGGGCGTCGGGATCGACGCGTTCGGGTCGCCCATCTGGGCCACCGCGATCATGCCGCCCTTCAGGATCATGGCGGGCTTCACGCCGAAGAAGGCCGGCTCCCACAGCACGATGTCGGCCCACTTGCCGGGCTCGAGCGAGCCCACCTCGTGCGCGATGCCGTGGGTGAGCGCCGGGTTGATCGTGTACTTGGCCACGTAGCGCCTGGCGCGGAAGTTGTCGTTGCGCGCGCCGTCCTCGGGCAGCGCGCCGCGCTGCACCTTCATCTTGTGCGCGGTCTGCCAGGCGCGGATGATCACCTCGCCCACGCGGCCCATCGCCTGCGAGTCGGACGACATCATCGACAGCGCGCCCAGATCGTGCAGGATGTCCTCGGCCGCGATCGTCTCGCGGCGGATCCGCGATTCGGCGAAGGCGAGATCCTCGGCGATCGACGGGTCGAGGTGGTGACACACCATCAGCATGTCGAGGTGCTCGTCGAGCGTGTTGATCGTGTAGGGCCGCGTCGGATTGGTGGACGACGGCAGCACGTTCAGCTCCGAGCACACCTTCAGGATGTCGGGCGCGTGGCCGCCGCCCGCGCCTTCGGTGTGATACGTGTGGATCGTGCGGCCCTTGAAGGCGGCCACGGTGGATTCCACGAAGCCGCCTTCGTTCAGCGTGTCGGTGTGGATCGCGACCTGGGTGTCGGTGGCGTCGGCCACGGTCAGGCAGTTGTCGATCGCCGCCGGCGTCGAGCCCCAGTCCTCGTGCAGCTTCAGGCCGATCGCGCCGGCCGCGATCTGCTCCTCGGCCGGCTGCGGCAGGCTCACGTTGCCCTTGCCGAGGAAGCCGATGTTGATCGGCCAGCCGTCGGCCGCCTGCAGCATGCGCTCGAGATGCCACGGGCCCGGCGTGCAGGTGGTGGCGTTGGTGCCGGCCGCGGGCCCGGTGCCGCCGCCGATCATGGTGGTGACGCCGGAGGCGAGCGCCTCGTCGATCTGCTGCGGGCTGATGAAGTGGATGTGCGTGTCGATGCCGCCGGCCGTCACGATCATGCCTTCGCCGGCGATCACCTCGGTGGCCGCGCCGATCGCGATCGTCACGCCGGGCTGGATGTCGGGATTGCCGGCCTTGCCGATCGACTGGATGCGGCCGTCCTTGATCGCGATGTCGGCCTTCACGATGCCCCAGTGATCGAGGATCACGGCATTGGTGATGACGGTGTCGGCCACGTCCACGGCGCTGCGCTGCGACTGGCCCATGCCGTCGCGGATCACCTTGCCGCCGCCGAACTTCACCTCCTCGCCGTAGATCGTGCAGTCGCGCTCGACCTCGATCAGCAGGTCGGTATCGGCCAGGCGGATGCGGTCGCCGGTGGTCGGGCCGAACATTTCCGCGTAGGCGCGGCGGCTCAAGCGTAGTGTCATGGTGTCGAATCCTTGGAGCGCCCGGCGCGGCGGGCAGCGTACAAAACGGGCGATGAAGGGGCGGGCGGCGCACCGCCGGCGGCGTGGACGCGCTCGCTCAGAGCGGGCCCATCACCTTGCCCTGGAAGCCGTACACGATGCGGCTGCCGGCCAGCTCGACCAGCTCGACGGTGCGCGTCTGGCCCGGCTCGAAGCGCACGGCGGTGCCGGCCGCGATGTTGAGCCGGAAGCCGCGCGCGGCCGCCCGATCGAAGGACAGCGCGTCGTTGACTTCGTGGAAGTGGTAATGCGAGCCGACCTGCACCGGGCGGTCGCCGGTGTTGGCCACGGCCAGCGTGATCGTGGGGCGGCCCGCGTTCAGCTCGTGATCGCCGTCGTCGGTGAGGATTTCGCCGGGAATCATGGGGACCTCAGGGAATCGGGTGGTGGACGGTCACGAGCTTGGTGCCGTCGGGGAAGGTCGCCTCGACCTGGATGTCGGGGATCATCTCGGCCACGCCGTCCATCACGTCGTCGCGCGTGAGCAGGGTGGTGCCGTAGTGCATGACCTCGGCCACGGTCTTGCCGTCGCGCGCCGCTTCCATCAGCGCGGCGGTGATGAACGCGACCGTCTCCGGATAGTTGAGCTTCAGCCCGCGCGCGCGGCGGCGTTCGGCCAGCAGCGCCGCGGTGAAGATCAGCAGCTTGTCCTTCTCTCGGTGAGTCAGCTTCATGAAAGTTCGATATTTAGCTAAACGTAATGATCGACTCGCGCGTTTCGCGCCTGGCAGGCGATCCTAGCATCGCGATGGCGGATGCGGCACGCAAACGTACAAGGAACGCAAGCCGCGTGCCATGCGATAGTGCGTCGGCGGCACGGTTTGCGGGCGCGGCCGCGCCGATCCGGTGCGTGGCGATGGATGCGGTGCGTCGAGATGGTGCGGAAGCGGTCGGTAAGGCGGGTAAGGCGGGTAAGGCGGGGAACGCGGCGGCGATCAGGTTTGCCAGAGCCGCAGCGGGCGCGCCTCGACGCCGTGCACGAGCGGGCGCAGCCGGGTCCATTGCGCGACGAACAGCTGCTGCAGCGTCTCGACCGAATCGGCCAGTGCGCGGATCAGCATCACGCGCGGCGCCACGCAGGTCACGCCGGCGCGCAGCGTGTCGCCGAACGGCAGTTCGGGCGCGAGCGTCTCGGCCAGCGCCTCGTTGCAGGCGTCGCCGATCGCCCACAGCGTGCCGTACACGGGGAAGCCCGCGAGGCCTTGCGGCGTGACGCGCAGCGGCTCGGTCGCGCCCAGATGCGCGCGCTCGATCCACAGCGGCCGGCCGTCGGCGCCGGCGATGCGTGCGTATGACGCGATCCTGCCGACCGACCAGGTTTCGCCGGCTGCCTGCCGGCCGAGTTGCGAGACGTCCCAGCCGATCACGCTGGCGCGCTCGCCCACCGCGAGCGAGAACTCGAGCGAGGCCTGCGCGGCATCGAAGAACAGGTTGTTCTGCGGCAGCCAGTCCAGCTTCGCGTCGTCGGCCACCTCGATCGCGATGCGCTGGCGCGCGTCGAGCCCGTTCGACTTGTACCACTTGGTCGCGCCGGGCGTGGTGATCACGGCGTGCGAGCCGGCGGCCACACGCACGTCGATGTCGAGCCGGTCGCCGCCGGCCACGCCGCCGGGCGGATGCACGATCACCGCGTGGCAGATCGCGTCGCCTTCGGGGTAGAGCGGGCGCTGGATCCGCAGCGGGCCGTCGTGACGGCGATGCACGAGCGCCGAGCGGCCCGTCGCCTGCCGCTCGAAGCCGAGTTCGAGCATGGCGCGCCAGGCCTTCTTGGCGGCGAGGCCGGTGGGCGTGTCGAGCGTGTCGGGCTGGGAGGCGGTAGCGGTCGGGCGGGTGTCGGGCGGATCGTGATCGGACATCGGGCAGGGCGGACGAGAGCGAATGACGGCGCGCGGCGGCGGGGCCGCGCGCCGTCATGCTACACCACGCGGCGCGGCCGCCGGTATTCGTGGCGCGTGGTGCAGCACCGCTGCCGCGCGGGTCGCTCACATCGGCGGCACGACGCCGTCCTTCTCCACGATCACGTTCTTCGCGTCGTAGCTGCCGCCGCCCTTCGGCAGCGCCACCACGAACACCTTGCGGCCCGTCTGCAGATCGGTATGGGCGGCCGGGATCGGCGTGACCACCGGCGCGGTGGGCGGCACGGTCACGGTGTTGCTGCCGCCCTTGTAGGACAGCTTCAGGTCGCGGCCGCTGGTGCCCTGCACCACGGTGTCGACGTTGGCGTTGGTCATCGAGGTGTTCGCGCCGAGATCCCACGCGTAGTGGCCTTCGCCCATGCCGCGCGCGGCCTCGGGGAACACCAGCACTTCCTTGGCCGTCAGCGTGCCGTCCGGGCCCGGCGTGGCAGCCGTGCCCACGTACGAACCGGGCTTGATGTCGGCGAGCTGGATCGTCTTCAGCGCGTTGACGGGCAGCGCGTCGGGCACGGCGATCGTGACGGTGTCGCCGCTGCGGCGGTGCACCTTGAGCGTGCCGTCGGCGAACGACACGATGTCGCCGCGGATGCGTTCGGGCTTGGCCTGGGCGAAGGCGCTGCCGGCGAGGCTCAGCGCGACGAGGGAGGTGGCGAGCGAGGCTGCGAGGGTGAGACGCTTGGACATGGGTGCTCCGTGAGGGAAACGAGGTGGTGATGAGGCGAATCGGTTCAGGAACCGCCGAACCAGTTGTAGCCCTGGCTTTCCCAGTAACCGCCGGGAAATTCGTTGGTGATGCCGATCGCCACGATGTGCTTCGGGTTCTTGTAGCCGAGCTTGGTGGGCATGCGCAGCTTCATCGGGAAGCCGTACTTCGGGGGCAGCGGCTGGCCGTCCCAGCTGAGGGCGAGCAGCGTCTGCGGATGCAGGGCCGTGGGCATGTCGATGCTGGTCCAGTAGTTGTCGGCGCAGTGCAGCGACACGTATTTCGCGGTGGTGTCGGCGCCCGCGCGGCGCAGGAAATCGGCGAAGCGCACGCCGCCCCACCGGCCGATCGCGCTCCAGCCCTCGATGCAGATGTGGCGCGTGATCTGGCTTTCCTGCGGCAGCGCGCGCAGTTCGTCGAGCCGCCAGCTGCGCTGGCCGGTGAGGCGCCCGCTCAGCTCGAGCCGATAGGTGGCGGCGTCCACCTCGGGCACCTCGTCGATGTCGTAGAACGCGTTGAACGGGAACGGCCGGGTGATCATCGATTCGGGGTAGGTGGGGGCGAGGGCGTTCGGGTCGAACAGCATCGCCTGCACGCGATCGTTGAACGAGGACATGCGGCGCAGCACGCCGTCGATCGACCGGGTGCTGTTCAGGTCGCAGCCCGACAGCAGCGACAGGCCGCCGAGGCTCAGGATGCGGCGTCCGAAGCGGCGGCGCGCCTCGGACTGCAGCGCCTCGCGCGCGTCCTTCAGCTGCGGATCGGTGTCGGTGCGGGCGGGCGACGACGGCGGCGTCGACGAAGCTTTCGGTGTGCCCATCTCAACGCCCCCGGATCATCGTGAGCAGCGAGCGCGGCACGAGCGCCACCATCGCCACGTGGATCGCGACGAAGGCCACCAGCGCGCTCATCGCGGCGAAGTGCACGACGCGTGCGTTGTCGTAGCCGCCCATCGCGATGCGCAGCAGCGGCAGCTGCACCGGCTTCCAGATCGCGAGCCCCGAGATCACCAGCAGCGCGAGATCGACGATCACGGCGAGATAGGCGAACTTCTGCACCGCGTTGTAGCGCGCCGGATCGTCGTGCGCGAGCCGGCCGCGCAGCGCGGCGGCCAGGTCGGCCGCGATCGCGCGCGGGCCGAGCGGGAAGAAGCGCCGCCGCAGGCGCCCGGTCAGCGCGGCGAGGGCCAGGTAGGCGAGGCCGTTGGCCACCAGCACCCACATCACCGCGAAGTGCCAGAGCAGCGCGCCGCCGAGCCAGCCGCCGAGCGTGATCGCGGCCGGAAGGCGGATCGCGCCGAACACGGGCGAGGCGTCGTACACCTGCCAGCCGCTCAGGCACATGAGGATCGCGGCCACGGCGTTGATCCAGTGGAACAGGCGAACCCAGACGGGATGCAGGACGGGGCGATGCAAGGCAACCTCGGCAGCGACGAAATCGAAGGCCGGCAACGGAGGCTGCCGGTCGCGTTTGACGGAAGGAAGCTTCGCATCGGCGCGGGGGCGCCGGTATCGGTCGAATGACCGACCCCGGCGGCGGCGGCCGGGGAGGGGAGGAGAAGGGAGGGACAGGCGGGCCGTCGGCGCGGCCCGCCTGCTTCCAGACTCAGACGGCGATCAGCTCGCGCACGCCGTTGCTTTCCATCTCGCTGGCCGCGCCGCCGGCCACGATCTCGCCGCGGCTCATGACCCAGTAGTGGTCGGCGATCGAGCGCGCGAAGTCGTAGTACTGCTCGACCAGCAGCACCGTCATCCTGGTCTCGTCGACGAGCTGGCGCAGCGTGCGGCCGATGTCCTGGATGATCGAGGGCTGGATGCCCTCGGTCGGCTCGTCGAGGATCAGCAACTGCGGCTCGCTCATCAGCGCGCGGCCGATCGCGAGCTGCTGCTGCTGGCCGCCCGACAGGTCGCCGCCGCGCCGCGCGCGCATTTCCCTGAGCACCGGGAACAGTTCGTAGATGCGGTCGGGCACCTTCGACGGCGCCCGGCGGCTGGCCGCGCCCACCAGCAGGTTTTCCTCGACGCTCAGGCGCGGGAAGATGTCCCGGCCCTGCGGCACGTAGGCGAGGCCGGCGGCCACGCGCGCGTGCGGTGCGAGCGCGTCGAGCGGCTTGCCGCGCCAGGCCACGTGGCCGTTCTTGGCGGCCACCACGCCCATCAGGCAGCGCAGCAGCGTGGTCTTGCCCACGCCGTTGCGGCCGAGCAGCACGGTCAGTTGGCCGTCCTCGGCCGTGAGGTTGACGTTGCGCAGGATGTGGCTGCCGCCATAGAACTGGTTCAGCGATTCGATCTTCAGCATGCTGGGGATTCCTTATCGCCCGAGGTAGGACTCGATCACGGCCTCGTCGCGCTTGACCGTGTCGAGCGTGCCCTGCGCGAGCACCGCGCCTTCGGCCATCACGGTCACGCGGCCGGTCTCGCCGGCCAGCGCCGCCACGAACTCCATGTCGTGCTCCACCACCATCATCGAGCAGGTGCCGCGCAGCGTGTTCAGCAACTGCGCGAGCTCCATCGTTTCGTGGTCGGTCATGCCGGCCGCCGGCTCGTCGAGCAGCAGCAGCGCGGGCTTCTGCATCAGCAGCATGCCGATCTCGAGCCGCTGCTTCTGGCCGTGCGACAGCTCGCCGGCCAGGCGGTAGGCGCTGTCCTCGAGCTTGATCAGCTCGAGCGTTTCCTCGATGCGGCGCTGCGCGGTGCGATCGAGCCGCGCGCGCAGCGAGGCGAGCCAGCCCTTGTCGGTCTTCATCGCCAGCTCGAGGTTCTCCCACACCGGATGCGCCTCGAACACGGTCGGCTTCTGGAACTTGCGACCGATGCCGATGCGCGCGATCTCGGGCTCGTTCATGCGCGACAGGTCGATGGTCTGGCCGAGGAACACCTTGCCGGAATCGGCCTTCGTCTTGCCCGTGATGACGTCCATCATGGTGGTCTTGCCGGCGCCGTTCGGGCCGATCACGCAGCGCAGCTCGCCCGCGTCGATCGCCAGCGAGAGCTTCTTCAGCGCGCGAAAGCCGTCGAAGCTGACCTCGATGTCCTCGAGGTACAGGATCGTGCCGTGCGACACGTCGATCTCGCCGGGCGCCACCACGCGCGCCATCGAGGCCACGCCGCTGACGGTCAGCGCATCGGCGCCGTCGGGCTGGGCCAGGTCGGGCATCATGCCGT
>JASLEG010000200.1 GCA_030151225.1 Burkholderia sp. | reverse complement strand
GAGCACGAGGCCGAATCGGTGGTGTTTCGTCTGTCGGCGCACAAGTTCGAGCGGCGTGCGAATTTCCGCGATTACGCGATCCTGTATCGCGGCAATTTTCAGGCACGCATCTTCGAACAGGTGCTGCGGCGCGAACGGATTCCGTACGTGCTCTCGGGCGGTCAGTCGTTCTTCGACAAAGCCGAAATCAAGGACATCTGCGCGTACCTGCGTCTGATCGCCAACGCCAACGACGACCCCGCGTTCATCCGCGCGATCACTACGCCACGGCGCGGCGTCGGCAATACGACGCTCGAAGCGCTCGGCTCGTTCGCGGGTCAGGCGAAGGTGTCGCTGTTCGAGGCCGTGTACATGGGCGGCATCGAAGCGCGTCTGTCGCCGCGCCAGATCGAACCGATGCGCGTGTTCTGCGACTTCATGCAGCGCCTCACCGATCGCGTCCATCAGTTCGTCGAGGAGCGTGCCGGCGGCATCCTTCTCGGCGCGATCAGTGAGGCGCTGCATGAAGTCGCAGAACACGCGCATGGGTTCGATCTGCCGTGGCGACAGACGCGCCTCGATGCCGCCCATGTACACGGCCTCGAATAGCGACACCTTGGCCTGGCCCGCGAACGAGCCGAGCGCCTCGAGCGTCGTATTGCCGACGCCGCGCCGCGGTGTGGTGATCGCGCGGATGAACGCGGGGTCGTCGTTCGCGTTGGCGATCAAGCGCAGATAAGCGCAGATGTCCTTGATCTCGGCTTTGTCGAAGAACGATTGGCCGCCGGACAGCACATACGGAATCCGCTCACGCCGCAACACCTGTTCGAAGATGCGCGCCTGGAAATTGCCGCGATACAGGATCGCGTAGTCGCGGAAATTCGCGCGCCGCTCGAACTTGTGCGCGGACAACCGGAACACGACGGATTCGGCTTCGTGCTCTTCGTCGTTGCACGCCGTCACGGTGATCGAGTCGCCCATGCCGTGCTCGGACCACAGCTTCTTCTCGAACAGCTTGGGGTTGTTCGCGATCACGTTGTTCGCGGCGGTCAGGATGCGCACCGTGGAGCGATAGTTCTGCTCGAGCTTGACCAGATGCAGCTTCGGGAAATCCTTGCCGAGCTGGGCCAGGTTCTCGAGCGTGGCGCCGCGCCAGCCGTAGATCGCCTGATCGTCGTCGCCCACCGCGGTGAAGGCCGCGCGCGGGCCGGCCAGCAGCTTCAGCAGCGTGTACTGGCAGGCGTTGGTGTCCTGATACTCGTCGATCAGCAGATAGCGCAGCTTGTTCTGCCAGCGATCGCGCACCTGCTCGTTGCGCTCGAACAGCTCGGCCGGCAGCCGGATCAGGTCGTCGAAATCCACGGCCTGGTAGGCGTGCAGCGTGGCCACGTAGTTGCGGTACACGAGCGCGGCCTGATGCTCGTCCTCGTCGGCGGCGATCGACATCGCCTGCTCGGGCGTGATCAGGCCGTTCTTCCACAGCGAGATGGTGTTCTGGATCTTGCGGATCAGGCCCTTGTCGGTCGTGCCGATCTGCTCCTGCACCATGCCGAAGCAGTCGTCCGAATCCATGATCGAGAACTGCGGCTTCAGGCCCACGTGCTCGGCTTCCTGGCGCAGGATCTGCACGCCGAGCGAGTGGAACGTGCACACCGTGAGCTGGTTCACGGGCACCTTGCGGCCTTCCTTGCCAGGCGTGGTCAGCGTCTTGCCCTCGAGCAGCTTGCCGACGCGCTCGCGCATTTCGGCGGCGGCCTTGTTCGTGAAGGTGACGGCCGCGATGTGGCGCGGCTCGAAGCCCTTGTTCTCGATCAGATGGGCGATCTTCTGCGTGATCACGCGCGTCTTGCCGCTGCCGGCGCCGGCGAGCACGAGACAGGGACCGTCGAGATAGCGCACCGCTTCGTTCTGAGCGGCATTGAGACCTGCGGACATGGTGACTGGCGGACTGGAAATGCGGATGACGGCGACGCCGCCGCGCCATCGGGCAGGCACGGTGCGCGCCACCGGAGGCGGCGCGGAGCGGAAAACGGCGAACGCGGGAGGCCGCATGTTAACACGCCGCAAAGGTCGCGGCGGTGACGGTCGGCGGGGCCGGAACAGCGCCCGCCGGGCGCGCGCCGACGCGCGCTCCGGGCCGCGCGGGCACGGGCTGCCGACGCACGCCCTGCCCGTGCCGGACGCGCTCGCGCTCGTGCCCCGCTTCGCCGTGCCACAATACTCGACCGCGGTAATCGGCCGCGGCGGCGGCCGCCGATGGCGCATGACCCGCTCATGTCCGCCTCCGATTGCGCGCCGCCGCCCGTTCGCACCCGCTCGCTGACAGGATTCGCTCATGACGTCATTGCTGAAGGTTGGTCTGATGGGTTTCGGTTTCGCCGGCGCGACCTTCCACGCGCCCGTGATCGCGCACAGCGACCGCACCGTGGTCGCGGCGATCGCGACCGGGCAGCCGGACAAGGCACGCGCCGCCTACCCCGGGGCGGCCGTGGTGGCCGACTTCGAGGCGCTGGTGGCGCACCCGGAGGTGGAGTGCGTGGTGATCGCCACGCCGAACGACACGCACTTCGACCTCGCGCGCCGCACGCTCGAGGCCGGCAAGCACGTGGTGGTGGACAAGCCGGTCACGCTGAACGCGGCCGAGGCGCGCACGCTGGCGCGGCTCGCGGCCGATCGCGGGCTGGTGTTCGCGCCGTTCCACAACCGCCGCTGGGACGGCGACTTCCTCACCGTTCGCCAGCTCGTGGCAAGCGGCGAACTGGGCCGCATCACCTGGTTCGAATCGCATTTCGACCGCTTCCGCCCACAGATCCGCCAGCGCTGGCGTGAGGACGCGACCCGCGGCGGCGGCCTGCTGTACGACCTCGGGCCGCACCTGATCGACCAGGCGCTGGTGCTGTTCGGCGCGCCGCAGACGGTCACGGCCACGGTGCGCGCACGCCGCGACGGCGCGGCGGCCGCCGATCTCGTGCACCTCGTGCTCGGCTACGCGGACCACGAGGTGGCGCTGCATGCGAGCGCGCTGGCCGCGATCGAGCCGGCTCGCTTCACGGTGCTCGGCACGCGCGGCGGCTATCAGAAGTTCGGGCTCGACACGCAGGAAGACCAGCTCAAGGCCGGCCTCACACCGGACCACGTCGACTTCGGCGGCGGCAACCTGCCCGGCGTGCTGCACCTGCTCGACGGCGAGGTGGAGACGGAGCGCCCGGTGCCGACGCTCGACGGCCAGTACGCCGAGTTCTATCGCGCGCTGGCCGCCTCGATCCACGACGGCGTGCCGTTCCCGGTGGCCGCGCAGGATGCGGTGGACGTGATGGCCATCATCGAGCTGGCCGCGCGCAGCGAGCTGGAAGGCCGCCGCCTGCCGTTCGCGAGCGAGCCGTTCTGACCGCGCCGGTCACGCCTCGCGCGCGACGGCCATACAAACCGTTACAAACCCGTGGGAACCCGCCGCCGCCCTGCACCGGTCTGAAGCATGCTTCGAACCGCCGGCCCCTCGTGGGCCGGCTTCGCTTTGCCGGCGCGCTGCAATCGCGTTCCTGCCTCACCGATCCATTCAAGGAGAACGATTCATGCAACGGTTGATCCGTGCGGCAGTGGGTGCCGCCCTCGTCGCGTCGCTGGCCGCGTGCGTCGTCACGCCGCCGCCGAAGCGGCGGGCGCCACGCCCGCGTCCCGTTCAAACCGTCCCCGTGCCGATTCCGCCCCCGCCGCAACCGCCGCCCCCGCCGGTCGGCGTGGAGCGCATGAACGAGCTGCTCGGCCGCATCGATCACCTCGGCACCCGCATCGACACGCGCGTGACGGGCGGCGCCTACCCGCCGCCGCAAGGCCAGGCGCTGCACCGCCGGCTCGACGTGATCCGCCAGGAAGCCAACGACATGAGCGCCCAGCACGGCGGCGGCCTGACCGCCGACGAGCTGCGCGTGCTGAACCAGGAACTCGACACGGCAGCGCGCGCGATCGGCGTGTAATCGCTCCGTGTCACCGGAGGCGGCGCTCACCGCCTCCGGCCCTCCCCCCGCGTCCTCGCCGCTTTTCCCCAGCCTTCTCCACCGGTTTTCGGCACTTTTCCACGGCTTGTCCCGCGGTTCTCCCAGGCTTGTCCACCGGCTTGTCCAGTGCATCGACCGCGCTTGTCCCCGCCTCGCCCACAGCTTTTCCCGTGCTTTTCCATACAGTCATCCACCGGCTTGCCCACAGCCGGACGCGGGTTTGTCCCCGCGCGATCCACAACTTGTCCACGAGCTTGTCCACAGCGAATCAGGCGCTCGCGCAGCGCTTCCGCGAGCCTTTTTCGGCCCCGACAACCCGCATCCGCGCGACGCCCGCCTGCCGTCAGGCGACGGGAATTTGCGCAAATTGACAAGCCGTTTGGGCTCGCGTACATTCGCCGGCACGCGTCGGGAGAGTGCGCGACGGCCCGTCAGGGCTCGCCGCGCCGCCGAAGGGGCACACCCGCAAACTCTCAGGCAAAAGGACCGACCGCGTCGAAACCCATGCGCGCAGCCATTCGTGTGGCGCGCAGCCGGTTTCGTACTCTGGAGAGCGGCAGTAGCCCGTGCAGATGCACCGGCAGGCTGCCCACCGAAGGGGCGCGCGCAAGGCCGATCAGGCTGGCGCAATCTCTCAGGTATCGAGGACAGAGGGGCTTGGCAATGAACCCGCAGGCGGCATCGTGTGAACGGTGCGCAGGCGGATCGGCGAAATGCCGGATCGTTGCAGCGTTCGCGCACCCGTGCGAGCAAAACCCCGAGGCCCCGATGACCGCACTCAAACACACCCCGCTCCACGCCGCGCACGCCGCGCTCAATGCCCGCATGGTCGATTTCGGCGGCTGGGACATGCCCGTGAACTACGGCTCCCAGCTCGACGAGCACCGCGCGGTGCGCACCGACGCGGGCATGTTCGACGTGTCGCACATGTGCGTGGTGGACTTCCGCGGCGAGCGCGTGCGCGCGTTCTTCGAGCACGCGATCGCCAACCACGTCGGCAAGCTGCAGACCCCGGGCAAGGCGCTCTACTCGTGCCTGCTGAATCCGGAAGGCGGCGTGGTCGACGATCTGATCGTCTATTACTTCACCGAAAACTTCTTCCGCGTGGTGGTCAACGCGGGCACGGCCGAGAAGGATCTCGCCTGGTTCGCGCGTCTGAACGACGAAGGCGGCTACGCGCTCGAGATCACGCCGCGCCGCGAACTCGCGATCGTGGCCGTGCAGGGCCCGAACGCCCGCGCCAGGGTGTGGGACACGGTGCCGTCGGCGCGCGCCGCCACCAGCGAACTGAAACCCTTCAATGCCGCGCAGGTCGCGGGCACGCCGTTCGGCGACCTGACCGTGGCGCGCACCGGCTACACGGGCGAGGACGGCTTCGAGATCATCGTGCCGGCCAGCCACGTGGCAGCGCTGTGGAACGCGCTCGTGGCCGGCGGCGTACGCCCGGCCGGGCTCGGCGCGCGCGACACGCTGCGCCTCGAGGCCGGCATGAACCTGTACGGCCAGGACATGGACGACACCGTCTCGCCGCTCGACGCAGGCCTCGCATGGACCGTGGATCTCACCGCCCCGCGCGACTTCGTGGGCCGCGCCGCGCTCGAGGCCAACGGCCAGCGCGCCGGCTTCGTCGGCCTGATCCTGCTGAAGGAAAACGGCAAGGCCGGCGGCGTGCTGCGCGCCCACCAGAAAGTCATCACCGAACACGGCGAGGGCGAGATCACCAGCGGCACCTTCTCGCCGTCGATGCAGGAATCGATCGCGTTCGCACGCGTGCCGGCCGGCGTGACCGCCGGCGACGCCGTGCAGGTGCAGATCCGGGACAAACGCCTGCCCGCACGCGTGGTAAAACTCCCGTTCGTGCGCAACGGCAAGGTGCTGGCCGTCTGACGGCCGCCCGCCGCGCACGGCGAACCTCAATGCACAACACAATCAGGAGCATCCGATGAGCAACGTCCCGGCCGAACTGAAGTACACCGACGAACACGAATGGATCCGCACCGAAGCGGACGGCACCCTGACGGTCGGCATCACCGATCACGCCCAGAGCACGCTCGGCGACATCGTCTTCCTGGAGCTGCCCGAAGTGGGCAAGCAGGTGAACGAAGGCGACGCCGTGGGCGTCGTGGAATCGGTGAAGGCCGCCTCCGACATCTACTCGCCGGTGTCGGGCGAGATCGTCGCCGTCAACGCCGACGCGGTGGACACGCCGGAATCGGTCAACGAGGACGCGTACGACGCGTGGCTCTTCAAGATCAGGCTCGCCCCCGGCGCGAGCACCGACAAGCTGATCGACGCAGCCGCCTACACCAAGCTGATCGACTAAGCCCGTTCGACCCGAGCGGCGCGCCCGGCCCGGCGCGCCGCCCTCCCGCAGGAATGCCATGAAGCTCGACCACCCGGATCATCTGATGAACCGCACGCCCCTCTCGCTCGCCGCGCTCGAAACGCACGACGCGTTCGCCGAACGTCACATCGGCCCCGACGCCGCCAGCCAGCGGGCGATGCTCGACACGCTCGGCTTCGCCACGCGCGACGCGCTGATCGACGCCGTGATCCCCGCCGCGATCCGCCGCGAGGAAACGCTGCCGCTCGGGCCGTTCGCTCAGCCGAAGAGCGAGGCGGAAGCGCTCGCCGCGCTGCGCGAGCTCGCGAACCAGAACCAGGTGTTCCGGACCTTCATCGGCCAGGGCTATTACAACGCGCACACGCCGGCCGTGATCCTGCGCAACGTGCTCGAAAATCCGGCCTGGTACACGGCCTACACGCCGTACCAGCCCGAAATCTCGCAAGGCCGCCTGGAGGCGCTGCTGAACTTCCAGCAGATGATCACCGACCTGACCGGCCTCGCCATCTCGAACGCCTCGCTGCTCGACGAGGCGACCGCCGCCGCCGAGGCCATGACGCTGCTTCAGCGCAACGGCAAGCCGAAGTCGAACCGCTTCTTCGTGGCCGACGACGTGCTGCCGCAGACGCTCGAGGTGATCCGCACGCGCGCCGAGCCGATCGGCATCGAGGTGGTGACCGGCCCGGCCGCGCAGGCCGCCGAGGCGAACGCCTTCGGCGTGCTGCTGCAATACCCGGGCGTGAACGGCGACGTGCGCGACTACCGCGCGCTGGCCGAGGCGGTGCACGCCGCCGGCGGCCACGTGGTGGCGGCCGCCGACCTGCTCGCGCTGACCGTGCTCACGCCGCCGGGCGAATGGGGCGCCGACGTGGCGGTGGGCAACTCGCAGCGCTTCGGCGTGCCGGTGGGCTTCGGCGGCCCGCACGCGGCTTACCTGGCCGTGCGCGACGAATTCAAGCGCCAGATGCCGGGCCGCCTGGTGGGCGTGACCGTCGACGCGCAGGGCAAGCCCGCGCTGCGTCTCGCGCTGCAGACCCGCGAACAGCACATCCGCCGCGAGAAGGCCACCTCGAACGTGTGCACGGCGCAGGCCCTGCTCGCGATCATGGCCAGCTCCTACGCCGTCTATCACGGCCCGCAGGGCCTGAAGACGATCGCGCTGCGCGTGAACCGGATCGCGGGCCTGCTCGCGGCGGGCCTCAAGCAGCTCGGCTACCCGCTCGTCAACGAGACCTTCTTCGACACGCTGACCGTCGAGGCCGGCGCCCAGGCCAGCGCGCTGCACGACGCCGCGCGCGCGAAACGCATCAACCTGCGCCGCGCCGGCGAGACGCGCGTCGGCGTCTCGATCGACGAAACCACCACGCGCGCCGACCTGAGCGACCTGCTGGCCGTGTTCGCCACGGTGGCCGGTGCCGCCGCGCCGTCGGTGGACGAGCTCGACGCCGCGCTGCCGGGCGCGCCGGTGCTGCCGGCCGACCTCGAGCGCAAGAGCGCCTACCTCACGCACGCGGTGTTCAACCGCCATCATTCGGAAACGGAAATGCTGCGCTACCTGCGCAGCCTGTCGGACAGGGATCTCGCGCTCGACCGCTCGATGATCCCGCTCGGCTCGTGCACGATGAAGCTGAACGCCACCTCGGAAATGCTGCCGGTGACCTGGCCCGAGTTCGGCCAGATCCACCCGTTCGCACCGGAAGACCAGACGGTCGGCTACCGCACCATGATCGCCCAGCTCGAACAGATGCTGGTGGCGGCCACCGGCTACGCGGCCGTGTCGCTGCAGCCGAACGCCGGCTCGCAGGGCGAGTACGCGGGCCTCCTGATCATCGACGCCTATCACGCCTCGCGCGGCGAGGGCCATCGCGACGTGTGCCTGATCCCGGCTTCCGCGCACGGCACCAACCCGGCCTCGGCGCACATGGCCGGCATGAAGGTGGTGGTGGTGGCCTGCGACGCGCACGGCAACGTGGACATCGCCGACCTGAAGGCCAGGGCCG
The DNA here is from genome assembly GCA_030151225.1 of Burkholderia sp. Taxonomy (GTDB): domain Bacteria; phylum Pseudomonadota; class Gammaproteobacteria; order Burkholderiales; family Burkholderiaceae; genus Burkholderia. Next base: position 9,587 of record JASLEG010000200.1, on the reverse strand, counting down.
AGCAGCATTCGGCGAACCTCGCCGCGATCATGATCACCTACCCGTCCACCCACGGCGTGTTTGAGCAGAACGTGCGCGAGATCTGCGAGATCGTGCACGCGCACGGCGGCCAGGTGTACGTGGATGGCGCGAACATGAACGCGATGGTGGGCCTGACCGCGCCCGGCCAGTTCGGCGGCGACGTGTCCCACCTGAACCTGCACAAGACCTTCTGCATCCCGCACGGTGGCGGCGGCCCCGGCGTGGGCCCGGTCGCGGTGGGCGCGCATCTTGCGCAATTCCTGCCGAACCAGCGCTCGACCGGCTACGCACGCGGCGAGCAGGGCATCGGCGCCGTGTCGGCCGCGCCTTACGGCTCGGCCTCGATCCTGCCGATCTCGTGGATGTACATCGCGATGATGGGCGCGCGCAACCTGACGGCCGCCACCGAAGTGGCGATCCTGAACGCCAACTACATCGCCAGGCGCCTCGCGCCGCATTACCCGGTGCTGTATTCGGGCCCGGGCGGGCTGGTCGCGCACGAGTGCATTCTCGACCTGCGTCCGATCAAGGATTCGAGCGGCATCACCGTTGACGACGTGGCCAAGCGCCTGATGGATTACGGCTTCCATGCGCCCACCATGAGCTTCCCGGTGCCGGGCACGCTGATGGTCGAGCCGACCGAATCGGAATCGCAGGAAGAGCTCGACCGCTTCATCGATGCAATGGTGGCGATCCGCGAGGAAATCCGCGCCGTCGAGGAAGGCCGCGCCGACCGCGAGGACAACCCGCTGCGTCACGCGCCGCACACGGCCGCCGTGGTCACCGCGAACGACTGGTCGCACGCCTACTCGCGCGAGCAGGCCGCCTTCCCGGTGGCCTCGCTCATGACCGGCAACAAGTACTGGCCGCCGGTCGGCCGCGCGGACAACGTGTACGGCGACCGGAACCTGTTCTGCTCGTGCGTGCCGCTGTCCGAGTACGAGGCCTGATCGCGCTTCGCCGCGACACGCCGGCCGGGGCCCGCGCGCTCCGGCCGGCCGGCCGCGAGGTTCGCGGCGCTCGGTTTCGCGTTCGTTCGCAAGTCCGGATACCATCACACACCGCCATCCAGCCAAACGAGGAGTTCCGCATGGTGCGCAAGGTGTTTCCGGACAGCGTGGCAGGCCGCAGGGCCGACACGCGGCGTCGCTGGCTCGCGCCGGCACTCGCGGCCAGCGTCGCGCTCGCCGCCACGGTGGGCGCGTCGCCGGCCCGCGCCGCAATGAATTTCTGCGCGGCGCCCGCGCTGCAGACCAACGAATCGACCTCGGCCGAGCCCGGCATCCGCGCGCTGATCCGCGGCGTGGACGCGCATCTGAACGACGAGCCGAAGGCGATGCAGCATCTGCACACCGAAGGCCTGCTGCCGCACGAGGGCATCCGCGACCAGAGCGAGGAAGCGCTGAAGGACATGGAGCTGATGCGCGACGCGGCGCTCGCCTGGCGCGTCACCAACAAGGCGCCGTATCTCGCGCTCGTGAACCGCTTCCTGCTGGCATGGGTCACGACCTACGAGCCCGATTACGACCCGATCGACGAAACCCGCTTCGAGAGCCTGATCATCGCCTACGACATGACCGCGAGCACGCTGCCGGTGACGACGCGCAATGCCGCCGCGGCCTTCATCGCGAAGCTCGGCGCCGGCTACGTCGCGCAGATCGAGGCGCAGAAGCGGCCGCTCGCGGGCGTGTGGCGCAACAACTGGCAGAGCCATCGCATCAAGCTGATCGCGCTGGCCGCGTTCACGCTCGGCGATCGCAAGATGATGAACGCCGCGCAGCAGCTGTTCGTCGAGCATCTGGCCGACAACATCAAGCCCGACGGCACCACGATCGATTTCGTGGAGCGCGATGCCGTGCATTACGCCGTCTACGACCTGCAGCCGCTGGTCACGGCCGCGCTGGCCGCGCGCCGCTTCAACCGCAACTGGCTGCGCGAGCGCGGCGCCAACGGCGCGACGCTCGAGGCCGCGCTCGACTGGCTGGTGCCGTACGCGCGCGGCGAGAAGACCCATGAAGAATTCGTGAACTCCACGGTGCCGTTCGACGCCAAGCGCCGCGAGGCCGGCCTGCCCGGCTATTCGGGCCCCTGGTCGCCCGCCAACGCCACCGAGTTGTTCCACCTCGCGGCCCGTCTCGACGGCCGCTACAACAGCGTCGCGCAACAGCTCTCGCCGCAGCCGCCCGCGTGGCTCGCGGCGTGCCTGCCGCTGCCGGCGCGCTAATCCACCCCGCAGCCGCATTACAGGACATCCCCCATGGCAGTCAGCGTGTTCGATCTTTTCAAAATCGGGATAGGCCCGTCCAGCTCGCATACGGTCGGACCGATGCGGGCCGCGCTGATGTTCGTGCAGGGCCTCGAGCGCGACGCGCTGCTCGACGCCACCGCCACCGTGCGGGTGGACCTGTACGGCTCGCTCGGCGCGACCGGCAAGGGCCACGGCACCGATCGCGGCGTGATGCTGGGCCTGATGGGAGACGCGCCCGACACGGTCGATCCCGACACGATCGACGCGCGGCTGGCCGCCGTGCGCGACACGAAATCGCTGTCGCTGCTGGGCCGCCACCCGGTGCCGTTCTCGATCAAGGAACAGATCGGCTTCTACCGCCAGGCGCTGCCCGAACATCCGAACGCGATGACGCTGCGCGCGCGCGACTCGGCTGGCGAGACGCTGCGCGAGACCACCTACCTGTCGGTCGGCGGCGGCTTCGTGGTGACGGCCGGCGCGGCGAACACCAAGGTGCTGAACGCGGCCGAGCAGATGCCCTATCCGTTCACGAGCGGCGCCGAGCTGATGGCGCTGACCGCCTCCACCGGCAAGTCGATCGCGCAGCTGATGTGGGACAACGAGCGTGCCTGGCACGACGAGGCCACCACCCGCAGCGGCCTGCTGAAGATCTGGGACGTGATGCAGTCGTGCGTGGCGCGCGGCTGCGGCATCGGCAACCCGAACGCCGACGGCACGCTGCCGGGCCCGTTCCAGGTCCGGCGCCGCGCCCCGCAGCTGTACCGCACGCTGTCCGGCAACCCCGAGCTGGCGCTGCGCGATCCGCTGTCGATGGTCGACTGGATCAACCTGTACGCGATCGCCGTGAACGAGGAAAACGCCGCGGGCGGGCGCGTGGTGACGGCGCCCACCAACGGCGCGGCCGGCATCATCCCGGCCGTGCTGCACTACTACACGCGCTTCGTGCCGGGCGCCAACGAACAGGGCGTGATCGACTTCCTGATGACGGCCGCGGCGATCGGCATCCTGTACAAGCTCAACGCATCGATCTCGGGCGCCGAGGTGGGCTGCCAGGGCGAGGTGGGGGTGGCCTGCTCGATGGCGGCCGGCGCGCTCGCGGCGGTGCTCGGCGGCACGCCGCGCCAGGTCGAGAACGCGGCCGAGATCGGCATGGAGCACAACCTCGGCCTGACCTGCGACCCGGTGGGCGGCATGGTGCAGATCCCGTGCATCGAGCGCAACGCGATGGCCTCGGTGAAGGCCGTGAACGCCGCGCGCATGGCGCTGCGCGGCGACGGCAGCCATTACGTGTCGCTCGACTCGGTGATCAAGACGATGCGCGAGACCGGTGCCGACATGAAGACCAAGTACAAGGAAACCTCGCGCGGCGGCCTCGCCGTGAACATCGTGGAGTGCTGAGCGGCCCACGCTCGTCAAGGACGGTGGGCGGCGCGTGATGCGCCCCGCCCACCGTCGCCCCCATCCGGCGTAAGCTATCCCTCCCGCCACGAAGGGAGCCCGCCGTCCATGTCGTCCACCCCGGATTCCGCCGCACCCGCCGCTCACGTCAACGGCGCCCGACTGATCGTCGACGCGCTGCTCGCCAACCACGTCGAGCGCGTGTTCTGCGTGCCCGGCGAGAGCTTTCTCGCCGTGCTCGACGCGCTCGGCGACGAAACCGCACGCATCGACACCCTCGTGTGCCGCCACGAGGCGGCCGCCGCCAACATGGCCGAGGCGGTCGGCAAGCTCACGGGGCGGCCCGGCGTGGCCTTCGTCACGCGCGGCCCCGGCGCCACCCACGCATCGGTCGGCGTGCACACCGCGTACCAGGATTCCACGCCGATGATCCTGTTCGTGGGCCAGTGCGCGCGCGAGCACCTGGACCGCGAGGCGTTCCAGGAAATCGACTATCGCCGCATGTTCGGGCAGATGGCGAAATGGGTCGCGCAGATCGACGACGCGCGCCGCATCCCCGAATACCTGAGCCACGCCTTCCACCTCGCCACCTCGGGCCGACCCGGCCCGGTGGTGCTCGCGCTGCCCGAGGATCTGCTGTCCCAGCCGTGCGCGCCGCAGCCGGTGCTGCCGGCCGCGAAACGCGTGGCGGCCTCGCCGTCCGAGGCGCAGGTCGCGGAGCTGGCCGAGCGGCTCGCGCGCGCCGAGCGGCCGCTCGTGATCGCGGGCGGCAGCGGCTGGAGCGCGAACGCCTGCGCGGACCTGCGCCGCTTCGCCGAAGCCTGGCAGCTGCCGGTGGCCTGCGCGTTCCGCTATCAGGACACGTTCGACAACGAACATCCGCTGTATGCCGGCGATGTGGGCCTCGGCATCAACCCGGCGCTGGCCGCGCGCATTCGCGACGCGGACCTGCTGCTGGCGATCGGCCCGCGCCTGGGCGAGGCCACCACCGGCGGCTACACGCTGCTCGAGATCCCGAAGACGCGCCAGACGCTGATCCACGTGCATCAGGGCGCCGAGGAGCTGGGCCGGGTGTACGCGGCCGACCTGCCGATCGTGTCGGGCATGCCCGAGATCGCGGCGCGCCTCGCCGCGCTCGCGCCGCCCGCGGTCCTGCCGTGGGCCGGCAGCGCGACGGCCGCGCACGATGCGTATCTGGCCTGGCGCAAGCCGCTGCCGATGCCGGGCGAGGTGCAGCTCGGCGAGCTCGTGCAGCAGTTGCGCGAGCGCCTGCCGCACGACGCGATCGTGACCAACGGCGCCGGCAACTACGCCACCTGGCTGCATCGCCATTACGCGTATCGCAGCTTCCGCTCGCAGCTCGCGCCGACCAGCGGCGCGATGGGCTACGGCGTGCCGGCCGCGCTCGCGGCGAAATCGATGTATCCGCAACGGATCGCGGTGGCGCTGGCCGGCGACGGCTGCTTCATGATGGCCGGCAACGAGCTGGCCACGGCGATGCAGTACGGCCTGGCCATCGTGGTGATCGTGATCAACAACGGCCACTTCGGCACGATCCGCATGCATCAGGAGCGCCATTACCCGAACCGCGTACACGGCACCGGGCTCACCAATCCCGACTTCGCCGCCTATGCGCGCGCGTTCGGCGCGCACGGCGAGACGGTCACGCGCACGGCCGAGTTCGCGCCGGCGCTCGAGCGCGCGCTCGCCAGCGGTCTGCCGGCGCTGATCGAGGTACGTGTGCCGCAGGACGCGAGCACGCCGGCCGCCACGCTCGATCAGGTGCGCGAGCAGGGCCGGCGCGCGCGCGGCGAAACGGCTTGAACGGCGGATCGCCCGCCTCGGACGTGCTCGAGGCCGCCGACGCGCTGCGCCATCCGGGCACGCTGCTGTCGCCCGATCGCCGGCTCGTGGCCTCGTACGATCTCGAAATGACGGATGCGCCGTCGGCCGGTTATCGCCGCGCCACCCAGGCCGGCGCGGGCATCCTCAACGCGGCCGAGCGGCCGTTTAGGCTCGCGCCCGAGCCGCACGGCACGCTGCACGTGATCAACGGCATGGGCGTGGCGCTCGGCGATTCGATCGTCGGCCTCACCGCGCTCGCGGCGCTGCGCGAGCGGCATCCGGGGCGGCGCATCGTGCTGTACCGGCCGTCGCGCATCGCGCGCCACGTCGCCCAGCTCGACACGCTGGCCGGCGACGCGATCGCCACGATGCGCACGCTGCCGGTGCCCGTCGATGCGCTGCCCGCGCCGGACCTCAAGATCGACCTCGGCAATCAGCTGTATCGGCCGTCGTTCGCCACGCTGCCGATGATCGACTACTTCCTCGACGCGCTCGGCGTGACGCCGGCCGAGGTAGGCACGCAGTCGAAACGCAATCGCTGGCTCGCGCGCCTCGATCTGCCCGCGCTGCCCGAGCCGTGGCGCACGCGCCGCTACGCACTGGTGTGCGCCGACGCGAGCACGCCGCTGCGCAGCTTCCCCGACGCGCAGCGCGCCGCGATCGTCGAGCGCGTGGCGCGCCGCTACGGGCTGCCGGTGCTCGGCTTCGGGCCCGTCGATCGTGTCGATCGACACGTCTACACCGACGTGCGCGCGCTGTCGCCCGACACGGCCGCCTATCTGGCGTGGATCCGCGGCGCGGCCGTGCTGATCAGCGCGGACACCTCGGCGATCCACGCGGCCGACGGCTTCGACGTGCCCACCCTGGCCTGCTTCACGAGCATCGCGCCCGCGCTGCGCGTGCGCGACTATCCGCATTGCGTGCCGGTCTCGCTCGCGCTGCCGCCCGCGCTGCGCGACCGCCATGCGAGCGACGACGCCGGCGACGTCGCGGCCGTCGCGGCTGCCTTTCGCGAACTGGATTGGGATGGGCTGAACTGGCCGGCCGCGCGCGACGCGGCACGCTGAATCAGGCGCCGGCCGGCGGCTCGCGCAGCGCGTCGGACGGGCGCATGCCGAACATGCGCCGGTAATCGGTGGCGAACTGACTCAGGTGCCAGAAACCCCACGCGGCGGCCACGTCCTGCACCGAGCCGGCCGCGCGGCCGCACAGGTCGCGACGCGCGCCGTTCAGGCGCAGCGCGCGCAGGTAGGTGGCCGGCGCCATGCCGAGCACGTCCTGGAAGCAGTTCTGCAGGGTGCGCCGGCTCACGTGCAACTGCTCGCAGAGCTCGGGCACGCCCACCGGCCGCGTGCGGTGCGCGAGCACGTAGTCGCGCGCGAGCGCCACGATGCGGCGCCGCCGCTGCGGATGCAGGCCCGCCGCGTCGTCCTCGTCGGCGTCGGGGGCGGCGCACACGTCGAACAGGGCGGCCAGCACGGCCGCCTGCAGGTCATCGCGCTCGGCATCGGCCAGCGCCGCGCGCGGGCCGGCTCCGGCCGCCTCGTCGAGCCGCGAGGCCAGCAGCGCGCGCAGCCGCGCGAGCCGCGCCTCGCTCGCCGGCACCATCGGTTGTTGCGACAGCAGCTCGTGGAGCCCGCCGCGCTCGACCCGCTCCGCATAGCGCCGCAGCACGTCGCCGCGCACCACCACGCCGTAGATCGAGAACGCGGCCGGCGTCAGCAGCTCGAACGCCACGTTGCCGGGCCGGCACGCGAAGCCGTCGGCCGCGATCGGCCGCGCGTCGATCCGGGCGCCGCCGTCCGGCGTGATCGGGATTCCGAACCAATACGCGTCGCCGCGCACCTCGCAGGCCTGGCGCAGCGTGTGGCTGGTGGTTTCGCGAAACAGCTTCATGGTGTCGAGCGGCAGCTCGGTCAGCGTGCCCACGAAGCGGCCCGCCGCGAGCTGGTCGTAGGTCTGGCGCCAGCCCACCAGGTTGCGCGCCTGCTCGTCGGCGTCGTGCGCCACGCTGATCACGGCGCGCCCCGCCGGCGCCTCGCTGCCGTTCGCGCTGCGGCGCGTGTCCTCGGCGGTCGCCTCCTGCATTCCGATCCCGGCCTCGTCCATCGGTCGACCCTCCCTCTGCAATCCCGCGAAAGACGCAAATCCCGTGCCGAAATCGTCGGTGAATCACACGGGGGCCGGCACCGGACATGCGCCGGACAAGCGCCCGAACCGCTGTGCCGCGCCGATACAGCGCGCCGCGCGCCACCGTTCCAAATTGGCACAGCCGGCACAGCACAGCACAGCGCCGCGATCGATCCGACCCCGCCGCGCGCGCCGCCGCACCGGCATGTGACGCGCACGCACCGCCGCGCGGCGAGCTGGCACGATTTTGGCGTGTCCGATCTGCCTCGCCGGCTGTGTGCGGCGTGGCCACTTCCTATTCCGACATGCGAGGAGCGACACGATGAATCACGCCGAGATGCAGCACCTGAACATCGAATACCCGTACCGCAAGCAGTACGGCAACTTCATCGGCGGCGAGTGGGTAGCCCCCGTGGCGGGCCAGTATTTCGACAATGTCTCGCCCGTCACCGGCCAGCCGTTCACCGCCATTCCGCGCTCGCAGGAAGCCGACATCGAGCTCGCGCTCGACGCCGCGCACAAGGCGAAGGCGTCGTGGGGCGCGACCCCGGCCGCCGAGCGCGCCGCGGTGATGCTGCGCATCGCCGAGCGCATGGAACAGAACCTCGCGCGCCTCGCGGTGGCCGAGACCATCGACAACGGCAAGCCGCTGCGCGAAACCACCGCCGCCGACATCCCGCTCGCGATCGACCACTTCCGCTATTTCGCGGGCTGCCTGCGCGCGCAGGAAGGCTCGATCGCCGACATCGACGGCGACACCGTGGCCTATCACTTCCACGAGCCGCTCGGCGTGGTCGGCCAGATCATCCCGTGGAACTTCCCGATCCTGATGGCCGCGTGGAAGCTCGCGCCGGCGATCGCGGCCGGCAACTGCGTGGTGCTGAAGCCGGCCGAGCAGACGCCGGCCTCGATCCTGGTGTGGGCCGAGCTGATCCAGGACCTGCTGCCGCCGGGCGTGATCAACATCGTGAACGGCTTCGGCCTGGAGGCCGGCAAGCCGCTCGCCACCAGCAAGCGCATCGCCAAGATCGCGTTCACCGGCGAAACCACCACGGGCCGCCTGATCATGCAGTACGCGAGCGCGAACCTGATCCCGGTCACGCTCGAGCTCGGCGGCAAGAGCCCGAACATCTTCTTCGCCGACGTGATGGACCGCGACGACGGCTACTTCGACAAGGCGCTCGAAGGCTTCGCGATGTTCGCGCTGAACCAGGGCGAGGTGTGCACCTGCCCGTCGCGCGCGCTGGTCGAGGAAAGCGTGTACGAGCGCTTCATCGAGCGCGCCGTGAAGCGCGTCGAGAAGATCCGCCAGGGCCATCCGCTCGACGCGCAGACGATGATCGGCGCGCAAGCCTCGGCCGAGCAGATGGAAAAGATCCTGTCCTACATCGACATCGGCCGCCAGGAAGGCGCCGAGTGCCTGACGGGCGGCGAACGCAACACGCTGACGGGCGAGCTGGCGAGCGGCTACTACGTCAAGCCGACGGTGTTCCGCGGCCACAACAAGATGCGGATCTTCCAGGAGGAGATTTTCGGGCCGGTGCTGTCGGTCACCACCTTCAAGAACGAGGAGGAAGCGCTGGAGATCGCCAACGACACGCTGTACGGCCTCGGCGCCGGCGTGTGGACGCGCGACGGCACGCGCGCCTACCGCTTCGGCCGCGCGATCCAGGCCGGCCGCGTGTGGACCAACTGCTATCACGCCTACCCGGCGCACGCGGCGTTCGGCGGCTACAAGCAATCGGGCATCGGCCGCGAAACCCACAAGATGATGCTCGACCACTATCAGCAGACCAAGAACCTGCTGGTCAGCTACAGCGAGAAGCCGCTCGGGTTCTTCTGAGGTTTGCGGGTTTTCCGGGCAGCATGCGAACACCGCCGGCGAGCGATCGCCGGCGGTTTTTTCATGGCGCGGCGGCGGGCTTCTGGGGGAGACGTTCGGGAT
>JASLEG010000152.1 GCA_030151225.1 Burkholderia sp. | reverse complement strand
AAGGAAAAGAAGATCGGCAACCCGTTCTCGCTCACGCCCGAGGATCCCGAGCCGCTCTCGCCGCTGCCGCTGATCGTGGTGGTGATCGACGAGCTGGCCGACCTGATGATGGTGGCCGGCAAGAAGATCGAGGAGCTGATCGCGCGGCTCGCGCAGAAGGCGCGTGCGGCCGGCATCCACCTGATCCTCGCCACCCAGCGCCCGTCGGTGGACGTGATCACCGGCCTGATCAAGGCCAACATCCCGACCCGCGTGGCCTTCCAGGTGTCCTCGAAGATCGACTCGCGCACGATTCTCGACCAGATGGGCGCCGAGTCGCTGCTCGGCCAGGGCGACATGCTGTTCCTGCCGCCCGGCACCGGCTATCCGCAGCGCGTGCACGGCGCGTTCGTGGCCGACGAGGAAGTGCATCGGGTCGTGGAATACCTGAAGCAGTTCGGCGAGCCGCAATACGAGGAAGGGATTCTGGACGGCCCGTCGGCCGACGGCGGCGCCACCCAGGACCTGTTCGGCGACGCGCCCGATGCCGAGGCGGACCCGCTGTACGACGAGGCCGTCGCGTTCGTGGTGCGCACGCGGCGCGCGTCGATCTCGTCGGTGCAGCGCCAGTTGCGGATCGGCTACAACCGCGCCGCGCGGCTCGTCGAGCAGATGGAGGCGGCCGGGCTGGTGTCGCCGATGGGTATCAACGGCAGCCGCGAGGTGCTCGCGCCACCGCTGGCCGAATAGCCTCGCGGGGCGCCGGCGCGGCGAAAAAAAAGCGCCGCCCGCGGCACCGAAATTGCTCCACGGCGACCGTTGTTCGCGCAACCATCGCGTTGCGCGGGCATCGTTTCCAGCCCATTTCGATTCGTCACGAGAAAAGGGCGAGCCACGCAAGCGGCTCGCCCTTTTTGCCGTGATGCGCGCCGTTACCCGTTACGGCTGCACCGGCACCAGCTTGAAGTCGACCGGCTTGCTCAGCGCGATCCTGCGCGCCTGCGGATCGAGCCTGCCCGTCGCCACGTCGCGGCGGAACACGTAGAACGCGCCGCTCTCCTGATTGCCGACGATCAGCCACTTGCCGGTGGGATCGATCACGAACTCGCGCGGGATCTTGCCGTAGGTGGACTGGCGGCTCGCGAACGCGAGCTTGCCGGTGGCCGGGTCGATCCGATACGCCACGATCTCGTTCGCGTCGCCGCGGTTGGTCACGTACAGGAAGCGGCCGTCCGGCGAGGCGTGGATCGCGCCGCCGCCTTCCTGGCCGTGAAAGCCCGGCGCGCTCATGCGGATGCTCTGCAGGTGCGCGAGCTTGCCGTCGTCATAGCCGTACACCTCCACGGTGCCCTTCAGCTCGGTCGTCACGTAGGCGAAGCGGCCGTTCTGCGAGAACACCAGATGGCGCGGGCCGGTGCCCGGCGGCAGCGGCGTGTAGCGCGTGTCGGTCGGGCCGAACAGGCCGCGCGAGCCGTCGGGCGTGTAGCGGTACGAGAAGAGCTTGTCGACACCCAGATCCTGCACGAACAGGTACTTGCCGTCGGGCGAGAACACCGTGGAGTGCACGTGCGCGCCGTCCTGGCGGCCCTTCACGGGGCCGCTACCCTCGTGGTGCACGTTCAGCACCGAGGCGCCCACCTGGCCGTCGTCGCGGATCGGGAACACCGTGAAGCTGCCGCCCGGGTCCGCGGCCACCGAGTAATTCGCCGTGAGCAGGTACTTGCCGTCCGGCGACAGGCTCAGGTAGCACGGATCGTTCCCTTCCGAGGACACCCGATCGAGAAAGTTCAGCGTGCCCGAATGCGCGTCGAACGAGAACGCGCTGACGCCGCCGCGCACGCTGGCCGGCCCGTTGTCGCCGGGCAGCTCGTTGACCGCGTACACGAAGCGGCCGTCGCGGCTCGGCAGCAGATACGACGGGTTGACCGCCCTGGCCGTGGACACGACCTGCGAGACGTCGCCGGTACGCGTGTCGAACCGGTACACGTAGATGCCCTCGCTGCCCTCGCCGGTGTACGTGCCGACCAGCAGGTTGTACACGGCATCGTTCGGCGCATTGGCGGTATCCTGCGCAAACGCATGCGCGGCGGACAGCGACAGCACCACGGCGAAACCTCTGATCCAGCGACCCAGCCTCGGCGAAGTCATAGGCGTAATCCTCTCGAAATGGAGTGCGTGCCGATGCAGGAAACATGCGGGAATCATTCAGGCCTATGGAACTTCCCGACATCGAAACGCCTCAAGTGTTGTGATTGTTCGACGAAGCGGACGGCCCTGCCCGCCTCGTTCCAGCGCAGTATACGGGGCCGCGCCGATCGCCGCCGTGACGCGGCCCGCTCGCCCCCAGAAAGCCAAACGTCAGCCCAGCATCCCGGAGAATCGATAACCATGCCAACCCTGATCGAAGATTACGCACTCGTCGGAGACGGACACACCGCCGCCCTCATCTCGCGCGATGGATCGGTCGACTGGCTCTGCTGGCCCCGCTTCGACTCGGGTGCCTGCTTCGCCGCCCTGGTCGGCACCCCCGAGCACGGCCGCTGGCTGCTGCGCCCCGCCGCCGACGCGAAGATCGTGTCGAGCACGCGCCGCTATCGCGGCGAAACCCTGATCCTCGAAACCGATTACGAATGCGAGACCGGCGCGGTCACCGTGGTGGACTTCATGCCGCCCGGCAACGGTTGGTCCGAGCTCGTGCGCATCGTGGTGGGCCGTCGCGGCCACGTGCCGATGCAGATGGAACTGGTGCTGCGCTTCGATTACGGCTTCTCGATCCCGTGGGTCACGCGACTCGCGCGCGAGGCCGGCATGAAGGCGATCGCCGGCCCCGACACGGTGGTGCTGCGCACGCCGGTGCCGCTCTCGGGCGAGAACCTGCGCACCGTGGCCGCATTCACCGTGCACGCCGAGGAGCGCGTGCCGTTCTCGCTCGGCTATGCGCCCTCGCACCTGCGCCTGCCGCCGGCACGCGAGCCGCTGTCGATGCTCGCGCGCACCGAGAACCACTGGCTCGAATGGTCGTCGCGCTGCCCGATCCAGGGCCGCTACGCCGGCGCCGTGCGGCGCTCGCTGATCACGCTGAAGGCGCTCGCCTACGAGCCGACCGGCGGCATCGTGGCCGCGCCCACCACCTCGCTGCCCGAGCACATCGGCGGCACCCGCAACTGGGATTACCGCTTCTGCTGGCTGCGCGACGCCACCATCACGCTGCTCGCGCTGATGCGCGCCGGCTACTACGACGAGGCCCGCGCCTGGCGCGCCTGGCTCGGCCGCGTGATGGCCGGCTCCCCCGAGCAGATCCAGATCATGTACGGCATCGCCGGCGAGCGGCGCCTGCCCGAGATGGAGCTCGACTGGCTGCCCGGCTATCAGGACTCGAAGCCGGTGCGGATCGGCAACAACGCCGCCAACCAGCTCCAGCTCGACGTGTTCGGCGAGGTGATGGCGGCGCTGCACCTCGCGCGCGTGGGCGGCCTGCAGGCCGACGACACGGTGTGGTCGGTGCAGTGCGCGCTGCTCACCCACCTCGAGAAGATCTGGCGCGAGCCCGACGAGGGCATCTGGGAAACCCGTGGCGGGCGCAAGCACTTCACGTTCTCGAAGATCATGGCCTGGGTGGCGTTCGACCGCGCGATCAAGTCGGCCGAGCAGTTCCGCCTGCCCGCGCCGCTCGACCACTGGCGCGCGCTGCGCGACACGATCCACGAGGACGTGTGCGCGAACGCGTGGAACGAGGGCAAGCAGGCCTTCTCGCAGAGCTACGGCAGCGACGAACTCGACGCGAGCGTGCTGATGCTGCCGCTGGTGGGCTTCCTGCCGCCGTCGGACCCGCGCGTGGTGGGCACGGTCGAGGCGATCGAGCGCGAGCTGCTGCATGGCGGCCTGGTGATGCGCTACCGCACCACCGATTTCGACGACGGCCTGCCGCCCGGCGAAGGCACCTTCCTCGCCTGCAGCTTCTGGCTGGTGGACAACTACGCGCTGCTCGGCCGCATCGACGACGCACACCGCCTGTTCCGCCGCCTGTTGTCGCTCGCCAACGATCTGGGCCTGCTGGCCGAGGAATACGATCCGATCGAGGAGCGCCAGGTCGGCAACTTCCCGCAGGCGTTCTCGCACGTGGCGCTGGTGCACACGGCGATGAACCTGATGCACCACGAGGAAGAGATGGCCCAGGCGGCCGGCCAGCCGATGGCGGTCGAGACCGAGGGGCAGTGAGGCCCGGCCGGGCACACGCTTTTGCGACAGAACCAAGTCGGCGCGACGATTCGTGAAACATCGCAAAATCCACGTCGCATCGGGAAATTGCTGCGTTGCGGCATGAGTGGGAACCGGCTATGATCGACGCGACTGGCCGGCCACCGACCCGGTGGCCCGGCCCCGGACCCCACTCGCGCGCCGCGGCGAGAAGCGCTCCCGCGACGTTCTCCCTTCGGGAGCCTTCATGCTTTACCAAATGCACGAATTCCAGCGGGCGCTGCTGAGTCCGCTGACCGCCTGGGCACAGGCCGCGTCGAAATCCTTCGCCAATCCGTCCAGCCCGCTCTCGCTCATCCCGGGCGCGGCACGCTGGGCCGCCGGCTACGAGCTGATGTACCGGCTCGGCAAGGATTACGAAAAACCCGAATTCAACCTGCACCAGATCGAGAAGGACGGCCACCAGATCCCGATCGTCGAGCAGACCGTCATCGAGAAGCCGTTCTGCCGGCTGCGCCGCTTCAAGCGCTACGCCGACGATTCGGCCGCGGTGGGCCAGCTCAAGGAAGAGCCGGTGGTGCTGGTATGCGCGCCCCTGTCGGGCCACCACTCCACGCTGCTGCGCGACACCGTGCGCACGCTGCTGCAGGACCACAAGGTCTACATCACGGACTGGATCGACGCGCGCATGGTGCCGGTCGAGGTGGGCCCGTTCCATCTGGACGACTACGTCGACTACATCCAGGAATTCATCCGCCACATCGGCGCGCGCAACCTGCACGTGATCTCGGTGTGTCAGCCCACCGTGCCGGTGCTCGCGGCCATCTCGCTGCTGGCGAGCCGCGGCGAGGCCACCCCGCTCACGATGACGATGATGGGCGGCCCGATCGACGCGCGAAAGAGTCCCACCGCCGTCAATTCGCTGGCCACCAACCATTCGATGGCGTGGTTCGAGAACAACGTGATCCACACCGTGCCGGCGAACTATCCGGGCGAGGGCCGCCAGGTGTATCCGGGCTTCCTCCAGCACACCGGCTTCGTGGCGATGAACCCCGAGCGCCACGCGCAATCGCACTGGGATTTCTACCAGAGCCTGCTGCGCGGCGACGAGGATGACGCCGAGGCGCACCGCAGCTTCTACGACGAGTACAACGCCGTGCTCGACATGGCCGCCGAGTATTACCTCGACACGATCCGCATCGTGTTCCAGGAATACGGCCTGGCCGAGGGCACCTGGCACGTGCGCGGCGAGCGCGTGAACCCGGCCGACATCCGCGACACCGCGCTGATGACGATCGAGGGCGAGCTCGACGACATCTCGGGCAGCGGCCAGACCCACGTGGCGCAGACGCTCTGCACCGGTATCGACGACGCGCACCGCCGCAGCCTGACGGCCGAGAAGTGCGGCCACTACGGCATCTTCTCGGGTCGCCGCTGGCGTACCATCATCTATCCGCAGCTGCGCGAGTTCATCCGCGAGCACCAGCCCGCCGCACCGAAGGCGGCCGCCGGCACGCCGGCGGCGGTGGCACCGGGCAGCGACGATCCGGTCGTCGCGACCGAAACCACGGGTGCGGTGAGCGCTGCCGCGAACGGCACGGCAGCCGCCGCCGCGCGCCGCCCCGCCATCAAGCGGGCCGCCGTGGCGCGCCGCGCGGCCGCCAAGCCGGCGCCGGTCGGCACCAAGAAGGCTGTCGTCAAGGCCAACGGTGCCCCCAAGCCGGTCACGCCGAAGGCTTCCCCGGCGCGCGCGCCGCGGGCCCGCAAGTCGGGCTGACGGACTGAGCGGCGCTCGCGCGCCGCGCAACGACGACGCCCCGCCCGGCTCGGCAGCCCGGCGGGGCGTCGTGTTTTCCGCGGTTCGGTATCGTGCGCGTCAGCGGCGCAGCAGGTAGGCGAGCAGGATGTCGGTGTTCATGCGCACCATTTCGGCGCGCTCGTCCTCGGTGCTGAAATCGCGGCCGAGCATCGCCGCGAGCGTGTAGCGGTTCGACACGATGTAGTAGCCGAGCCCCGACAGCGTCACGTAGAAACGCAGCGGATCGACGTCCGAACGGAACAGCCCGGCCGCCTGGCCGCGCGCGAGCACGTTGCCGAGCGCCTGCACCAGCGGCGAGATCATCTCCACGATGCGCGGCGACTTCATGATGTAGCGCGCCTCGTGCAGGTTCTCGTTGTTGACGAGACGCAGCAGCTCGGGGTGATCCCGGTAGTAATCCCAAATGAAATGCGCCAGCCGCGTGACGGCCTCGACAGGCGGCAGGCCGTCGAAGTCGAGCACGTTCTCGGCTTCGTTCAGGGCGGAAAACGCGTATTCGAGGACGGCCGTGAACAACTGCTCCTTGCTGCCGAAGTAGTAGTACAGCATCCGTTCGTTGGTCTCGGCACGGCGGGCGATCTGGTCGACGCGGGCGCCGAACAGGCCACCGGTGGAAAATTCTTCGGCGGCGGCCAGCAGGATGCGGCGGCGTGTACCTTCGGGGTCTCTTTTGATTTTCGGCTGAGTCATGTGTAGGGGCCCGCGTGGTCCGGTCGGTCGCGCCGGCGCGCGTCGCGCGCATCCGGCTTCCGGGGCCGACCTGGCTGGGTAAGGAGGTCGCGCCCTGCATCGGTCGAGCAAAAAATGCGACTTGATTATGCGCACAGGCGTTGCCGAGCGCAAGGCGTGAAATCGGCGATAATTGCGCTTTGCCGAACCCGGCGAGCCGCGCGCCGCAACGCTCCGACCTGTCGCGCCGAACGCGCGCGCCGCCCGCCCCACGCAGTCACCGTGACCGACATCAGACAACTCGCGGATCGCATCGAGGATCTGCTTCCCCAGACGCAATGCACGAAGTGCGGCTACGACGGTTGCCGCCCGTATGCCGAGGCGATCGCCGACGGCACGGCCGGCTACAACCAGTGTCCGCCCGGTGGCCACGAAGGCATCGAGCGGCTCGCCGCCGTGCTCGGCAAGCCCGTGATCCCGCTCGCCATCGAGCACGGCGAGGAACGCCCGCGCCCGCTCGCCGTCATCGACGAACAGCTGTGCATAGGATGCACGCTTTGCATGCAGGCCTGTCCGGTCGACGCGATCGTCGGCGCACCCAAGCAGATGCACACCGTGCTGGCCGAGCTGTGCACCGGCTGCGACCTGTGCGTGCCGCCGTGTCCGGTGGACTGCATCGCGATGATTCCGGTCACCGGCGAGCGCACCGGCTGGGATGCCTGGAGCCAGTTGCAGGCCGACGACGCCCGCACGCGCCACGACCACCGCCTCGGCGCCGGCTGCCCTGGAACGAGCGCACCGCGTGCGGCCGCCCTCCTGCTGAGCCCCTGCAAAAAAGCGGTTCGATTATGCGCACAGACGGCGTCCAGCGCAATGCGGGAAATCGGCGATAATC
>JASLEG010000139.1 GCA_030151225.1 Burkholderia sp. | reverse complement strand
CGGCTCGCGTCGCGCCGCCAGCGCGCAGGCCGCGAAGCCGAGCGCGCCGGCCACCAGCGCGGCCACCGCCACCCACAGCGCCGGTGCGAACGAGCCGGCATGCGCGGCCAGCGGCGCGGCCACCAGCGGCCCGGCGATCTGGCCGAGCCCGTAGGCGGCGGTGGCATGGCCCATCAGGCCGGCCGCGTCGTCGCCGTGCAGGCGCCGCGCCTCGCGCATCGCGAACAGCGTGATGGCCGTGAACGGCAGGCCCAGCAGCAGGCTGCCGACGGCGAAGCCGGCCGCCGTCGGCCAGGCGATGCCGAGCGCGATCGCGATCGCCTGCAGCGCGCAGGACAGGCCCAGCAGCAGCCGGTTGTCCCAGTGCGCGGGCAGCCGCGAGCTCGCCACCGCGCCGACCATCAGCGCCGCGCCGAACATCGGCCAGAACAGGTCCGGCCACGGCGAGCCCGGCGGCAGCGCGGCGCGCGCGATCACGGGCAGGAAGGTGGCCGTGATGATGTAGCCGAAGCCGGGGGCGGCGTACAGCACGATCAGGCGTCGCGCGTCGCGGCGCACGGTCGGCGAGGCCGCGGCGCCGGCCGTGTCGCGGTAATCGTCGTGGCGCGCGGCAGCGGCCGGCGCCCCGCCATCCCGCCGCGCGTTGCCCGATGCGCTCGATGCGCTCGATGCATCCGGCGCGATCGTGCGCCACACCAGCACCGCGAGCAGCGCCGACAGCAGCGCGAACCCGAGCCAGCCAGGCTCGGCGCGCCCCCCGGCCAGCGCGCTGCCGATCAGCCCCGTCACCACGATGCCGGCGCCCGGCCCCGTGAAGATCGCCCCGCTCCACTGCGGCGCGCCGAGCGCGGCGAGCCGGCGCATGCCCCATTGCGACGCGAACACGAAGGTCCAGGCACTGACCGCCCCCGCCACGAAGCGCACCGGCAGCCAGATCGCGAAACCGTGCAGCGCGCCCATCGCGGCGGTCAGCACGATGGTCGCGATCAGGCCGCCGCGCACCATCCGCGCGGCGTCCGCCCGGATCGCCGCGCAGCTCACCGCGCCGACGAAATAGCCGGCGTAGTTCGCCGACGCGAGCCAGCCGCCGTGCCGGATGTCGAGCGCGCCGCTGGCGAGCATCAGCGGCAGCAGCGGCGTGAACGCGAAGCGGCCCACGCCGAGTGCCACCGCCAGCGCCAGTGCGCAGGCCAGCGCGACGCGCCACGGCGCGGGCACGGGCATGACCGAGGTGGGGGCGGAGCCGGAGCGGACGGTGGAAGCAGCGTGACGAGTCATGGCGGACCAGCGCAAACGAATGCCGCCATCCTAGCTTGACCGTTCAATCTCGAAAAATGAATAATCGAGAAGATTTCGTTCTTCAGGAGAGAATCATGGATCTGGCGGCGCTGGCGATCTTCCGCGCCGTGGTGCGCGAAAACGGCGTCACGCGCGCGGCGGCCAAGCTGAACCGCGTGCAGTCGAACGTGACCACGCGCATCCGGCAACTCGAGGCGGCGCTCGGCACCGCGCTGTTCGTGCGCGACGGGCGGCGTCTGGTGCTGACGCCCGCCGGCGAGACGCTGCTGCCCTATGCGGAGCGCCTGCTCGCGCTGGCCGACGAGGCGCGCCACGCGGTGCGCGAGGACCGCCCGCGCGGCCGGCTGCGGCTCGGCACGATGGAGAGCACCGCGGCCAGCCGCCTGCCCGCCGTGCTCGCGCGCTATCACCGCCAATGGCCCGAGGTGGGCCTCGAGCTCGTGACCGGCGTGACGCGCGCGCTGCTCGACCAGGTGCGCCAGTTCGAGCTCGACGCGGCGCTGGTGGCAACGCCGCCCGGCGACGCGCTCGACCCGACGCGGTACGAACACGCCGCGATCTGGCGCGAACCGCTCGCGATCGTGGCGCCGCACGGCCATCCGCCGATCGCCAGCGCCCGCGACCTGCGGGTGCTCACGCTGGTCGCCTTCGAGCGCGGCTGCGCTTATCGCGGCTACGTGGAAGCCTGGTACGCGGCGCAGGGCTGCGCGCCCGAGCGGGTGCTCGAGCTCGGCTCGTATCACGCGATCCTGGCCTGCGTGGCGGCCGGCGCCGGGGTGGCGATCGCGCCGCGCAACGTGCTCGATCCCTCGCCGATGGCCGGCGCGCTGTCGGTCCACGACGCCGCGGGCCTGGCGCCCGTGGATACCGTGCTGGTATGGCGTCGCGGCCACGCCTCGGCCGCGCTCGCGGCGCTGCGCGAGGCGCTGCTCGCACCCTGAATGCCCGAACCACCCCGAGCCACCCCGAGCCACCCCGAGCCCCGAGCGGGCCCGCCGCGCTCAGGCCGTCACGCGGCTCACCCCGCTCGCCCCCTCCGCCCCGCATTCCTCGCGCAGGAAACTCACGAAATCCGCCTGCACCGCCGTGGCCGTCATCATCGACAGCGAGCTCGTCTCGACCACCAGCGGCGGCTTCACCGTCAGCCGCGCGAGGAGCGAGTCGACCACGGTGCGGCGCGGCACGTTGCGCTGCGGCACCACCCAGTCGCAGGCGGCCAGATCCTCGGCCACCACGTGCCGCTGCAGCGCGAGCCGGTGCCCGCGCCGCACCGCGATCACGTACGGGTCGGCGAACAGCTCGGTCTCCACCACCAGCCCGCTCACGCGCGGCTCGCGCAGCGCCTCCACGATCACGTCGAGCGCGCCGAGCTTGAGCTCGCGCGACAGGCGCCCGTACGAACCCTCGTCCACCGTCACACGCGCGGCCGGATAGCGCGCGCGCAACTGCTGGATGGCCCGCGCCGCGCGCCGCGGCGAGAGCATCGGCAGCAGCCCGATGGCGAGCTTGCCGGCGAACTGGGAAAGGCACTGGACCGCACCGTGCTGCGGCGCGAACTGAAATCGGCTTCCGGCCCGCGGACGCCCCGCTCCCGCATCTCGAGCGCGCCGAGGGCGGCGGCTCGATCTACACGATGAATTCGAACGGCTACTACAGTTCGAACAAGCTCGACTTCCGCGGCAAGGAACACCTCGGCGACGGCTGGGACGCCCACTTCCTGCTGGAAAGCGGCTTCCACTTCACGCCGATCCTGCCGCTGACCAGCGCCTCCGACGGCACCCGCCACAACAACGACGTGAAGTACAAGACCACTTCGGCGACGTGCTGTTCGAGGTGGACGACTCGTTCGGCGGCGTGGCCGGCAACGTCGCCGGCGGCACGGCGCGCGCCGTGGGCCTGACCTACAAGTTCGGCCCGGTGAAGTTCTCGGGCGGCTTCATGTCGGAAGACCAGAAGAATCTCGGCGCGCCGCACCAGGTCACCAACCCCGGCTTCGGCGGCCTCGCCTGGACCATCATGCCCACGCTGATCTTCTACGGCGGCTACCATCAGACCACCGTCTCGACCGACAAGGCGAGCCGCCGCGGCCTGTCGGTGCTGTCGCTGGCCTGCCTGCTCTCGAAGCGCACGACGCTGCACGCGGAAGCCGATCACCACACCTCGATCGCCACTCGGTGGTCAGCACGCTGAACCCGTACGGCGTGCCGAGCCAGACGGCGGTCACGATCGATATCGACCACCTGTTCCGAGCCCGCGCGCACCCGGCGCACAAAAAAAGCCGCGGATCCTGCGATCCGCGGCTTTTTTGCGTCGATTTCCGACAGGCTTACAGCTTCGAGGCGACCCAGTCCGCCACGCCCGCGAGCGCGGCCGGCAGGTTGGCCGGCTCGGTGCCGCCCGCCTGCGCCATGTCGGGGCGGCCACCGCCCTTGCCGCCCACCTGCTGCGCCACGAAATTCACGAGCTCGCCGGCCTTGACCTGCTTGCTCGCATCGGCCGTCACGCCGGCGATCAGGCTGACCTTGCCGCCTTCCACCGCGGCCAGCACCACGGCCGCGTGCCTGAGCTTGTCCTTCAGCTTGTCGACGGTCTCGCGCAGCGTCTTGGAATCGGCGCCCTCGAGCGTGGCGGCCAGCACCTGCAGGCCCTGCACGTCGACGGCCTGCTGGGCCAGCTCGTCGCCCTGGCTCGAGGCCAGCTTCGACTTCAGCGCGGCCAGTTCCTTCTCGAGTGACTTGACCTGCTCCTGCACCTGGCCGATGCGCTGAGTGAGCTCGGCCGGCTGCGCCTTCAGCATGCCGGCGGCCGTGTTCAGGCGCGCGTCGAGTTCCTGCACGAAGCGCACCGCGTTGTCGCCGGTGATCGCCTCGACGCGGCGGATGCCGGCGGCCACGCCGCCTTCCACCACGATCTTGAACAGGCCGATGTCGCCGGTGCGACTCACGTGGGTGCCGCCGCACAGCTCGCGCGAGAAGCCCAGATCGAGCACCCGCACCTCGTCGCCGTACTTCTCGCCGAACAGCGCCATCGCGCCGCCCTTCACCGCATCGTCGTAGGACATGTTCTGCACGATGCCGGGCGCATTCGCCAGGACTTCCGCGTTGACGATCGCCTCGACGCGGCGGATCTCGTCGTCGGTGAGCGGTGCGTTGTGCGCGAAGTCGAAGCGCGTCTTGTCCGCGTCGACCAGCGAGCCCTTCTGCTGCACGTGGCTGCCGAGCACTTCGCGCAGCGCCTTGTGCATCAGGTGGGTGGCCGAGTGATTGCGCTGCGTGCGGGTGCGGCGCACCACGTCGATCTCGGCGCGCAGCATGTCGCCCACCTTCAGCGTGCCCTGCTCGAGCGTGCCGTGATGGCCCACCACGTCGGCCTGCACCTTCAGCGTGTCTTCCACGGCGAAGCGCACGGCGGCGTTCGCGAGCACGCCCCGATCGCCCACCTGACCGCCCGATTCCGCGTAGAACGGCGTGTGATCGAGCACCACCACGGCCTGCTCGCCGGCCTTCGCCTCGGCCACCGAGGCGCCGCCCACGTACAGCGCCACGACCTTGGCGTCGTCGAACGCGACGTCTTCATAGCCGTGGAAGGTGGTCTTCGCGCCCGAGTATTCGAGGCCCTGCGTGGCCTTGAACTTGCCGGCCGCGCGCGCCTGTTCGCGCTGGCGCGTCATCGCGTCGTCGAAGGCGGCTTCGTCCACCGTGACTTCGCGCTCGCGGCACACGTCGGCCGTCAGATCCAGCGGGAAGCCGTAGGTGTCGTGCAGCTTGAACGCGAGTTCGCCGTCGAGCACCTTGCCGCCCTTCGCCTCGAGCTCGGCCAGCGCCGCGTCGAGGATGCTCATGCCGTGCTCGATGGTCTCGAGGAAGCGCTCCTCTTCCTGGCGCAGCACGTCGGTCACGCGGCCCTCGGCCTCCTTCAGCTCCGGATAGGCGCCGCCCATCTCGGCCACCAGGTCGGCCACCAGCTTGTGGAAGAACGCGCCCTTGCGGCCGAGCTTGTAGCCGTGGCGGATCGCGCGGCGCACGATGCGGCGCAGCACGTAGCCGCGGCCTTCGTTGCCGGGGATCACGCCGTCCACGATCAGGAACGAGCACGCGCGGATGTGATCGGCGATCACCTTCAGCGAGTTGTTCGCGAGGTCGGCCACGCCGGTTTCGCGCGCGGCGGCCTTGATCAGGTTCTGGAACAGGTCGATCTCGTAGTTGCTGTGCACGTGCTGCAGCACCGCGGCGATCCGCTCGAGGCCCATGCCGGTGTCGATCGACGGCTTCGGCAGGCGGGTCATGTTGCCCTGCGCGTCGCGGTTGAACTGCATGAACACGAGATTCCAGATCTCGATGTAGCGGTCGCCGTCTTCCTCGGGCGAGCCCGGCGGGCCGCCCCACACGTCCGGGCCGTGGTCGTAGAAGATTTCCGAGCACGGGCCGCACGGGCCGGTGTCGCCCATCTGCCAGAAGTTGTCCGACGCGTAGCGCGCGCCCTTGTTGTCGCCGATGCGGATGATGCGCTCGGCGGGCACGCCCACGTCCTTGGCCCAGATGTCGTAGGCCTCGTCGTCGTCGTGGTAGACGGTCACCCAGAGCTTGTCCTTCGGCAGGCCGTAGACGCTCGTCAGCAGCTCCCAGCTGTAGTGGATCGCGTCGTGCTTGAAGTAGTCGCCGAACGAGAAATTGCCGAGCATCTCGAAGAACGTGTGGTGGCGCGCGGTGTAGCCGACGTTCTCGAGATCGTTGTGCTTGCCGCCCGCGCGCACGCTGCGCTGCGAGGTGGTCGCGCGCGAGTACGGGCGCGATTCGGTGCCGAGGAACACGTCCTTGAACTGCACCATGCCCGAATTGGTGAACAGCAGCGTCGGGTCGTTGCCCGGAACGAGGCTCGACGAACGGACGATCGTGTGGCCCTTCGATTCGAAGAACTTGAGGAATTTCTCGCGGATTTCGGCGGCTTTCATAGCGTGCGGGAACGGTCCTGCCAGACAGGCTCTGTGGCTATCGGCGCCGCGTGCCGCGAATCGGGCGCGCGGCGGCTGGTTTCTGAAACGATCGATTATACGGGATCGCGACCCGCCGGCGGGGCCGCCGCGCCCGTGGCGGCGCGGCGCGGACCACCCCGCCGCGCCGCCGGCCCCCGATTCGCTTTAAGATGCAGCGTCCGCCGCCCGGCCGCGCCGGCCCGGGGCGCGATCCGCTTCGAGGGAGACAGACAGCAGATGGGAGCACTGAGTCATATTCGCGTACTCGACCTGAGCCGCGTGCTCGCCGGCCCTTGGTGCGCGCAGACGCTGGCCGATTTCGGCGCCGACGTGATCAAGATCGAGCGCCCCGGCAACGGCGACGACACGCGCCACTGGGGCCCCCCGTACCACCGCGACGCGAACGGCGCCGACACGCGCGAGGCCGCCTACTACCTGGCCGCGAACCGCAACAAGCGCTCGGTGACGGTGGACATCGCCTCGCCCGAGGGCCAGCGCGTGATCCGCGAGCTGGCCGCGCAGAGCGACGTGGTGATCGAGAACTACAAGGCCGGCCAGCTGAAGAAATACGGCCTCGACTACGACGCGCTGCGCGCGGTGAAGCCCGACCTCGTGTACTGCTCGGTCACCGGCTTCGGCCAGACCGGCCCCTACGCGCACCGCGCCGGCTACGACTTCATCATCCAGGGCCTGGGCGGCTTCATGAGCATCACCGGCGAGCCCGGCGGCGGCCCGCAGAAGGCCGGCGTGGCGATCGCGGATCTGGCCACCGGCCTCTATTCGGCCGTGGCGATCCTCGCCGCGCTGACCCATCGCGACCGCACCGGCGAAGGCCAGTACATCGACATGGCGCTGCTCGACGTGCAGGTGGCGCTGCTCGCCAACATGAACACCAACTTCCTCGCGAGCGGCCAGCCGCCCACGCGCTGGGGCAACGCGCACCCGAACATCGTGCCGTACCAGACCTTCCAGACCCGCGACGGCTGGATCATCGTGGCGGTGGGCAACGACGGCCAGTTCCGCAAGTTCGTGGAGGCCGGCGGGCGGCCCGAGCTGGCCGAGGACGCACGCTTCGCCACCAATCCGCAGCGCGTGCGCCATCGCCCGATCCTCGTGCCGATCCTGGCCGAGATGACGCGCGCACACGACAAGGCGCACTGGATCGCCGCGCTGGAGGCGGCCGGCGTGCCATGCGGGCCGATCAACGATCTGGGCGAGGTGTTCGAGAACGAGCAGGTGCAGGCGCGCGGCCTGCAGGTGGAGCTGCCGCATCCGAGCGGCAACCCGGTGCGGCTGGTGCGCAACCCGGTGAAGATGAGCGCCACGCCGCCCGAGGCGCGCACCGCGCCGCCGACGCTCGGCGAACACACCGATGCCGTGCTAGCCGAGCTGCTCGGCTACGACGCCGACGCGATCGCCGCGCTGCGCGCGAAAGGCGCGGTGTAGGCGCCCGCCGTCGCGGCTTGCGCGCGCACATAAAAACGCCGGGACACGCTCCCCGCGTGTCCCGGCGCCGCGCCGGCGGTGAGCGAGCGGCCCGATGGCCGTCCGCTCCCGCGGCGTCGTGTCGTGTTCCGGCCTCGTTCGACGCCGGTGTTCTCCCTGATGCCTGTTGCTGCGGTTCGACGTTGCCGTCTGCCTGCCCCGCCGTCGCCGGCGAGGCGGCGGCTTCCGCCGTTCGGGCCGGAAGCCGTTCGGCCCGGCACGAGGCCGGACCATGAAACAGGTTGAATGAGGTGCGTGCGCGCGGCGCGGGCCGATCAGCGATGCACGTTCGCGCCGACGATGCCGCCGGCCGCCGCGCCGGCCACGGTGCCGATCGGGCCGCCCGTGACGAGGTAGCCGAGCGCGCCCCCGGCGGCGGCGCCGATACCGGCATTGCGTTGGGTACGCGTCATGGCGCAGGCGCCGAGGTTGGTGACGACGAGCGTGATGACGGCGGCGCGGACCAGAAAGTGCGTGGTTTTCATGGATTTGTTCATATTGATTCCCCTTGTCTCGGCTCACATGGCTCAGAACCGGTAGTGCGATCATAGGAAACGGCTACCTCGCCGGGCAAAGCGATTTACGTCCCGTTACGACTGATAAGGACTGATACAGCGCGCCCGCGCGGCGGCCACGCAGCAGGCACGGCGGGGGCCGCCCGCCTCATCCCGTGCCCGGCTCAGGTAGAATCGACGGTTTCCAGGCGCGGCCGCCGGCGTGCGCCCCACTACTTCCCGTCTTCCGCATGAGCACCGAACGCAACGACGCCCCCGCGGCATCCAACTTCATTCGCAACACCATCGACGACGACAACCGCTCGGGCAAGTGGGGCGGCCGCGTCGAGACGCGCTTCCCGCCCGAGCCGAACGGCTATCTGCACATCGGCCATGCCAAGAGCATCGTGCTGAACTTCGGCGTGGCGCGCGACTACGGTGGCGTGTGCCACCTGCGCTTCGACGACACGAATCCGGAAAAGGAAAGCGTCGAGTACGTGAACTCGATCATCGACGCCGTGGAATGGCTCGGCTTCGACTGGAAGAAGGATGGCCGCGACCACCAGTATTTCGCGAGCGACTACTACGACAAGCTCTACGAATTCGCCGAGCTGCTGATCCAGCGCGGCCGCGCCTACGTGGACAGCCAGAGCGCCGAGCAGATGCGCACGAACCGCGGCTCGGCCACCGAGCCGGGCACGCCGTCGCCGTTTCGCGAGCGCAGCGTCGAGGAGAACCTCGACCTGTTCCGTCGCATGAAGGCCGGCGAGTTCGCCGAGGGCGAGCACGTGCTGCGCGCGAAGATCGACATGGCCTCGCCGAACTTCAACATGCGCGACCCCGTGATCTACCGGATCCGCTACGCGCATCACTACCGCACGGGCGACACGTGGTGCATCTATCCGATGTACGACTACACGCACTGCATCTCGGACGCGCTCGAGAGCATCACGCATTCGCTGTGCACGCTCGAATTCGAGGATCACCGCCCGCTGTACGACTGGGTGCTCAACGAGCTGGCCGACGCCGGCCAGTTCACGCGCCCGCTGCCGCAACAGATCGAGTTCTCGCGCCTGAACCTCACCTACGCGATCACCAGCAAGCGCAAGCTGCTGCAGCTCGTGACGGAAAACCACGTGGACGGCTGGGACGACCCGCGCATGCCCACCATCGTCGGCATCCGCCGGCGCGGCTTCACGCCGGAGAGCCTGCATCTGTTCTGCGAGCGGATCGGCGTGACCAAGGTGGATTCGTGGATCGACATGGGCGTGCTCGAGGGCGCGCTGCGCGAGGATCTGGACGAGAAGGTGCCGCGCACGGTGGCCGTGCTCGACCCGCTCAAGCTGGTGATCGACAACTATCCGGAAGGCCGGAGCGAGCCGTGCACGGCCCCCGTGCATCCGCATCATCCGGATCGGGGCGTGCGCAACTTCGAGTTGTCGCGCGAGCTGTGGATCGAGCGCGAGGACTTCCAGGAAGTGCCGCCGAAGGGCTATTTCCGCCTGTTCCCGGGCAACAAGGTGCGGCTGCGTTACGGCTTCGTGATCGAGTGCACGGGCTTCGACAAGGATGCGGACGGCAACGTGACGGCCGTGCACTGCAACTACTTCCCGGACAGCAAGTCGGGCACCGAAGGCGCGAACAACTACAAGGTCAAGGGCAACATCCACTGGGTCAGCGCGGCGCACGCGGTGCCGGCCGAGGTGCGGATCTACGACCGGCTGTTCCGCGAGGCGCATCCGGATGCGGGCGGCGCCGACTATCTGCAGGCGCTGAATCCGGATTCGAAGAAGGTGGTGAATGCGTATCTGGAAGCCGGTGCGGAAAATGCGACGGCCGAGGCGCGGTATCAGTTCGAACGGCATGGGTACTTCGTGGCCGACCGATACGATTCGCAGCCGGGCAAGCCGGTGTTCAACCGGATCGTGGCCCTGCGCGATAGTTGGGGTGGGAAGTAAGCGGCGGCAGCCGTCGATTTGAAAAACCCGGCCCTGGCCGGGTTTTTTGTTGCCTTGCCGTCACCGCCGCGCTCAATAACTCGGCAGCACGAAATCCTCCTCGACCTGCCGGGCGCGCCTCGCCGCGCCCGGCGTCAACAGCGCCTGCACCGGCTGGCTGCCTAAGCCGCGCAGCAAGCCCCGCGCGACGGCGATGCCGAAGCGCGTCCTCACGTGCATGAGCCGAATCAGCCGCGGGCTCAACTGCTGCTGCGCCTGCTCGACATAAGGCCTCAGCACTTGCTCGTAGCGCGCGAACGCCTCGCCGTGCGTCGCGCAGCGCTTGATCTCGCCGGCCAGCACGTAGGCCCCCACCAGCGCCAGCGCGGTGCCCTTGCCCGTGAACGGCGTCGGGCAATGGGCGGCGTCGCCGAGCAGCACCACCCGCCCCTTCGACCAGGCCGAGGCCTGCACCTGGCTCATCGGTCCGAAGTAGACATCCTGCACGCCGTCGAGCTCGCCCGCGATCCGCTCGGCCAGCGTGCCTCGCCCCGTCAGCGCCGCGCGCAGCATGTCGCGCCGCGAGCGCGCCGACGGATCGTGCTCCGCGGCCGGAAAAGTGATCAGCACCGTGGTGTCGGTCGGGCCGCCGGGCCGGAGATGGATCATGGTGCCGCCGACTCCGTTCACCGAGCAGGCCCAGAAGTCGTCTTCCGGGCGTCGAGGAATCCTGAAGAACGCCATGTACGCACCGAGGTAGCGCATGCGCGTCTGCTCGGCCAGCACCAGCGCCCGCGTGGACGAGTTCACGCCGTCGGCGCCGATCACCATCTCGAAGGTCTCGGCCGAGCCGTCGGCGAAGGTGGCGCGCACGCCGTCCCCGCCTTCGTCCAGCCCGACGACGGACGTACCGAACCGGTATTCGCAGGTCTCGCGCGTGGCGTCGAACAGCACCCGCGCGAAGTCGCCGCGCAGGATCTCGAAATCGCTGGTCAGGCCGCCGAAGGCGCCCTTCGGAAACGTGGCCACCACCTTGCCGGCCGCATCGAACCACTTCTGCCCGCATTCGCGCGTGTCGCACGCGTCGATCCGCGCCGTCAGCCCCATCCGGTCGATGACCTGCTGCCCGGCGCCCTTCACGTCGACGTTCTGCCCGCCTTCGCGCAAGGCCGACGCCTTTTCCGCGACGACCACCGAAAAGCCGTGCCGGCTCAGCCACCAGGCACAGGCTGGCCCGGCGATGCCGCCGCCGCAGATCAGGATCCTGTTCGCTCGTTGCATCGTGTTCGCTCTCGTTGTTCAGGTTCACACGGATGCTAACGACGGCATCCCAGGGTCACAATCGCGAAACTTGCCACTGTATGGTGAATTCTTGCCACCTCGCCCCCGGATCCCGTAAAGTGGCGCGATGCCGATCTTCAACGACGCATCCACCATCGATTGGGAAGATCCCGACCTCGTGCCGAGGCCGGTGATCACGGTCGGCGCGGCGGGCCTGGACATGGCTTCGGCCAGCGTCGAGCGTGGCCGCGAGGCGGCCAGGGAGGCGGATTTCCACCATCACCGCAAGGGGCAGTTCCTGCTCTGGATGCGCGGCGTGCTGACCTGCGAGGTGGCCGGCGGCTTCTGGCTGGTGCCGCCGGGCAGCGCCATCTGGGTGCCGGGCGGCATGCAGCACCGCATGGAATCGGCCGGCACGATCGAGTGCTACGTGGTGTACGTCGATCCCGAGGTGGGCGCGGCGCTGCCGCGCGACTGCTGCACGTTGGGCACCACGCCGCTGCTGCGCGAGCTGGTGATCCGCTCGGCGGCGCTGCCGATGCGCTACGACGAGGGCGGCATGGCCTCGCGGCTCACGGCGCTCCTGCTCGACGAGATGGCGCTCGCGCAGCCTGGGCAGATCCACCTGCCGCTGCCCGCCGACAAGCGGCTGCGCAAGCTGGTGGAGTGGATCATGGCGAACCCGTCGGCAGCCGAGAGCATCGAGTCCTGGGCGCAGCGCATGGCGATCAGCCCGCGCACGCTGTCGCGGCTGGTGGCGCGGGAAACCGGCATGAGTTTCGGGCGCTGGCGGCGGCAGCTCGATCTGCTGCTGGCCCTGCAGTGGATGGCGCGCGGCGCGACGGTGCAGGACGTGGCCGACGGGCTCGGCTACGAGAACGCCAGCAATTTCGTGGCGATGTTCCGCAAGGTATTCGGCGAAACGCCGGGCCGCTATCTGAAAACGCGGGCGTGATACCCACTCAGCCCGCTCAGCCCGGCAGTCGCCGGTGCAGCTCCACCAGCGACAAGGTGGTGGCGAACACCTTCGCCAGGCTGCGGCTCGCGTAGCACGCCACCTCGCTCACCTCGACCCAGCGGAACGCATCCATCTCCGGAATCGAATTCCCGGTGGCCCGGCTCGGAAACATCGAGGTGCACACGCAGGCGGCCAGATCCGTCTCGGCCCCGGCGAGGCGCGCCGCGAACAGATACAGATCCTTGTCGTTGCGATAGACGAAGCGCCCCAGATCGATCAGCCGCTCGGGCGCGAGCACGATGCCGGTTTCCTCCACCAGTTCGCGCAGTGCCGCATCGCGCTCGGCCTCGCCTTCGTCGCGGGCGCCCTTCGGAATGTCCCAGTGCGTGGTTTCGGTTGCGTGCGCAAGCAACACGCGACCATCGGGATCGAGCAGCACGACGCCGCAGGACAGCGAACGCGACGAGGAAACGGATACCGACATCGGCTGAACTCCGTGGCAAGGGCGGACGCAGAAACGGAACGGGGCGCGCCAGGCGCGCCCCGTCGTCGAGCATAGCATGCTGCCCCGCCCGCACCGGCGCGCGGCCGGCCTCAGCGCGCCGCGACCTTCTCCTTCTGCGGCTGCGCCTCGTACCCGTCCGTGAGCGTACCGAGAAAGGCGATCACGTCCTGGATCTCGGCCTCGTTCAGCGCGGGCTTGTCGCCCTTCTTGCGGTCGAACGGCGGATCCGTGTTGATGTTGGCCCGGTAGCGCTTCGGCAGATCGTCGAACTTCTGCACCACGCCGTGCTTCACCGGGTAGAACCTCTCCGGGTTCGTGTCGCGCTGCACGTAGAAGCGCAGCACGTCCTCGAGCGTGTGATAGATGCCGTTGTGGAAGAAGGTCTTCTTCAGCGCGACGTTGCGCAGCGTGGGCGTGCGGAAGATCCCGCAATACTCGTCCACGCCCTTCAGGTCCTGCCGCTCCGGCCCGCACGCGCCGAGATCGAAGAACTTCGGATCGCGGTTCACCACGAGGTTGCGGTTGCGCGGCACGCCCAGCGCGATCAGGCCGAAATCGCTGAACTGCGGCGGCGTGCCGTCGAGCGCGCGCTGACTGATGTGGCAGCTCGCGCAATTGCCCTTGCTCTCGTCGTTGAACAGCTGCAGGCCGCGCCTCTCGGCCGCCGTCAGCGTGGCCTTGTGATCGAGGAAGGCGTCGTACTTGCTGGTGTAGGGCGTGAACACCTCGGGCGTCTGCTCGTAGGTGCCGAGCGCCTGCAGCACGGCCTCGAAGGTGGCCTGATCGTCGGCCAGCACCTTGTCGCCGAAGGTCGCGCGAAAGTCGACCAGATACGGCGCGGCGCGCACGGCCTGCGCCACCTTCTGCGGCGTGCTGTTCATCTCGAACTTCGTGGTGAGCGGAATGCGCGCCTGCTGCTCGCCGCGATCCACGCGCCCGTCCCAGGTCAGGCCGCCGGTGGGGCCCGCGTCCACGCTCTCGTCGCCCTCCTCGTCCGAATCGTGGAAGTGCTTCGTGAACGGCGGCACCTTCTGCAGATACATCAGCGTGGGCACCGCGCGGAAGCCTTCCTGATGCATGTCGTCGCCGCCCAGTTGCACCGACAACGCGTTAGGCGAACCGAAAGCATGCTCGGCGCTGTGGCACGACGCACATGCAAGCTTCCCGGAACCCGAGAGCGCCGGATCGAAAAACATCTGCTTACCCAGACCTGTCATCTTCTTGACGGCCGCATACACCTGCGCGCGCGTCTGCGGCTGGTTCGCCACCACGATCGCGTCGCTGGCCGGCTTCGCCGCCTGGGCGACCGGCGCCGAAACCGTGGACGCCGCCTGCGTGGCCTGTGCGCCCGGTGCGCGCGAATCGCAGCCGGCCAGCAGGCTCGCCAGCGCGATCGAGGTGATCGACACCGCCGCGGCCGCGCGCGCCGCGATCCGGTTGCGGGTCGGCCGGGGCCGAAGGATGGCTTCTGACAGGCTGCGCATGACGTTTCGAAAGGCAAGAAAGAAAGGCGCGAGCGTATGTCAGTCAAATGTCAATGGCGTGACGGCGCACAGTAAGACAAACGAAGGCTGCACTACATTTCACTGTCAAATCCTGCTTACATAATCCGTTCGGCCGGCTGTCATTCGTCGTACGAAGGTGTGCCGGCTCCTACGGTACATGTGCGACAAGAGAGCCACTCATGAAAAAAACCCTCCACCGCGTTTCGCCCATTGCGATCGCAGCGGCTGCCTTCCTCGGCGGCTGCGGCGGCGACGACGTCACGACGGCGCCGGCCGCTTCGACCGGCACCACCACGCCCGCCGCGCAGACGCTGGCGTCGGTGAAGAACATCGTCGTGATCTACGCGGAAAACCGCAGCTTCGACAACCTGTACGGCGCGTTCCCCGGCGCCAACGGCACGGCCAACGTGAAGGCCGCCGACGCGGTGCAGCTCGACCGTGACGGCTCGGTGCTCGCCACGCTGCCGAAGATCTGGGGCGGCCTGACCGCCTCGGGCGTGACGCCGGCCGTGACGGAAGCGATGACGGCCAACCTGCCGAACCAGCCCTTCGCGATCGACGATCCGGCCGGCTTCAACACGGGCCTCGGCGTCACGACGCGCGACCTGTACCACCGGTTCTACGAGAACCAGATGCAGATCAACGGCGGCAAGAACAACATGTTCGCCGCGTGGGCGGATTCGGGCGGCCTCGTGATGGGCCACTACAACACCGATTCGAGCAAGCTGCCGCTCTGGAAGATCGCCCAGCAATACACGCTGGCCGACAACTTCTTCATGGGCGCGTTCGGTGGCTCCTTCCTGAACCACCAGTACCTCGTGTGCGCCTGCGCGCCGTACTACCCGAACGCCGACACGAGCGTGGCCTCGAAGTCGATCTCGACGGTGAACGCCGACGGCGTGTCGCTGACGGTGGACAGCACCAGCTCGCCGGCCTCGGCGCTGAACGGCGCACCGAAGTTCCTGAACTCGGGCAACCTGACGCCGGACTTCTACGCGGTCAACACGATGCAGCCGCCGTATCAGCCGAGCGGCAACAAGGCGCCGAGCAGCGATTCGACGCTGGCCGACCCGAGCGTGGCCACCACGCTGCCGCCGCAGACCGCCACCAACATCGGCGACCTGCTGAGCACCGCGAACGTGTCCTGGGCCTGGTACGGCGGCGCGTTCGGCGCGGCACTGAGCAACTCGCAGGGCACCACGCCGGCGGCGGCCGCCGACGGCACGACGCTCGCCAAGGCGAACTTCCAGTACCACCACCAGCCGTTCAACTACTTCAGGAACCTGGCCCCGGGCACCCCGGCGCGCGCGCAGCACGTGCTCGACGGCGGCATCAACGGCACGGAGTTCATCAAGGCGATCGACGCGGGCACGCTGCCGCAGGTGTCGTTCTACAAGCCGCAGGGCAACCTGAACGAGCACGCCGGCTACACGGACGTGAGCTCGGGCGACACGCACATCGCCGACGTGATCTCGCATCTGCAGAAGAGCCCGCAGTGGAACAACATGGTCGTGATCGTGACGTACGACGAAAACGGCGGCTTCTGGGATCACGTCGCGCCGCCGAAGGGCGACCGCTGGGGCCCGGGCACGCGGATTCCGGCGCTGATCGTCTCGCCGTTCTCGAAGCGGGGCTACGTGGACCACACGCAATACGACACGGCCTCGATCCTGCGCTTCATCACGCGCCGCTACAGCCTGCCGACGCTGGCCGGCATCAAGCAGCGTGACGACGCGCTCGTGAAGAACGGCAGCACGGCGATGGGCGACCTGACCAACGCGCTGACGCTGTCGACGAACTGAGCGACATCACGTCGATCGCCACGGGCGATCGACGCCAGGGCCGGGCTCCGGAATCATCGGGGCCCGGCCTTTTTCGTTTCAGGCCACCGCGCTCGCCGCGCTGCGCGCAAACGCCAGCGTCACCGCGAACCCGCCGTCGGGCACGAAGGCGAACGACACCTGCCCGCCGTGCGCGTCCATCACCTCCTTCACGATCGCGAGGCCCAGGCCCGAGCCGTCGCGACGCCGCGCGCCCGAGCCGTCGAGCCGCACGAACGGACGCAGCACGGCCTCCCAGTGCTCGCGCGCGATGCCGGCGCCGTCGTCGTGCACGCTCAGCGCGACGCGCCCGGGCGTGCCGTCGATCCGCACCTCGATGCGGCTCGCGCTGCCGTGATGCAGCGCGTTGTGCAGCACGTTGGAGAGCGCCTCCTGCAGGCTGATCGGGTCGCCGTCGATGATGACCGCCGCCGTGCGCACCTCGAGCGACACCTGCACGTCGCGCTCGTCGGCCAGCGGAATCGTGCGGCCCAGCACCTCCTTGGCCAGCGCGACGAGATCCACCGGCTGCAGCGGCACGACCTCGGTGCGATGGATCACCATCGCGTGATTGAGCAGCTGCCCGGTCAGGCGCCCGACGTCGGAGCAGGTCGCGCGCAGCGTGTCGAGCCGCGTGCGCTGGCGCGCGGCGTCGCGCTCGTTGCTGAGCATCTCGATCTGCGCGTCGAGCCGCGCGAGCGGCGTGCGCATCTGGTGCGCCGCGTCGGCGATGAAGCGCTGCATGGTGGCCACGCGCTCGGCCAGGCGCCGCATCAGGCCGTTGATCGCGCCGATGATGGCGGCGATCTCGCTCGGCGTGTCGATCGCCACCGGCCGCAGGTCGGCCGGATCGCGCGCGGCGATGATCGCCTCGATCTGCGCGAGCGGCGAGAGCCCGCGCCGGATCGCCAGCGCGCTCGCGCCGATCGCGAGCGCCGTCATCAGCCCGATCAGCGTCCACACCTTGAAGCTCATGTCGTTGGTCAGCTGCTCGCGTGCGTGGGTGGTCTGCGCCACGGTGACGAGCGCCCAGCCCGGCACGCGCTCCTCGGGCATGTCGCGCGCGATGGTGGCCACCCGCACCGGCCGGCCCTGGTAACGGCGCGTGGCGAACTGCGTGCCGTGGCGCGCGAGATCCACGCCGGCCGCATCGGGCAGATCGCCGTAGCCGGCCACCACCACGCCGCGCGAATCCACCACGCGGTAGTACACGAGGTCGTAGCGCGACAGCGTGGAGAGCGCGGCCACCGGCGGATTGAGCGCGAGCACGCCGCCCTGCACGTAGAGGTTCTCGGCCACCTGGATCGCCGCGCCCGACAGCAGCTGATCGTAGGCGCGCTCGGCGGCCACGCCCGCGTAGTAGCGCGTGATCAGCGCGAGCGCGGCCGCGCCCGACACCACCACGCACGCGATGAACAGCAGCGTGCGGCCGAACAGCGTCTTCGGAAACCAGTCAGCGCGTCGCAAGCTGGTAACCCATGCCGCGCGCGGTGCGGATCTCCACGTCGCTGCCCTGCAGCTTGCGGCGCACCCGCGTCACGTATTGTTCGACCGCATTGGCGGACGGCTCGCGGCCGAAGCTGAACAACTGGTTCAGCAACTCGTCCTTCGAGAACACGCGCTGCGGCCGGCTCGCGAGGATCTCGAGCAGCGCGAATTCCTGGCGCGACAGCGCGAGCGGCTGGCCGTCGAGCTCCGCGAGCCGGCTGCTGCGGTCGATCGCCAGGCCGCCGAAGCGCAGCACGTCGCTCGCATGGCCGCTGTTGCGACGCAGCAGCGCCTGCACGCGCGCGTCGAGCTCGCGGTAGTCGAAGGGCTTGACGAGGTAGTCGTCGGCGCCAAGGCCCAGGCCGCTCACGCGGTCGTCGATCGCCGAGCGCGCCGTGACGAGCAGCACCGGCGTGGTGGTGCCCGCCGTGCGCAGCCGGCTCAGCACCGAGAAGCCGTCGAGCGACGGCAGCATCACGTCGAGCACCACCAGGTCGAAGCGCTCGACACCGAGCAGGCTGCTGGCCGCGGCGCCGTCGCGTTCGAGGTCCACCGCGTGGCCGAGCCGCACGAGGCGCGCGCCGATCGCCTCGCCGATCTCGGCGTCGTCCTCGACCACCAGAATGCGCATGTCGGAGCCTGCCGAAATGAAGGGTTAAGGGTAATCCCGAGGGACGGATCTCAGCATTTTCTCAGGTTCGCCCGCTAAGCTCCAAGCCAGTTCGTAAAGGGGCCGCCACGGCCCGCCGAAGGAGACCGCGCGATGAACCCACGCTCGCCGGGCCGGCGCGCGATGCTCGCCGCCGGTCTTGCCACGGCCGCCGCCACCGCGGCGCTGGCCGGCGCACCGCGCGTCGCGCGGGCCTTCCCGTTCGCGCGCCGGCGCACCGTGCGCATGTCCAAGGGCTACGGCGTGCTCTACCTGCCGCTGCTCGTGATGGAACGCCAGCGCCTGTTCGAGGCACACGTGGCGCGGCGCGGGCTCGATCGCGTGGACGCGGAATGGGTGCTGCTCGACGGCGGCAATTCGGTCAACGACGCGATGATGGCCGGCACGCTCGACTTCGCCGGCGCCGGCGCACCGGGCTTCATCGAGCTGTGGGCGCGCTCGCGCGGCATTCCGAACGTGGAGGTGATCGGCATCAGCGCGCTGTCGTCCACCTCGCTCGCGCTGAACACCAACCAGCCGCGCATCCGCGCGCTCGCCGATTTCACGCCGGCCGACCGGATCGCCGTGCCCGGCATCCACACCTCGCTGGCCGCCGTGATCCTGCAGATGATCGCCGCGCAGACGCTCGGCCTCGCGCACTTCGCGCAGCTCGATCCGATCACGGTGAACCTCTCGCATCCGCAGGCGATGGACGCGCTGATCCGGCGCGAGGGCGGCATCACCGCGCATTTCGCGTCGCCGCCGTTCTCGACGCTCGAGCTGCGCCAGCCCGGCATCCATCGCGTGGTGGATGCAGCACAGGTGCTCGGCACGCTGACGCTCGACGTGGTGTTCGCGCCGAAGAGCCTGGTGGACGCCGAGCCGGGGCTGGCCGCGGCCTTCATCGGCGCGCTCGACGAGGCCAACCGCCTGATCGCCGCGCAGCCGCGCGAGGCCGCCGCGATCTACGTGTCGGCCTCGAGCCTGCGGATCTCGGCCGACGACGTCGCGGCCATGATCGGCATGCCCGAGACGCGCTTCTCGGTGATGCCCGAACGGCTCATGGAATACGTCGATTTCCTGCACGGCGTGGGCACCATCAAGACCCGGCCGCGCAGCTGGCAGGAGATGTTCACGGCGCAGCTCGACGCGTTCCGCGCGCGCTGAGCCGAGCCGAGCCGCATGGCCGGCAACCGATTCCGGAAACCGCTTCACACAGGAGTTCAGCGTGACCCTTGCTTCCCCTCCCCTTGCCGTGGCCGGCGACGAGCCGCGCATCATGTCGAAGATCGCGTGGCGGCTCATGCCGATCCTCGTGGTGATGTTCCTGATCTCGTTCATCGACCGCCAGAACGTGGGCTTCGCCAAGCTGCAGATGGTGCACAGCCTGAACATGAGCGAGGCCGCGTTCGGCCTGGCCTCCTCGCTGTTCTTCATCGGCTACCTGCTGTTCGAGGTGCCGAGCACGCTCGCGCTGCACAAGTTCGGCGCGCGCGTGTGGCTCGCGCGGATCATGCTGACCTGGGGGCTGATCACCGTGGCGATGGGCTTCACGACCTCGATGCCGGTGTTCTGCGGCCTGCGCTTCGTGCTCGGCATCGCCGAGGCGGGCTTCTACCCCGGCGTGATCTACTACCTCACGCTGTGGTTCCCGCAGAGCTACCGCGCCCGCGTGCTCGGCATCTTCACGCTCGGCAGCGCGCTGGCCAACATGCTCGGCTCGCTGGTGGGCGGCTGGCTGCTGAGCCTGTCGGGCATCGGCGGCCTGGCCGGCTGGCAGTGGGTGTTCATCGCCACGGGCCTGCCGGCCGTGGTGGTCGGCATCCTGGTGTTCCGCCTGCTGCCCACCTCGTATCGCGAGGCGCGCTTCCTGTCGGAAGACGAGAAGCAGGTGGTGGCCGCCGCGCTCGAGCGCGAGGCCCCGCCGCACGCCGAGCACTCGCAGCCGTGGAAGGCCTTCGTGGATCCGCGCGTGCTGCTGTTCGCGGCCACCTACATGATGATGTCCACCTCGCTGTACGGCGTGACCTACTGGCTGCCGACGCTCGTGAAGACCTTCGGGGTGTCGAGCAGTACCAACGGCCTGCTCAGCATGCTGCC
This sequence comes from Burkholderia sp., assembly GCA_030151225.1. Taxonomy (GTDB): domain Bacteria; phylum Pseudomonadota; class Gammaproteobacteria; order Burkholderiales; family Burkholderiaceae; genus Burkholderia. The sequence continues at coordinate 78,037 of JASLEG010000139.1, read as the reverse complement.
GTGGGCGCTCGCGGTGGTGCTGCTGATCTGGCTGCCGCCCAGGCTCAAGCGCGCCAGGAGCCTGCTGCGCACGGTCGGCATCGTGGCGCTGGTGGGCGCGGTCGGCTTCGTGCTGAGTCTGGTACTGCCCACCACGCCGCTGCGCTTCGTGGCGCTGGTGCTCGGCGGCGCCTGCATTCCGCTGATCTATCCGTGCTTCTGGTCGATGCCGCCGCGCTACTTCACCGGCGCGCGCGCCGCCGCCAGCGTGGCCGCGATCAACTCGATCGGCAACCTCGGCGGCTTCTTCAGCCAGAACCTGATGCCGCTCGCGGGCAAGCTCACGGGCACCGCGTTCGGGCCGATGATCGTGCCGATCGTGTGCCTGACGATCCTGGCCGTGGGCGCCTTCGTGGCCTGGGCGCGCACCGAGCGCGCGGGCGCGGCCGTCGGCGCCTGAGCACCCCGGCCGAGGCCCCTCGCGGGGCTTCGGCGCGCCGTCGGCGACACGCGTATGATCGCCCGCATGACGCCCGAAACGCACCGCCAGCGCGCCGACCGGCTGCGCCTCGACATCGCCGCCACGATCGCCGCCCTGCCCGATCGCGATCCGCCCGGCTCGACCTGCGTGCCGGGCCTCGCGGCCGGCAAGATCACCGAGCCGATTCCGGCGCACGCCTACCTGTACGAGCCGAGCGTGTGCATCTGCGTGGCGGGCCGCAAGCACGTGTACGTGGACGACACGCGCCACACCTACGATCACGAGCATTTCCTGCTGACCTCGATCGGCCTGCCCACCGTGATCGAGGTGCCCGACGCGAGCCCCGACACGCCCTACCTCGCGCTGCAGATCCGGCTCGACACCGGCGCGCTGCACGAGGTGCTGGCCGAGATCGACGCGGCCGACGCGGGCGGCATCGCCACCGCACCGGGCTTCGCGATCCAGCCGCTGTCGGTGGAACTGCTCGATGCGCTGGCGCGGCTCGTGGCGCTGCTGCACCGCCCGCGCGACGCGGCCGTGCTCGCCAGGCTCGTGCATCGCGAGATCCTCTATCTGCTGCTGACCGGCCCGGTGGGCGCGAACCTGCGCCAGCTCGCGCAGGCGAGCTCCCAGGCACAGCGCATCACGCGCGCGATCGACTGGCTGCGCGCGCATTTCCGCGAGCCGTGCAACGTCGCCGAGCTCGCGGCGCTGTGCGGCATGGGCGCCTCCACGCTGCACCGCCACTTCCAGCGGCTCACCACCATGAGCCCGATCCAGTACCAGAAGCAGTTGCGCCTGCACGAGGCGCGGCGGCTCATGCTCAACGACGGGCTCGACGCCGCGAGCGCGGCCTTCCAGGTTGGCTACGAGAGCGCCACGCAGTTCAGCCGCGAATACCGGCGTCTGTTCGGCGACGCGCCGAAGCGCGACATCGAGGCGATCCTCGAGCGACGCGTGGTGGCCGAGCCGGTCGGTGCCTGACGGTCGGTGCACGAGCGCGGGCCGGGTACGCGGCTTGCAGCACGACGCCCCCCGCATGGCCGGCGAGCCCGCGCAGGCTCGCATGACCGCGCCGTGTCGAATGCCTGACGCCGGCGTCAGGTCCGCCGCGTGCCGCCGGGAAAATTGAAACGAACTATGTCGGCTCTGGCGTCGCGGCGCGAATCGATGCAACACTAGCCGTCGATCTGCATTGCAGGGCCGCGCGCCACGCGCGGGCGGCCTGCGCATGACCCGCGTTCCCTCTTCGTCCCGAGGCATGCGCCGCCTGCGTGGCCACCGGCCCGCGCGGCCGCGCGCCCATCCCCACGAGGTGCCCGACACATGCGAATCCGAAGCGCATCGTCCGATCTGCTGTTCTTCCTGCGGTCCTGGTTCGAGAATCCGCTCAACGTGTCCGCGATCGCGCCGTCCGGCGAGCCGCTCGGCCGCCTGATCACGCGCGAGGTGGCGAGCGGCGACGGCCCGGTGCTCGAACTCGGCGCCGGCACCGGCGTGTTCACGCGCGCGCTGCTGCGGCGCGGCCTCGCCCAGCGCGACCTGATCCTGGTGGAGAACAGCCAGCGTTTCGCCTCGCTGCTGATGCAGCGCTTCCCGGCCGCGAAGATCGTGGTCGGCGACGCCGCCAACCTCGCGCCGCTCGGCGTGGCGCTGCCGCACTCGGTGGCCTCGGTGGTCAGCGGCCTGCCGCTGCTGTCGATGCCGAAGCCCAGGGTGGCGGCGATCCTCGAGGGCGCGTTCCACTATCTGAACGAGGATGGCGCGTTCTTTCAGTTCACCTATGGGTTCCAATGCCCGATTCCGCGCCGCACGCTCGACGAGCTCGGCCTGAAGGCGAGCTGCGTGGGCCGCGTTTACCGCAACCTGCCGCCGGCCGCTGTTTACCGGATTTCACGCAAATGAAAACGGGCGGGGCGACTTCGCGTCGCCCCGCCCGCTCGCGCTTCATTGCGCGCTGACCGCCCGATCAGCGTGCGCCGATCCCCGACGACACCTTCCACAGATCCACGTTGCCGTCCTGCGCGTGGCGATCGATCTCGGCCAGCTCCTCGGCCGTGAACGACAGTTGCTTGACGGCGTCCAGCGCATCGTCGAGCTGCGCCACCGTGCGTGCCCCGATCAGCGTGGACGACACGCGCGCATCGCGCAGCGTCCAGGCGATCGCCATCTGCGCGAGCGACTGGCCGCGCCGCTCGGCGATCGCGTTCAGCGCGCGGATCCGCTCGAGGTTCGCCTCGCTGAGCATGCCCGTGTTCATCGAGCCGCTGCGCGTCACGCGCGCGTCCGCCGGCACCTCCTTCAGATACTTCGAGGTCAGCAGCCCCTGGGCGAGTGGCGAGAAGCCGATGCAGCCCACGCCGAGTTCCTCGAGCACGGGCAGCAGCGTCTGCTCGATGCTTCGGTTCAGCATCGAGTAGTTCGGCTGGTGGATGAACAGCGGCACGCCCTCCGCTTCGAGGATCTTCGCGGCCTCGCGCGTGAGCTCGGGCGAATACGAGGAGATGCCGACGTACAGCGCCTTGCCCTGGCGATGCAGCTGGGCGAGCGCGCCCATGGTTTCGTCGAGCGGCGTGTTCGCGTCCACGCGGTGCGAGTAGAACACGTCCACGTAGTCGAGCTTCATGCGGCGCAGGCTCTGCTCGCAGCTCGCGATCAGGTGCTTGCGCGTGCCGGTGGGGCCGCCGTACGGGCCCGGCCACATCTGCCAGCCGGCCTTGGTCGAGATCACGAGCTCGTCGCGATACGGCCTGAAATCGGCGGCCAGCCAGCGCGAGAAGTTTTCCTCGGCCGAGCCGGCCGGCGGGCCGTAGTTGTTGGCGAGATCGAAGTGCGTGACGCCGCGGTCGAAGGCGCGGCGCAGCATGGCGCGGCCCGTCTCGAACACGTCCACGCCGCCGAAGTTCTGCCAGAGGCCGAGCGAGATTGCCGGCAGCACCATCCCGCTGCGGCCGACGCGGCGATACGGCATCGCGTCCTGATAACGGTTCGAATCAGCCAGATACTGCGTCATGAGTCGTCTCTCCTGGAAATGTCTGCTTGCAGAGGGACGAGTCTAGACGCGTGCGACGCGCACGGGAAATACATTCTGCAGATCGGATTGATCGATCGCGGAAATGGATCGCGGCGCCCGCTTCAGCCCGCGAAGTTCTCGCCCTGTGCACGCACCGCGCCGGGCGGGCGGCCGATGGTGCGCTTGAACGCGCGGCTGAACGCGGCGAGCGAGCCGTAGCCGAGCCGGTAGGACACCGATTCGATCGGCTCGCGATCGCGCGCGATCCACTGCGCGGCCAGCCGCATGCGCAGCTCGGTCAGGTAGCGCACCGGCGTCATGCCGGTGGCGGCCAGGAAGCGCTCGGCGAACACCGAGCGCGAATTGCCGGCCTCGGCCGCGAGCTCGGCCACGGTCCAGTTGCGGCCTGGCTCGCGATGCAGCGCCACGATCGCGCGGCCGAGCCGCGGGTCGTGCAGCGCCTGCACCCAGCCGGCCGCGTCGCCGCAGCCGCATTCCACCCAGCCGCGCACGATGAAGGCCGTCACCACGTCGGCCAGGCGCGCCAGCACTGCAGCAAAGCCGGCCCGCTCGGCGCAGGATTCGCGCTCCATCGCGTCGAGCATCGCGCGCAGCTCCGGATAGCGTTCGAGCAGCGTGCCCACGTGCATCAGCGCCGGCATCGAGGCCACCAGCGGCTGCATGCCGCCGAGGTCGAGCTCCATCCAGCCGCTGAACACCAGCACGTCGTCGGGCACCACGCCGCTCGCGAGTCGGACGCCGTGCATCGCGTCGATCGCCGCGATCGAATCGCACAGCTTGGTCACGTCGAAATCGGTAATCGCCGTGCAGGCCACGTCGGGCGCCGACAGCAGCGCATGCACGCCGCCGTGCGGCAGCAGCACGGCGTCGCCCGCGTGCATCTCGAGCGATTCGCCGGTGGCCGTGCGCAGCAGCACCGAGCCGCGCCCGACGAAGTGGAACTGCGCGCCGCCCGGCGGATTGTCGAAGCGCACGCCGAACGGCGGCGCGACGTGGATGCGCCGGTACTGCACGCCCTTCAGGCGCATGCCGAGCAGCAGCTCGCTGACGAGGTCGTGATTATCGGGGGCGGATTCGGCAGGGTGAGCGGCGCAGTCGGGCATGATGTTCCGGACGATCGATCAAGTTTCGCGGATTGTATGTCATAGACCGTCATTTTGCCGATCCGTAATCTGTGGCCTGCGATCCAACCCTGACCGGAAGCCTCTGACCCATGGAAATCGGTACCCCCGCCCCCTCCGCCACCGTGCCGCCCGTCGGGCGCGCCGCCTGGAGCGCCGTCTACGCGATGGCGCTCGGCGTGTTCGCGCTCGTCACCGCGGAATTCCTGCCCGCCAGCCTGCTCACGCCGCTCGCGCAAAGCCTGTCGATCAGCGAGGGCACGGCCGGCCAGGCCGTGACCGTGACGGCCGCCGTGGCGCTCGTCACGAGCCTGCTGACGGCCGTGCTCACGCGCGGCATCGATCGCCGCCGCGTGCTGCTCGCGTTCTCGCTGCTGCTGGTGGCCTCCAACGTGCTGGTGGCCTCGGCCACCAGCTTCACGGCGATCCTGCTCGGCCGCGTGCTGCTCGGCGTCGCGCTCGGCGGCTTCTGGACCATGTCCGCGGCCACCGCGATGCGGCTGGTGCCGCCGGCGATGGTGCCGCGCGCGCTGTCGGTGATCTTCAGCGGCGTGGCCGTGGCCACCATCGCCGCCGCGCCGCTCGGCAGCTACTTCGGTCACCTGATCGGCTGGCGCAACGTGTTCTACGCGGCCGGCGCGATCGGCGCGCTGTCGTTCGCGGCCCAGCTCGCCACGCTGCCGTCGATGCCGCCATCGGGCACCACCCGCCTGCGCACCCTGGTGGACGTGCTGCGCCGGCCCACCGTGGGCATGGGCATGTTCGCCACGGTGCTGGTGTTCACGGGCCACTTCGCGTTCTTCACGTACCTGCGGCCCTTCCTCGAGGACGTGGCCGGCGTGGGCGTGAACGCGCTGTCGGCGATCCTGCTCGGCTACGGCGTGGCGAACTTCCTCGGCACGCCACTGGCCGGCCGCCTGCTCGAGCGCGGCCTGCGCCCGATGCTGATCGCGATGCCGGCGCTGATGGTGGCGCTCGCGCTGGCGCTGGCCGCGCTCGGCCCGCTCGCGGCGATCGACGCGGTGCTGGTGGCCGTGTGGGGTGCGGCGTTCGGCGGCGTGCCGGTGTCGTGGACCACCTGGGTCACGCGCACCGTGCCCGACGAAGCCGAAAGCGCCGGCGGCCTGATCGTGGCCTCGGTGCAGCTGGCGATCGCGCTCGGCGCGGCGGCCGGCGGCGTGGTGTTCGATGCGCGCGGCGCGACCGGCGTGTTCGTGGCGGCGGCCGTGGTGCTGGCCGTCGCGGTGGCCACCATCGTGGCCGGCGTGCCGGTGCGGCGCGAGGCGAACTGAGCCCGGCGCGCCGGTGAACCCGGCGGCGTGCGATGCGCTCAGCGCGTCGCGCCCACCGCCAGCAGGGCGTGATAGGCGCTGTCGTTGCCCTGCGCCTGCGCGATGTGCAGCGCCGTGGTGCCGCGCGCATCGGCGTGATCGGGATCGGCGCCGCGCTGCACGAGTTCGGGCAGCAGGTCGAGCCGCCCGAACAGCGCCGCGAACGACAGCGCGGTTTCGCCGGAGTTGTTGGTTTCGTCGATCGCGCAGGACGTGCGCATCAGGCGCCGCGCGACCGGCAGCTCGCCCTTGAAGATCGCGCCCATCAGCGCGGTATTGCCGTTGCGGTCGCCCACGCAGGCGTTCGCGCCGTGCGAGAGCAGGAATTCCATCGCCTGCGGCTGCGCATCGTAGGCGGTCAGGATCAGCGCCGTGTAGCCCTGGCGCGTGGTGGCATCTATCGGGTAGCCCGCCTGCAGCAGGGCATCGAGGATATCGGTGCGGCCGAGCCGGGCCGCGGCGAACCAGTCGTCGTCGTAGCGATGGAGGTCCTGCACCGCGACGCCGGGTTCGGGCCGGTGCAGCTCCGGCGTCGTGCAGGCGCCGAGTGCGAGCAGCAGCGCGGGCAGCGCGATCTTGCACAGGGCGGCGGGGAAGCTTCGGGGCATGTCATGGGGCTCCTTCGTCGAATGGGCGGAGGCATTGCAGACCGATGCGTGCCGCGCCGCCGCGCTGGAAAGCCGCGGCGGCACGGCACCCGGCGCGCTTACTGATCGCTCAGCGTCGCGGCCCTGGCCTGCACGCGCGCGAGATCGCCGTGCGAGGCGGCGGTCAGGCGGCGGCCGTAATCGGCATCGGCCTTGTAGAAGTACGCGAGCATGGTGGTCTTGTTCTCGTCGTTGCTCACGCGACCGAGATCGGCCGACAGCGCCGTCACCAGATCCGCCTTGTCCTGCCGCGTGAGCGAGCGGTAGAACTCGCCCGCCTGGCGGAAGTTCAGCGTCTTGTGGATCGCGGCCTGCTGGGTGGTGCCGCGCAACGGCGTCTGCACGTACTTGTACTTCGGATCCTGCGGGATCTCGCCGAGCGTGGACGGCTCGTAGTTGATCTCGCCCTTGCGGTCGCCCGCGTTCATCGCGCCGTCCTGGTTGTTGTTGACCACCGGCACGCGCGGCCGGTTGATCGGCAGCGAGTTGAAGTTCGGCCCGAGCCGGTACATCTGCGTGTCGGCGTACGAGAACATCCGGCCCTGCAGCATGCGATCCTCCGAGGCCTCGATGCCGGGCACCATGCGCGACGGCGCGAAGGCCGATTCCTCGGTGCTCTCGAAGTAGTTGTCGGGCACGCGGTTCAGCACCATCGTGCCGATCTTGCGCTCCGGCACGTCGCTCCAGATCTTGGTGTCGTCGAGCGCGTCGTAGTCGAAGCGGTCCAGATCCTCGGGCTTCAGCACCTGGATGTAGAGGTCCCACTTCGGATCGTCGCCGCGCTTGAGCGCGTCGTACAGGTCGTTCGACATCAGGTTCCAGTCGTGGCCGATCGAGTTCGGGATGTCCTGCGGGCGGATGCCGTGCACGCCCTGCTCGCTCTTCCAGTGGAACTTCACGTAGTGCACCTCGCCCTGCGCGTTGACGAGCTTGAACGCGTGCACGCCGAAGCCGTCCATGTGACGGTACGAATCGGGCATGCCCTCGTCCGTGTACAGGTGCGTGAGCATGTTGGTGGCTTCGGGCGTGTGCGAGAAGAAGTCGAACGCGAGGTTCGGATCCTGCACGCCGGTCACGGCGCTCGGCTTGTTCGCGTGCACGAAGTCGGGGAACTTGATCGCATCGCGGATGAAGAAGATCGGCCAGTTGATGCCCACCAGATCCCAGTTGCCCTCGCTCGTGTAGAACTTGGTGGCGAAGCCGCGCGGGTCGCGCGCCTGCTCGGGCGAGCCGCGATAGCCCATCACCGTGGAAAAGCGCACGAACACCGGCGTGTGGGTGCCGGGCGCGAACACCTTGGCCACCGACAGGTCCGAGATGTCCGCATCGGCCACGAACTCGCCGAACGCGCCGGTGCCGCGCGCATGCACGACGCGCTCCGGAATCCGCTCGCGATCGAAGCGCTGCAGCTTCTCGACCAGATGCGAATCCTGCAGCAACGTGGGGCCTTCGGGGCCGGCCGTCTGCGAATTCTGGTTGTCGCCCACCGGCGAGCCGTTGTCACGCGTGAGGTTGGCGCCGAACGCGAGCGAGGACATCAGCAGGCCCGCGGCGGCCGGAATCGCGAGGCGCGACAGTAACGGTTGTTGTTTCTTCATTTCGTCTCCGTGAGGAAGTGACACCACTGGGGATGTGGGGAATCGGGACGGAATGAATCCTATTGACGGGGTACCGCGCACTCCAATTGGTATTCGCAATTGATGAAATAGCAGAACTCAATCATCGATCGAAATCGATAACAAATAGATCGACGAATTTTCCACGGATCCTTGCTTCACAAGGCTTTCACGGCCTGTGCGCATACACATACTTGCTTCGCAGTGCGATGCGAATTGGCGATGAAAAACCAGTGCCTTCGAATCGTGCTAGAGATTTTTTGAGCAATATATTGCAATGCGCCATTTCGTTTTATTGTGATCGGCGCATCGAATTTACCGAATCGCCATTGCGATCGGTAACAAGGTCGTTCGCTCAGGCGGCCTGCCGGCGCTTGTGGGCCAGGGCGATGTCGCGGAAGTTGCGGAACAGGTCGAGGCCGCCTTCGGTGCAGATCGACTCGGGGTGGAACTGCACGCCGTGCAACGGCCGCGTGCGATGGCGGATGCCGTGGATCACGCCGTCCTCGCCCCATGCGCAGGCCTCGAACGGCTCGTGCACGGCCTTCACCACGAGCGAGTGGTAACGCACGATCGACAGCGCCTCGGGCAGCCCCGCGAACACGCCACGCCCGTCGTGGCGGATCACGTTCACGCGGCCGTGCATCGGCTCGGGCGCGTGCACCACCTCCATGCCGAACAGATGCGCCATGCACTGGTGGCCGAGGCACACGCCCAGCACCGGCAGCGTCGCGTCGCGGATCACGTCCGCGCTGATGCCCACGTCGGCCGGCACCGCCGGCGTGCCCGGGCCCGGCGACACGATGATGCAGTCGAAGCGCGAGAGGTCGATCTCGTCGAGCCGCGCCGTGTTCTTCACGACGGTGGGCTCCACGCCGCAGACCTCGCCCATCTGCTGGAAGATGTTGTAGGTGAACGAGTCGAAATTGTCGACGATGAGGGTCTGGCACATCTGCGCGCGGTCCTGTGAACGGGGGAACACCGGTGAATGAGCAGGCGGGCGAGCTCGGGCCGCCGGCTGCTGCCGGCCGCCGCGCGCCCGCTTATCGGAGCTTCGCGTCGAGATAGGCGGCGAAGCGCTCGACGCCGGCCTCGATGGCGGCCGGCTCGGCATTGCTGAAGGCGAGCCGCACCGCGTTGCGGTAGCCGCCGTCGAGCGAAAAGAACGTCATCGGCATCACGATCACGCCGTGCTCGCGCGCGCATTCCACCGTCTCGCGCTCGCCGAATTCGAAAGGCAGCGTCACGCCGAGGAAGAAGCCGCCGTCGGGGCGATTCCAGGCGATCCCGTCGCGCCCGCCGAGGCGCGCCTCGAGCGCGGCCACCAGCGTGTCGCGATTGTGGTGATAGAACGCGCGCGGCGCCTCGGCCAGCCGTTGCAGGCTGCCGCCCTCGCGCAGCAGCACGCCGCCCACCAGTGCCTGCGTGACCTGGCTCGTGTTGACGGTCACGAAGCTCTTGCGCTCGGCCAGCTCGGCGCGCAGCCGGGTGGCCGCCGCCTCGCTGCCGAACAGGCGCTTCGGCAGCACCGCCGCGCCGATCCGCACGGCCGGGCACAGCGTCTTCGAGTAGGTGGCCAGGTAGATCACGCAGCCGACGGGGTCGAGCGACATCATCGGCGGCGTGGATTCGCCGTCGAAGCGGAACATGCCGTACGGGTTGTCCTCGAGCGCCACGATGCGATGCTCGATGCAGCCGGCGATGATCGAGCGCCGCTCGGCCTCGCTGAGCACGGTGCCGGTGGGATTGTCGAATTCGGGCGTCAGATAGAAGCCGCGCGCGGTCTTGCCCGCGCGGCGCAGCTCGGCCGCGGTGCGCGCGAGCGCCTGCTCCCAGCTCTCGCCAGGCGCACAGGCCACCGGCAGGATCTCGATGCCGGCGAAATCGGCCACGCCGGTGATGCCGATGTAGGTGGGATTGCGTGCGAGCATCACGTCGCCGGGCGAGCGGCACAGCGCCGGCACGATCAGCGCGAGCGCCTCCTGGCAACCTGCCGTCACCAGCACCTGGCCGGGCTCGCAGCTCACCCGCTCGTCGATGCGCAACTGCTCGGCGATCAGGCCGTTGACGATGCCGGCCGTGCGCCCGTATTGCGCGATGCGCCGCCCTGCCAGCGCGAGGTCCTGGCCGGCCTCGCGGGCCGCGTGCGCCTGATAGTCGGGCACCGCGGCGAGCCAGCCCTCCAGCGAGAAGAACTGCTCGGCCGGCCGGCCCGATGCGAACGAGATCGCCTCCGGGTAATCGTTCGCGGCCTCGTTGAGGAAGTTCATCACCGCGAGCCGCGAGGCTGCGGCGTTGGCTTGAGTCGACAAGGCCCTCTCTCCTATCTGCGTGTCGTGATCTGACGGCGGCCGCCGCAGCAGCCCGATCGTGTCGATCGGGGCCCGCGAGGCGGCCCGGGCCGCGACGGCGGCTATCCGCTCGCGGCCTTCCTTCAGGAATCCGATGCGTGGTGCGTTGCGCGGCGTGGCACGGCCGCGCGCGGCCCGTTCATTCTGTTCGCGCGACGGCGGGCGGCAGGGCCGCACCCGGACCATCGACGATCGCGGCTACGATAGCACCGCCGCTTCGCGATAAATTATTTCCTGATTTTTCTTGATAAATGCCGCGATCGGCTTTCATTTTGCGATGCGGCGCTTCGCATTCGCCGCGATGCGAAGCGCGCACGAGGCCTCGCGGCAGGCAAAGCCGCGTACACTCGTGCGCTTTCGCGACGGCGCCGCCACCGCGCCGCTTCGCTCGCCATCACGACATCCGCCGATGCCCGATCCCGTCAACGTCGAAGACTATCGCCGCCTCGCCCGCCGCCACCTGCCCCGCCGCGTGTTCGATTACGTGGACGGCGGTGCCGAGGACGAGCGCGGACTCGATCGCAATCGCGACGCGTTCTCGCGCATCCGGTTCGTGCCGCGCCGGCTGGTGGACGTCAGCACGCGCACGCTCGCCACCACGCTGTTCGGCTCGCCGCTGGCCGCACCCTTCGTGATCGCGCCGACCGGCCTGAACGGCCTGATCCGCCCCGACGGCGACATCGCGCTCGCGCGCGCCGCGGCGCGCGCCGGGGTGCCCTTCGCGATGTCCACCGCATCGAACGTCACGCTCGAGCGGCTGGCCGGCGAGGCGGGCGGCGAGCTGTGGTTCCAGCTCTACGTGATGCATCGCGAGCTGGCCGACAGCCTGGCCGAGCGCGCCGCGCGCGCCGGCTATCGCACGCTGGTGGTGACCGTGGACGTGCCGCTGAACGGCAAGCGCGAGCGCGACCTGCGCAACGGCTTCGCGCTGCCGCTGCGCTACACGCCGCGCGTACTGCTCGACGGCCTGCTGCATCCGCGCTGGACCTGCCGGCTGCTCGCGCACGGCGGCGTGCCGACCCTCGCCAACGTGGGCGCCGACGACGGCGCGAGCGTCGAGGTGAAGGCCGCGCTGCTCAAGCGGCAGATGGATGCGAGCTTCGACTGGCAGGCGCTGCGCCGGCTGCGCGATCGCTGGCCGCACCGGCTGCTCGTGAAGGGCATCCTCGCCCCCGACGATGCGCTCGCCTGCCTCGAGATCGGCGTCGACGGCGTGATCCTGTCGAATCACGGCGCGCGCCAGCTCGACGACGCGATCGCCCCGATCGACGTGCTGGCCGCCACGCGCCACGCCTGCGAGGCGCGCGGCACGCTGCTGATGGACGGCGGCATACGGCGCGGTGCCGACGTGGTGAAGGCACTCGCGCTCGGCGCCGACGCGGTGATGCTGGGCCGCGCGACGCTGTACGGGCTCGCGGCGGCCGGCGAAGCGGGCGCCACGCACGTGATCGAGATCCTCAAGGACGAGATCGACCGCACGCTCGCGATGCTCGGCTGTCGCAGCGTGGCCGAGCTGTCGCCCGCGCATGTGCAGACGGGCACGCCCGTCGCGGAGCAAGCCTGGTGAACGGGCCGCGCGCGATGCGCGCGGATCGGGGTGCGCCGGGGCGGCTCATGCCGGGCTCGCGCCGCCTCGTGTCGCCGGCGGTGACGTAAGGCCGACCGGCAGCATCGCGGCATATCGGTCCGACGCGCTCGACGATTCGACTTCCGCCTCGCCCTTCGCCGCCGGCGCCGCCTCCCCGCAAAATACATAGCCCGCGCTGCGCACCGTGCGGATGAAGCGCGTGCCGCGACGATCGCCGAGCTTCGCGCGCAGCTGCTTCACATGGACCTCGATCAGGTTCGTGCCCGGATCGAAATGGTGCTGCCAGACCGCTTCGAGAATCATCCGCCGCGTCGCCACGCGATCCGGATTCATCATCAGATATTCGAGCAGGCGGAACTCGGTGGGCCGCAGCGTCACGCGCTCGGCATCGACGAGCACCACGCGCCGGATCCGGTCGAGCACGAGCCCGCCTGCCTGGATCCGCGCCTGCACCCCGCTCGCTTCGGCGCCGAAGCTCCCACGCTCGTGCCTGCGCAGCAGCGCCCGCACCCGCGCCCCCACCACGCCACCATCGAAGGGCCCGGCCAGATAATCGTCGGCGCCGGCCTGCAGCAGGCGGATGCAGCGCCCGGTGTCGCCGCCCGCATCGAGCGCGAGCACGGGCAGGCTCGCCCCCATGGCGCGCATCGCCGCGGCCAGTGCCGCGCCGTCCATGCCGGCTGCGCCATCCGGCTCGCGTGGCGCCGGCACCCTCGATGCCTCGTGTACCACGATCACCAGCCCGTGCGCGCCGTCCGTCAACTGCATCAGCGCATCGCGCATCGTGGCCGCGTGATCGAGCGTCAGGCCGTCGGCCCGCAGCGCCGCCGCGACCTGCCGCGCGATCGGCGCGTCGCCGCCGGCCAGCAGGATGCGATCCGGCGCGCACGGGCGCGTGGCGCCCGCCCCCGATTGCAGTGCCGCACGCATGGCTCAGCTGCCGAAGTAGGTGTTGCAGAAGCTGGCCGGACCGACGCAGTCCGCCGACGACATCTGCATGCCCTTGCCGGCCGGGCGCTGCGCCGTTGCCGGTGCTTGCGCCCGGGCCTGGGCCTGGGCCTGCGTGGCCGCGAGCTTCGCCTCGGCGGCCTCGATATCGGCCGGATAGTTCGCGTTGTCGCCGGTGGACGGGTTGTAGCCGGCCTGCTCCAGTTGCGCGAGTTCCGCGACGACCTGGGCACGCGTGAGCGGCGCCTGGCTCTGCGCGAACGACAGCGCCGGAACGGTGATGGCGTAAAGGGCGATGGCGAGGGTGGCAAGCTTCTTCATGGTCAGACTCCTGGTTCAAGTTCAGTGAAGTCGATCGAGCATCTGACGCATCCCAATTGATTCGTCATCCTGATCGTTCGACGGATTTCGCTCCGCGAGACAGGCCCCGTTGCTTCGCGATCAAGGCCTGTCAAACCTGTTAACAGCACCTCGGCGCGAATATTCCGGCGCCCTGCAAAAAAGCTGGCATCGCGGCGGTGGCGGCACGCGAAACGCGTCGCTCACTGACTAGATCGTGTCGATTCGGAATTGGGTTACATGCCGGGCGAGAAAGCGTGAAAACGCTTGTCCGGCAAGGCTTCCAGCGGGGGGGCGCGGCGCCACGGCCGGGCACTCAGGCGGCCCGATTGGCCCGCGGCTTGCGGCGTGCGTTCCGGGGGTTGCGCGCGGTGGCCGGCGAGCCATCCGGCTGCGCCGCGCCCGGCTCGCCGGTCTCGATCAGTTCGACCAGCGCCTGCGCGCTCGGCGACAGCGAGCGCGCCCTGAGCCAGACCAGATGCAGCGCGCGCTCGATGCGCGGCGCGGCCACTTCCATCACGCACAGGTCGCCGCGCGCGATCTCGTCGCGCACGCTCAGCACCGACAGATAGGCCATCGCGTGCTGGGCCACCAGCATCCGCTTGATCGCCTCGGTGTCGCTGATCGACATCAGCGGCGCGATCTCGAGCCCGAGCCGCGCATAGGCCTCCTCGACGATCGCGCGCGTGCCCGAACCCGGCTCGCGCATGATCACCGCCTGATCGACGAGCTCGGCCGGCTCGAGCCGGGCCTTCGCGCGCGGATGGCGCACCGACGCGATCACGCCCACCTCGTCGGAGCCGATCGGGCGCGCGTGCAGCGCGGCGGTGTCGAACGGCCCCTCCACGAAGCCGAGCGCGAACGCGTGATCGCGCAGGCCGGCCTCGACCCGTTCGGTATTGGTCACGGTCAGATCGATCGTGACGCGCGGATAGCGCGCATTGAAGCGCGCGATCAGGTCAGGCACCAGGTAGACGCCGAGCGTGTTGCTCGCGCCGATCTTCAGGTGCCCGCTGCCGATCCCGGCCAGCTCGCGCAGCTCGCCCTCGGCCGCGCCGGCCAGCGCGAAGATCTTCGCCGCGTAGTCGAACAGCAGCCGCCCGGCATCGGTCAGCATCACGCCGCGCGGCAGGCGGTCGAACAGCACCACGCCGAGCCGATCCTCGAGCTCGCGGATCTCGCGCGTGACGGCGGGCTGGCTCACGTGCAGGCGCTCCGCGCCGGCGCTGACGCTGCCGGCCAGGGCCACTTCGTGAAAGGCGAGCAGATGGGTGAAGTTCATGTGGGAGGTCTCGGATCGTTGCCGCGGCACGTCGCGGCCGCGTGGGCCCGGGCGGCCGCGGCGAGTGCGGAGAATACGCCCGAATCGCCATGCCGGCGTGCTGACTCGTCGCATAAAGCATATCAAAAACACATCGCACTCATCTTAAATATGTATTTTTAGCATCGATTGCGACTGCCTACACTACATCAATCCAACTCAGCGGAGCACATCATGAAACCCGGCCTCGCCATCGATTCCCCGGTCGCCAGCCGGCCGCGCTGGCTCGAAAACATCCGTCAGTTCACGCCGAACTGGTTCGCCGTCACGATGGGCACCGGCGTGATCTTCCTGGTGCTGAACGCGCTGCCGATCGACGCGCCGCTCAAGACCCTGGCGGCAGCCTGGATCTGGCGCCTCGACATCGTCGTCTACGCCATGTTCGCCGTGATGTTCACCGGCCGCTTCGTGCTGTTCGGCGACACGCTGCGGCCCATGCTGCACCACCCGCTGCAGTCGCTGTTCCTCGGCACGCTGCCGATGGGGCTCGCGCCGATCGTCAACGGCATCGTGCTGTTCGGCGGCGCCGACGGCGGCAATGCCGCGGCCTCGGCGGCGCTCGGACTGTGGACGCTCGACGCGGCGCTGTCGGTGCTGGTGGCGGTGGGCGTGCCCTATCTGGTGTTCACCGTGCAGGAACACAGCTTCGAGCGCCTGACCGCCGCGCTGCTGCTGCCGATCGTGGCGCCCGAGGTGGCGGCCACCAGCGCCGCGCTGCTCGCGCCGCACCTGCCGCTCGAGACGGCCCGGCTCGTGATCGGCGCGGGCTACGTGCTGTGGGCGATCTCGGTGCCGCTCGCATTCTCGATCCTGACCATCGTGCTGTTCCGCCTGGTGATCCACAAGCTGCCGCATCGCGAGCTCGGCGTGACGAGCTGGCTCACGCTCGGCCCGATCGGCACCGGTGCGCTCGGCCTCGTGACGCTCGGCAATGCCGCCGCGCCCGCCTTCGTCGGCACCGCGCTCGAATCGGCCGCGCATGCCGCGCGCGACTTCGGCCTGCTCGGCGGCCTGCTGTTGTGGGGCGCCGGCCTCTGGTGGCTCGCCAGCGCGCTGCTGTTCACCTGGCGCTATCGCCGCGAAGGCCTGCCCTTCAACCTCGGCTGGTGGGGCTTCACGTTCCCGATCGGGGTCTATACGCTCGCCACCTTCGCGCTGGCCCGCGGCACCGGCTTCGCCGGCTTCGAATGGCTCGGCCACGCATTCGCCTGCCTGCTCGGTGGCCTCTGGCTGCTGGTGTTCGCCAAGACCGTGCGCGGCATGCTGCGCGGCAACCTGTTCAAGGCGCCCTGCCTCGCCCAGCACAAATCCTGACGCACACTCTTCGGAGTACCACGCATCGGCCACGGCCGGTGGCGGAACGATCCGCCACCGGCCGTGCTGCATTCCGGCGTCTCCGCGAGAAATTTTCGCGCCCGCTGTAACCCGTTTCTCCATGCCGGCGAATTCACTTGCGTACCCACCACGGGTACCCCTCATTCACTCACTGGAGAATCACCATGTCGGCAATCAAATCGGTCAATTCGGCTCTCATCGTCGGTGCAGTCGCGAGCCTGCTCGCTTCGGTCGCGCACGCCGCGCCGCTCACCAAGGCAGAGGAAGCCGCAGCCAAGGGCGCGCACAAGGAAATGTGCTACGGCGTCGCGCTGAAAGGCCAGAACGACTGCGCCGCCGGCCCCGGCACCACCTGCCAGGGCACCTCGAGCGTCGACTTCCAGGGCAACTCGTGGAAGTTCGTGCAGGGCGGCACCTGCGCGAACATCGTCACGCCGAACGGCGGCCACGGTTCGCTCACGCCGATCAAGTCCTGAACGCAGGCCCGCGAGCACGGAGGCGACCATGACGCACCCCCTCAGCCCGGCAGGCCACGGCCCCGCGCATGAACGTCTCCGGCACGCAGCCGGGCCGGGCCGGATCCTGGCCGGCACCAGCCTGAAGAGCGAGCATGTCGGCGAGATTCTTGGCGACGCCTCGCACGACGGCTTCTTCGAAATCCACGCCGAGAACTACATGGGCGCGGGCGGACCGCCGCATCGCTGGCTCACGGCCGTGCGCGAGGCGCACCCGCTGTCGATCCACGGTGTGGGCATGTCGATCGGCGGCCCCGGGCCGCTCGATGCCGCGCATCTCTCGCGCTTTCGCGAGCTGGTCGCGCGCTACCAGCCGATGCTCGTGTCCGAGCATCTCGCGTGGTCCTCGCACGGCAGCGCGTTCTACAACGACCTGCTGCCGCTGCCCTACACGCCCACCACGCTCGAACGCGTGTGCGAGCACATCGACCAGGTGCAGAACGCGATCGGCCGCCCGCTCCTGCTCGAGAACCCGTCCACCTATCTGGCCTTCGTCGACTCGACGATGACCGAAACCGAATTCCTGGCCGCCGTGTCGCGGCGCACCGGCTGCGGCCTGCTGCTCGACGTCAACAACGTGTTCGTGTCGAGCCGCAACCTCGGCGAATCGGCGGCCGCGTATCTGGCCGCGTTCCCGCTCGATCGGGTCGGCCAGATCCATCTGGCCGGCCACCGCGCGCAGGAGGACGATCGTTCCGCACTCCTGATCGACAGCCACGACTGCGCGGTATCCGATGCCGTCTGGCAGCTGTATGGCCACGTGATCGAGCTGACCGGGCCGATCCCGACGCTGGTCGAATGGGACGGCCGCCTGCCCGACTGGCCGACGCTGCGCGCCCAGGCACGACGCGCGCACGCGGTACTGGCCGGCGCACGCGCCGTGGCCCGCGAGGAGGCGAGCGATCATGCGTACTGAGCTCGCCCCCGCGCACGACGCGGCCGGCTTCGCGCGCGGCCTGCTCGATCCGTTGCACGATGCGCCGGCCGGCCTGCGCGCGCCGCCCGGCGCGAGCGTCGCGCAGCGCTACGCCGTGTATCGCAACAACGTGACCGTGAGCCTGATCGATGCGCTCGCGGCCATCTACCCGGCCGTGCAGCGCATCACCGGCGTGGAGTTCTTCCGCGCGATGGCGCGCTTCCATCTGCGCGAGACGCCGCCGGTCTCGCCGCTGCTGTTCGAATACGGCCATGCCTTCCCCGACTTCATCGCCGGCTACGCCTACGCGAGCGAGATGCCCTGGCTGGCCGACACCGCCCGCGTCGAGCGCGCCTGGCTCGACGCGTATCACGCGGCCGACGCCGCGCCGCTCACGGCCGAGGCCTTTTCCACATTCGCGCCCGACACGCTGGCCGCGCTGCGCTTCACCGTGCATCCGGCCACGCGCATCGTGCGCTCGCGCCATTCGGCGGTGTCGATCTTCGCGATGAATCGCGAGGACGCGCCGGTGCGCACGCTCGATGCCGGCACGCCCGAGGACGCGCTCGTCACGCGCCCCGACGCGGACGTGATCGTGACGCGCCTGCCCGAAGGCGGCGCCGCCTTCCTGACCCGCCTGATCGACGGGGCCGCGCTCGGCGAGGCCGTCGCCATCGCCCTGCAGGCCCAACCCGCGTTCGACCTGACCGCCCATCTGGGCGGCATGCTCGACGCCGGCGTGTTCAGCGCCGCCCGACTCGGAGACTGATCGCCATGACCGCTTCCCCCTCCTCCTCCCGGACCGCGCCGCGCGCCGGCCTCGTGTCGCGCATCGCCGGCTGCATCGGTTGCGCGCGACGCGCGATCGAGCGCGCCGCCCAGCCCTCGCTGGTGCAGCTCGTGCTGCGGCTCGCGCTGGCCGTGCCGTTCTGGAAATCGGGCATCCTGAAATGGGACGGCCTGTTCCAGCTCAACGACACGGCCGTCGAACTGTTCACCACCGTGTTCAAGCTGCACCTGCCCGGCGGCCCCTACCCGTTTCCGGCGCCGGCCGTGTTCGCGTTCGCCTCGGGCTGCGGCGAAGTGGGGTTTCCGGTGCTGCTCGTGCTGGGCCTCGGCACGCGCTTCGCGGCGGCCGGCCTGCTGCTGATGACGGCGATCGTGGAGCTGACGGTGCCCGACGGCTGGCCGATCCACCTGACCTGGGCCGCGATGGCGCTCGGCATCGCCGCGTGGGGGCCGGGCCGGCTGTCGATCGACCATCTGCTCGGCGACCGCCAGCCGCGCTCGTGATCAAACACGAACATTCCCACCACGCCGCGCGATGAGAACCCGCGATCTGGTCGCGCGGCTCGCCGCCGACGCCGCGCCGGTCTCGCGCGAGCGCGTGGCGCGCCGCATCGAGCACGCGCTGCTGGCCGGCCTGGCCGGCAGCGCCGCCCTGCTGGTGGTGCTGTACGGGATACGCAGCGACATGCCGCAGGTGCTGCTGCACGCGTCGTTCTGGGCGCGGCTCGCGGTTCCATTCGCGATCATCGTGGCGGCGATGAAGCTGACCGAGCGGCTCGGCCGCCCCGGCGCGTCCACGCGCCTGGCGTGGCTGGCCGCCGCCGCGCCGGTCGCGGCGATGCTGCTGGCCGGCGTGGCGCTGCTGGCGGCCACGCCGGCCGGCTATCGTCTGCAATTGATGCTGGAGAGTGCCTGGCGCGACGCGATGGCCAACGTGGTGGTGCTGTCGCTGCCGCCGCTGGCCGCGGCGCTGCGCGCGCTGAAGGGGCTCGCGCCCACCCGGCTCGCGCTCGCGGGCGCTGGTGCGGGCCTGCTGGCGGGTGCACAGGGCGTGCTGGTGGAGTCGCTGTATGGCGCCGATGCGGCGCTGTCGATGTGCGGCATCGGCCACGTGCTGGCGATGCTCGTGACGGCCGCGCTCGGCGCGGCGATCGCGCCGGGTTACCTGCGCTGGTGAAGGACCTCGAGGTGACGCCGGCGCGGCCTAATCGCCGTTCGCGCAGACCGTCTCGGCCGTGATGCTGTCGCGCAGCGCTGCGGTGTGCTCCATGAAGGCCGCGTACATCAGCAGCGAGCAATCGCTGTCGCGCAGCGCCACGCCCATCTGCTCGGCTTCCGCCTCGAGCTTGCGCAGCAGGCCCTCGCGATCGTGACACTGATCGAGCATCGCCTTGAGCATCGCTTCCTGGGCGTGCACCCGGCCGAACAGCACGTCGATCCGCATCTCGTCCTTGCTCATCCGGCCCACCACTCCGTCACCCGTGGAGCCGGTCCTGCCCGCCTCGCCTGCCTGCGCCCAGCGCACCTGCTGCCCGTTCATCTGGCCTTGCTCCTCTGATCCTGTCCGACAAGATTGCCGGGCGGCGCCACGCCCGCGCCCCGCAACCGCTCAACGCTCAGCTGCCCACGATCGCCAGCATCACCGCACACACCACCAGCAGCGCGCTCGCGACGAGACAGTATTTCTCGATCGTCACGGCCCGGCTGCGGCGGCTTTCATGGAAGGAAGCGTCCATCGCGCTTTCGATGTCGAAGTGGGCGTGCGGCGTGACGTCGGCGGTGATCGCGCCGAAACGCGAGGTGCGCGCGGCGTCGAACGCATTGCGCATTTTCAGTACCGGCGAATCAATGCGACGACGTTGCGAATTACGCTTCATATTCGACATTAATGGCTTGCCGTGACCCATCTCGAATCGATTGGACATGGCACGTGCATCTACGAGACACATGAATCGGCCATGCGACGATTGAAGCTTCCAATACCGGTCCGTCTACCGGAGGCGGTTCATGGAATTGCGAAAATGCGCTTGTTTACGGGGGGTTTTCGTTGCGCGCCCGTATCGTAGCACTTCACATTTGCCGGTACATCAACAAATTTAACATTCGAAAAGCATGCTGCTTATACAGACGCGATGAAAAGGTTTTCATCGCATTTCCCGCCCCTTCATGAAAGTCTTCATTAATGCAGCGGCAAGCCGCCTGTCGCGATCGGCTTAATCGAAATTCAAACGCCGAGTCCGAACCTTCACGCTCATTGAACCGCCGGTCGGCGCGCGCCACGGTACGCTACCGCACGCACGGCACACTGCGATCGCAGATCAGGTCGCCAAAGGCATCGAAAAGCCGCGCCGCGCCCCTTTCGAGGCGCGCACTCGATGCCAACGGCACACTGCAACCCACCACGACCAGCCACTACCGCTCGATACCCGCTCAGGCGCGATACGATGCGCCGCTGTCGATCTCGTCCACGGCCGTGTCGCGCTCGCTGCGCGACAGCCGCATCGACACCGTCATCGCCACCGTGCTCGCATACACGTTCATCGCCGTGCGGCCCATGTCGAAGAAGGCGTCCACGCCCAGGATCAGCAGCACCGCCTCGGCCGGCAGGCCGATCGCGGCCAGCACGATCGTGATCGCCACCACCGCGCCCGACGGCACGTTGGCCGCGCCGTCGATCGTGATGATCGTGAGTGCGAGAATCGTCAGCGCGAGCGGCCAGCTCCACGTCACGTGATAGGCATCGGCCAGGTAGCCGACCGCGAGCGCCGTGTACAGCACGGCGCCGTCGCGGTTGAAGATGTAGGACAGCGGCAGGATGGTGGAGGCCACCGACTGCGGCACGCCCATTTCCGTCAGCTTCTTCAGGTGCACCGGGTAGGTGATCTCGGAGGAGCGCGTGGTGAAGGCCAGGATCAGCGGCTCGCTGACCTTGCGGACCACCGCCAGCGGGTTCTGGCCGGTCGCGATCACGATCGCCGTGAGCAGCACGGCCAGGATCGCCATGCCGAGGTAGGCGATGCCGAGCAGCTTCACCAGCGGCATCAGGCCCGACACGCCGCGGCTGCTCATCAGCCCCGCCACCGCCGCGAAGATCGCCAGCGGCGAGAGCGCCACGATCCACTCCACCATCTTGAACAGCCCCGCCAGCAGCGACGAGAACAGCGTGATGGCCGGGCGCCCCGCCTCGCCCACCACGCCCAGCGCGGTGCCGAGCATCACGCCGAACACCAGCACCGGAATCGCATTGCCGGCCGACAGCGCGGCCACCAGGTTCTGCGGAATCATGTCGGTGATGAAGCCCACCCAGTCGATGCTCGAGGCCAGATGCGCGGGCAGCGCGCCCGAGCCCGTCAGCGGCGCGTCCACGCCGGGCCGGAAGATCCAGTTCAGGCCGAGCCCGAGCGAGCTCGAGATGACCGTCATCACGATGAAGAACAGGATCGTGATCAGCGCGGTGCGCCCGAGGTGGCGGCGCTGCTCGATCGCGCGGAAGGCGCCCACCGTGACCGACAGCAGGATCAGCGGCATCACCACCATCTTGATGGCGTGGCCGAACATCACGGAAAGGAAGCCGACATCGGCCGCGACGTGCGGCGCGTAAATCCCCGTCAACGCGCCGACTATCAGCGCGATGATCATCAGCAACGGCAGGGAGGTCTTGGACTTGCTATTCTTTTGATTCATTTTTGGCCCGGATCAGTTTGATTCTCGCAGGGGTACCGTCGACGATGTGATGCCACATGTGATTGCGCGCCGCTTCTGGGTCGCCGTCGCGAATCGCCGCGTATATCGCCAAGTGCTCCATGGTGCCGCGACGGACCGTTTCGATGTCCTGACGCGGCAATTCGTTCAAGGCAAGCGTCTGTGCTCTCAGCAGTTTGTAGAAGTTGTGGAGCCGCTCGTTCTGCGCGGCCAGAAACATTTCCTGATGGAATACCCAGCCGATGCGCTGCTCCGACATGATGTCGGTCTCGCCGCTGGCCACCAGCCGTTCCATGCGCTCGACCGACGCGGTCAGCGCCGTGGTTGGCCCGCGGCACGCGGCCATGTATGCTGCCGTGCTTTCGAGCGCGAGGCGTACCTCGTAGATCTGTTGCAGGTCGTCGCGCGTCGGATCGTTGACGAACGTGCCGCGCTTGTCGAACACCGTGACCAGATTCTCGGCCGCGAGTCGCTGCAGCGCGCTGCGTACCGGCATCTGCCCGATGCCGAGCTTGCTCGACAGTCCGCGATGCGAAATTTTTTGACCCGGCTCCAGCCTTCCGTCGAGAATTCGTGATCGAATTTCGTCGTAGGCGTTGTCCGCATCCGAATGAGTTTTTTCTTCCATTGTGATCGCAGTATTGTTTTATCTCGCAATCGGCCCGCGGATGAGAATACCCGCACCGATATCGGCGATCAACCGTCACTTTTGGCGGGTCGCTGTTTTCCGGGACGCGTCGTTTCTTACAAAAATTTGAATAGATGATGACTCAGGCTTCGCGCTTTGAAATTCTTGCTGTGACCGCAGACGATGTGTATCCGCTACGCGCCAGGCTGCTGCTGGACGGCGACGAAAACGCCTCGCGCCTGACCGGCGATCTGGGCCAGGACACGCTGCACATGGCGGTGCGCCGCGAGGGGCGCATCGTGGGGGTGGCCTCGGTGTGCCGCGAGGACCACGCCGAGCTCGCGCCCGAGGCGGGCTGGCGGCTGCGCGGCATGGCGATCGACGATTCGCTGCGCGGGCTCGGCTTCGGGCGGCTGCTGGTGCGGCTGTGCGCCGAGCACGCGCGCGGCCACGGCGGCAAGACCATGTGGTGCACGGCCCGCGACTCGGCCAAGGGCTTCTACGAGGGGCTCGGCTTCTCGCGCGAGGCCAGGGCGATCTGGCTGCCGGCCAAGCCCGGCGTGCCGTTCTACCGGATGTGGATGCCGATCGAGTGAGGCCCGGGCGCCGGGCGGGGGCACCGGCGGCCGAGGCTTCGCGTCGAGACGGACGCAGCACACGACGCACGCGAAGGACACGCGCATGACGAGCATCGGACCGTTCTCCGTGCAGGTGGTGGCCGTGGCGCTCGCCGCGCTGCTCGGCTGGCTCGTGGCGGCCGGCCTGCAGCGCCGGCGCGGCGCGCACGGGCGCGAGGCAGTCACCGGCAAGACCGCCACCGCCCTGCTCACCGACGCGCTGCTGATCGGCCTGTTCGTGGCGCGCCTCGCCTACGTGGCGCGCTGGTGGGCGCAGTACGCGGCCGCGCCGCGCTCGATCGTGGCGATCGGCGACGGCGGCTTCTACCCGCTGGCCGGCCTCGCCGCGGCGCTGCCGTTCCTGTTCTGGCGACTGCGCCGGCACGAGCGCACTGCGTGGCGCGTGCCGGTGCTCGGCGGCGTGGCCGCCGCGCTGCTCGCATGGGGCGCCGCGCATGCTGCCCTCGCGCTGCTGACTCGCCAGGCGCCGCCGCTCGCCGCTCTATATTTCACGACGCTCGACGGCACGCCCTACCCGAACCTGCACCGCGCCGGCCAGCCGGTGGTGGTCAACCTGTGGGCCAGCTGGTGCCCACCGTGCCGGCGCGAAATGCCGGTGCTCGCGCGGGCGCAGGCCGCCCATCCCGGCCTGACCGTGCTGCTCGTCGATCAGGGCGAGGACGCTGCCACCGTGCGCGCCTTTCTCGACGCGCAGGGCCTGCATCCGGCCAACGTGCTGCTCGACCCGGCCAGCGCCACGATGCGCGCCTACGGCTCGCGCGGCCTGCCCACCACGCTGTTCTTCGACGCGCGCGGGCGGCTGGTGGAATCGCACCTCGGCGAGATCACCGCGGCGCGCCTCGAGGACGTGCTCGGCGGGCGCTTCGGGCGCTGAGCGCCGGACGAAAAAAACCGGGCGCCGCTGGGCGCCCGGCTTGCCTTCATCGACCCGCGATTCGTTCAGACCGCGCCGCGCAGCCGCTCCACCGCCGACGAGCGCACCGTCACCAGCAGGATCAGCGCGCCGGCGAACGCCGACACGCCGGCCAGCACGAAGGCGCTCGAATAGCCGCCGCCGTACTGCACCAGCCAGCCCGTCAGGCTCGGCGACAGAATCCCGGCCAGGTTCGCGAGCAGGTGCACGAAGCCGCCGGCCGCGCCCACCCGCGAGCGCGGCACGATCTCCTGCAGCAGCGACCAGCACGCCTGCGGCGCCATGAACGCGAACAGGCTGGCGATCGCGATCAGCGTGACGGCCGCGCCGAGCGAGCTCACGTGCGCGGCCAGCAGCACGCAGGCCGCGGCCACGCCGAGCCCCACCACGATCACGATCTTGCGCGCGAACAGCACGTCGCCGGTGCGCCGGTAGATCCAGTCCGACACGCTGCCGCCGGCCGCGAAGCCGACCGTCGCGCCGAGCCACGGCAGGATGCCCACCACGCTCATCTGCCTGATGTTCAGATGCTGGTAGTCGGTCAGATAGCTGGGCAGCCAGGACAGGAAGAAGTACAGCACGTAGTTGAAGCTGAAGAACGCGAGCGCGGTGCCGAGCACCGGGCGCGACAGCAGATAGCGGAACAGGCCGCGCTGGCCGGCGCCGGCCTCGCTCGCCTCGGGCGTGACTTCCCCGGCGCGATCGGCCAGGATCTCGCGCGCCTCCTCGGCCGACACGCGCGGGTGCGTGGCGGGATCGTCGCGGAACAGCGTCCACCACGCGGCCAGCCACAGGAAGCCCAGCACCGCGATCACCACGAACGAGATGCGCCAGCCGAACTGCAGCGCCACCAGGCCCACGATCGGCGCCGCGATCGCCGCGCCGAGCGGCTGGCCCGCATTGGTCCAGCCCACCGCGCGGCCCGCCTCGCTGCGCGGGAACCAGTTCGAGATCGACTTGTTGGTGGTGGTGCCCATCGGTCCCTCGCCCATGCCGAAGGCCACGCGCACCACCATCAGGTGGGCGAACGAGCCGGCCAGCGCGGTGGCGCCGCAGAACAGCGACCAGAAGCCGGCCGCGAACGCGAACACGCGGCGCGGGCCGTAGCGGTCGGCCGCCCAGCCGCCCACGAAGCAGAACAGGCAGTAGCCCACGAAGAAACTGCTGAACAGCACGCCCATCTGCGCGTCGTTGATGCCGAGCTCGCGCTTGATGATCGGCGCGACCACCGAGAGCGCGGCGCGGTCGAGATAGTTGAGCATGCCGGCGCCGAACAGCAAGGCGCCGATCCACCAGCGGTAACGGAAGTGCATCGTGTCTCCTGGGTCGTTATTGGAATGCGTGGTACTGCGTGCGAGTGTCGGGCCGGGTGCCGCGTCAGTCGAGCATGGCGCGCGCGATCAGGTTGCGTTCGAGCAGCGCGGTGTCGGGCGCGAAGCCGAGGCCCGGCGTGTCCGGCAGCGCGAGCCGCGCGCCGGGCCGCTGCGCCGCGTGCAGGCGCTCGGGCCAGTCGAGATACGGGATTTCGAGCGCGACGTCGTCGGGCAGCGTGGCCACCACGTGCGCGGTGGCGAGCAGGCCGGCGCCGTAATAGAAGCAATGCGGCACCACGCGCACGCCGTACTGGCCGGCCAGCGCGATCACGGCGCGCATGCCGGTCGGGCCGCCGATCTTGGCGATGCTCGGCTGCGCCACGTCGAGCGCGCCGCGCTCGAACAGCTCGCGAAAGCCGGCCAGGCCCGAGGCGTTCTCGCCCGCGGCCACCGGCACGCCTAGCGCGCGCACCCTGGCGATGCCGGCCACGTCGTCGCACGGCCACACCGGCTCCTCGAGCCAGCCGAGGCCCAGGTCGCGCAGCGCGGCCACGCGCTCGGCCGCTTCCGTGGCGCTCCACGGGCAGTTCACGTCCACCATCAGCTGGCCGGCGGCCGGCAGCGCGGCGCGCGCGGCGGCGATGGCGGGCTGCCCGGTTTCGTGCAGCTTGATCGTGCGGAAGCCCTCGTCCCAGGCGCGGCGCACGTGGCGCGCCACTTCCTCGGGTTCGTTCTGGTAGCTGACCAGGCTCGCGTACACGTCGATCGTGTCGCGCCGCCCGCCGAGCCAGCGATACAGCGGCAGCCCGGCCGCCTGCGCGGCGAGATCGTGCAGCGCGGTGTCGATCGCCGACAGCGCGTAGAGCACGGGGCCGGTGCGGCCGAACGCGTGCAGCGCGTGATCGGCACGATCGCGCAGCGCGGCGATGCCGTCCAGCGTCGGCTCGAACTCCACGCCGCGGAACCAGCGCCCCACCGGGCCCTCGAGCGCCGCAAAGGTGACGGGATTGATCAGGTGGCCGAACGCCTCGCCCCAGCCGGTGCGGCCCGCGTCGTCGGTGAGCTTGACGAGCAGCGTCTCCATGCGGCGCAGCGAGCGGTCGGCGGCGTTGTAGGTGTCGGCGGCGGCTTCGGTCTCGGTGGCGGGACGGCGTCCGGCATCGAACGCGAGCGACAGGCGGAGAACTTCGACAGCGGTGATTTTCACGGGCGACTCTCGAAACCACCGGACCGATGCGTGTCTCCGCCCTGCCCGCGCAGGGGCGGTTCAGGGTGCCCGGGTGCGTGGCGCCCGGCGAGGCTGGATCGGATCCGGCTCAGATAAGTTGTGCGTCATCGTATGTCATTGTGGCGTTTACTGCAATCGCGACCGTGTTTCGCCCGCCAATCTGTCGATCAGCTCGTGAATCCGTCCGATATTACTTGTACGATGTCTTATATCAAACGTGCATGGACTGCCCCGTCGCCGCGGCGCCGTCGGCATCGAGCACGACCGGCGTCATGCGCGGCATCAGCGCATGCAGGATCGCGAGCGCGACCAGATAGGCCAGCGCGCCGATCGCGAACAGCGCCCAGTACTGCCCGGTGCGCTGCAGCGTCTCGCCGATCACGCCCGAGAACAGGAAGGAGCCGAGCATGCCCATCGCGCCGCCGACGCCGATCACGGTGCCCACCGCGCGGCGCGGGAACACGTCGGACACGGTGGTCACGAGGTTGGCCGACCAGCCCTGATGCGCGGCCGCCGCGAGCCCCACCGCGAACACGGCGAACCACAAGGTGTGGAACTGCGAGAGCAGCGCGATCGGCGTCACGCACAGCGCGCACACCGCCATCACGAGCTTGCGCGCGCGGTTCACGCGCACGCCGCGCGCGATCAGCCGCGACGAGGCCCAGCCGCCCAGCACGCTGCCGCCGCAGGCCATCGCGTAGATCACCACCAGCGGCGGGCCCATATGCTGCACGTCGATGCCGTTCGCCTCGTTGAGCCACTTCGGCAGCCAGAACAGATAGAACCACCAGATCGGATCGGTCAGCAGCTTGCCGACCATGAATGCCCACGCCTCGCGGTGGCGCAGCACCGCGAGCCAGCCGACCTTGCGCTCGGGCTGCGCGGCGGTTGCGGCAGCGGCCGACTCGCGTTCCGCATGGTCGCCCTCGATCAGCGCCAGCTCGGCCGCGGACACGCGCGGATGCTCGGCCGGCGGCCGGTACATGCGCCACCACGCGGCCAGCCACACGAAGCCGATCGCCCCGCTCACCGCGAAGCTCACGCGCCAGCCCCACAGCGCCGCCATCACCGGGATCACGGCCGGCGCCACCACGCCGCCCACGGTCGCGCCCATGTTCCAGATGCCGGTGGCGAACGCGCGCTCGGCCCTCGGGAACCACACGGCCGTGGTGCGCAGCGCCACCGGGAAGTTCGACGCCTCCGCGAAGCCCAGCAGCCCGCGCACCGCCGCGAAGCCGGGCACGCTCGCGGCCAGCGCGTGCAGCATCGCCGCCGCGCTCCACAGCCCCATCGCGCCGCCGTACACGAGTTTCGTGGAGAGCCGGTCGGCGATCCGGCCGAACAGCATCAGCCCCGCCGCGTAGGCCGCCGTGAAGATCATCACCGTCTGCGCGTACTGCACCTGGCTCCAGCCGATGTCGGCCTGCATCAGCGGCGCGAGCAGGCCGAGCGTCTGGCGATCCATGTAGTTGATGGTGGTCGCGAAGAACATCATCGCGCAGAGGGTCCAGCGGTAGCGGCTCGTGGCCGGCGCGCGGGGGTCGCCCGCGATCGGTGCGCTCATCTCGTGTCTCCGTCTCGATTCGTTTTCGTTGTCGTGTTGCCGGCGGGGGAGCGGCGCCGGCGCCGCCCACTCGCTCAGAAGCGCGGCTTCCTGTTCGTCCAGTCCGGCTTGTACTTGCGCATCTGCCCCACGTCGTCGCGCTGGCGGATACCGCAGGTCCTGTACAGCTCGTGCAGCTTCATCAGCTGCTCGCGGTCGATCTCGAGGCCCAGGCCCGGCGCGTCGGTCAGCGCCACGCAGCCACCCGTGATCGGCAGCTTGCCGCCCTTCACCACTTCCTCGTCGGGCTCCTGCCACGGGTAATGCGTGTCGCACGCATAGGAGAGGTTCTCCACCGAGGCGGCCACGTGCGTCATCGCCATCAGGCTGATGCCGAGGTGCGAGTTCGAATGCATCGACACGCCGATGCCGAAGGCGTCGCACATGCGCGCGAGCTGCTGCGTGTCGCGCAGGCCGCCCCAGTAATGGTGATCGGCCAGCACGATCTGCACGCTGTTCAGCGCCACGCTGCGGCGGAATTCGTCGAAATCGGTCACCACCATGTTGGTGGCCAGCGGCATGCCGGTGCGACGGTGCAGCTCGGCCATGCCCTCGAGGCCCGGCGTCGGATCCTCGTAGTACTGCAGATCGCTGCCGAGCAGCTCGGCCATGCGCAGCGCGGTGTCGAGCGACCAGTTGCCGTTCGGATCGATGCGCAGCGGCGCGTTCGGGAACGCGCGCCCGAGCGCCTTGATGCAGGCCACCTCGTGCTCGGGATCGAGCGCGCCGGCCTTCAGCTTGATGCTCTCGAAACCGTAATCGTCGATCATGCGGCGCGCCTGCGCCACGATCTGTTCCTCGCCGAGCGCCTCGCCCCACGCGTCCGGCGCGTAGGGGCTGTCCACGTGCTGCGCGTACTTGAAGAACAGGTAGGCGCTGAACGGCACCTCGCGCCGCACCGCGCCGCCGAGCAGGTCCACCAGCGGCGCGTTCAGGTAGCGCGCCTGCGCATCCAGGCAGGCCACCTCGAAGGCCGAATACGCGTTGCTCACGGCCTTGCTCGCGTGCGAGCCCGGCGCGAGCTCGGCGCCGGCCGCGCTGGCGGGCGCCTGCTTCGCCACCACGCCGCGCACGATCTCGCGCAGCCGGTTCAGCCTGAACGGATCGAGGCCGATCAGCTCGCCCTTCACCGCGTCGAGCACGGCCAGCGCCGGCGCGTCGCCGTAGCTCTCGCCCAGGCCGATGTGGCCGGTGTCGGTCTCGATCTCGATGATCGAGCGCAGCGCATAGGGCTCGTGGATGCCGGCCGCGTTGAGCAGCGGCGCGTCCTTGAACGCGATCGGGGTGACGGTGACGCGAGTGATCTTCATGCGGATTCCTGAATGATGAGGGAGGGAGCGGCGCGGCGGCGGGTCAGCCCGCGCGGCGCGGCAGCGGTTCGGCGCGATGGCGCGCGCCGCGCGTCATCCACACGGCGGCCGCGGCGATCAGCGAGGTGACGGCAAGCCCGGTCAGGCCGCCGCGGATCGAGCCGGTATGCTGTTCGAGCCAGCCGAACACGGCCGGCGCCACGAAGCCGCCCAGATTGCCGATCGAGTTGATCAGCGCGATCACGCCGGCGGCGATGCGCGCATCGAGATGATTCTGAGGAATCGGCCAGAACAGCGACGAGGCGGCCTTGAAGCCCACCGCGGCGAAGCAGATCGACACGAAGGCGAAGGCCGCGCCACCGAAGGTCGACACGAACATCCCGGCCGCCGCGATCACGAGCGCCACCGAGGTCCACAGCGGCTGGTTGCGAAAGCGCGCGGCCAGCGCGGCGAAGCCGTACATCGCCACGATCGAGACCAGCCACGGAATCGAATTGAACAGGCCCACCTGGAAATCGGAATAGCTGCCCATCTTGCGGATGATGCCGGGCAGCCAGAAGGTGGCGCCGTAGATCGTCAGCGACACCGCGAAGTAGATGAAGCAGTACAGCAGGATCTTCGGGTCGGCCAGCAGCGCGAACGGCGAGGCGTGCGCGCCGTGGCGGCCGCGCTCGCGTTCGCGCTCGGCCTGCTCGGCCGCGATCGTGTCGGCCACGGCGCGGCGCTCGTCGTCGTGCAGCCAGCGCGCGTCGGCCGGCCGCGAATCGAGCCAGAACCACACCACCGCGCACAGCACGATCGAGGCCGCGCCCTCCACCACGAACATCCATTGCCAGCCGTGCAGGCCGAAGCCGCCGATCTGCAGCAGCGCGCCCGACACCGGCCCGGCCAGGATCGAGGCCAGCGCCGAGCCGCTCAGGAACACCGCCATCGCGCGGCCGCGCGCGCTGGCGGGCAGCCATTGCGTGAAGTAGTAGATGACGCCGGGAAAGAAGCCCGCCTCGGCCACGCCGAGCAGGAAACGCAGCACGTAGAACGAGGTCTCGCCGCGCACGAAGGCCATGGCCGTGGCGGCCAGGCCCCAGGTCAGCATGATGCGGGTGAGCCAGGCCTTCGCGCCGTAGCGCGCGAGCAGCAGGTTCGAGGGCACCTCGAAGATCGCGTAGCCCACGAAGAACAGCCCCGCGCCCAGCCCGTAGGCGGCTGCGCCGATGCCGATGTCGCTGGCCAGGTGCTCGCGCACGAAGCCGATGTTCACGCGATCGATGTAATTGACGATGAACATGATCACGAACAGCGGCAGCACGCGGCGTTCGATCTTAGCCACGGCTCGGCCGAGCGGCGAGGCCGGCGATGGCGCGGGTGCGGTGGCTTGCTTCGCGGTTTTCACGAGTGTCTCCGATATCGTCTTGTGCGGGCGGAGCGCCCCGCCTCGCGGCATCGTCCACCCGATGCGAGCGGATTAAAACACTAAAACATTAGTGCGTCAATGAAGCGGGAGTTTGGTATCGTGGCGGCTGCCGGCATGCCTGCATGCCGGCCAGGCCCGCCCCACGCACGCAAGCAAGCACCGCAATGACCCCGACGCATTCCGACGCCCCGGCCACCGCCGCCGCCCTTTCCGAATTGATCGCCCCGTCGTTCGACCGCTCGCGCCATGCCGCGCCGCAGGTGTTCGAACATCTGCGCGAGCTGATCGTGGACATGCGGATCGCGCCGGGCACGGTGCTGCAGCGCGCCGACCTGGCCGCGCTGTACGGGCTGAGCCAGACGCCGATCCGCGATGCGCTGATCCGGCTCGGCGAGGAAGGGCTGGTGGACATCTTTCCGCAGCACGCCACGGTGGTCAGCTCGATCGACGTGACGCTGGCGCGCCAGCAGCTGTTCCTGCGGCGCTCGATCGAACTGGAAGTGGTGCACCGGCTCGCCAGCGACACGCCGCCGGCGCTGGTGGCGAGGCTCGAGGACGCCATCGAGCTGCAGCGCATGCACGCCGCGCGCGAGAACTACGTGGAATTCGTGCACGCCGATCAGGCGTTTCACCGCCTGATGTACGACGCGGCCGACGTGAGCGGCCTGTGGGCGCTGGTGCGCAAGCAGAGCGGCCATCTGGACCGGCTGCGCAACCTGCACGTGCCGATCCCGGGCAAGACCGAACGCGTGCTCGACCAGCACGCGGCGATCGTCGCGGCCATCGCGGCCGGCGATCCGGTGGGCGCGCAGCAGGCGCTGCGCGCGCATCTGTCGGGCACGCTCTCGCAGGTCGACGAGATCCGCGCCCGCTTCGGCGGCTTCCTGAAGCACTGAAGCACGGAGGAAGGGCCGCGCGCGTGGCGGCCCGCCGGCTCAGCGCAGCTTGAACACGCTGACCGCGCCGGCCAGTTTTTCCGCCTCGTCGCGCAGCGCCACCGCCTGACGCCGGGCCGCGTCCACCACCTGCGCGTTCTGCTGGGTGGCCTCGCCGATCTCCGTGACGGCCTGATTGACCTGCTCGATCGCCTGCGACTGCTCGCGCGAGGCCTGGCTGATCTCGCCGATGATCGCGCTGACGTGGCTCACCTGCTGCACGATGCCCTCCATCGTGGCGCTCGCCTCGCCGGCGATCCGGGCGCCGCGCCCGACCGTCTCGGTCGATTCCGCCACCAGCTGCTCGATCTCGCGCACCGACGCCGCGCTGCGCTGCGCGAGTGCCCGCACCTCGCCCGCCACCACCGCGAAGCCGCGCCCCTGCTCGCCCGCGCGCGCCGCTTCCACGGCCGCGTTGAGCGCGAGGATGTTGGTCTGGAACGCGATGCTCTCGATCACGCTGGTGATGTCGGCGATGCGCTGCGCGGCACGGCCGATCTCGTCCATGGTGGACACCACGCGGCCCACCGCCTCGCCGCCGTCGCGCGCCGCGCTCGAGGCGCCCGACACGAGCTGGTCGGCCTGCAGCGCATGTTCGGCGTTCTGCTGCACGTTCGAGGTCAGCTGCTCCATGCTGGCGGCCGTGCGCTCGAGGTTGCCGGCCTGCGCCGCGATGCGCCCGGCGATGTCGCCGCTGCCGCCCGCGATCTGGCCGGTGCGCGCGGCCATGTCCGACGCGCCCTCGCGCACCTGCGCCACGATCCGCGCGAGACCGTCGCCGATGCCGTCGATGGCGCGCACCAGGCGGCCGATCTCGTCGTCGCGCGCCATGCCGCCCGCCGCACCGCCGGCCACCAGCCGCACGCTCAGGTCGCCGGCCGCGAGCCGCTCCGATGCATGCACGGCCGCCTCGAGCGGCCGGCTCACGAGCCGCCGCACCGCCAGCACGAACAGCGCGCCGAACACCAGCACCAGCGCGAGCCCCACCAGCAGGAAGCGGTCGCGGGTGGCCGTCACGCCGGCCATCACCTCGTCGCGCGGCGCGATGCCGGCCACCAGCCAGTGCCATTCGGGCACGGTGCGGAACGACACGTACTTGTCGCGCGCGGCGGTCTCGCCCAGCGCCGCGTCGGCGGAGCGGAACGCGAACTGGCCCTGCTGCGCGTCGAGCATGCGCGCGAACGGCGCGCTCGCCTCGTCGCCGCGCTGCCCTTCGGCGCGCGGATGCACGACGAACTTGCCGCGATCGGGGCCGCTCGACGCATCGAGCACGAGGAAGTAGCCGCTCTCGCCGATCTTCTGCTCGCGGATGCCGGCCTCGATCGCCGCGATCTCGGCGCCCACGTCCACGCCCACGAACAGCGCGCCGATCACGCGCCCGCCCGCATCGCGGATCGGCTTGTACTGCGTGATGTAGCGCTTGCCGAACAGCGCCGCCAGCCCGGTGTAGCTGCGCCCGTCGAGCACCGGCGCATAGGCCGGGCTCCTGCGGTCGAGCAGCGTGCCGATCGCGCGCGTGCCGTCGGCCTTCTTCAGGGAGGTGGTGACGCGCACGAAATCGTCGCCGCTGCGCGCGAACACCGTGGCGATCGCGCCGCTGCGCGCGAGGAATGCGTCGGGCGTCGAGAAGTCCAGATCGAGCACGCGCTCGCCCACCTTCAGCGTGGGCGCGTCGAGGCTTTCGATGTGAATCGTTTGCGCGGCGTCGATCGAAAAATCGCCGGGCAGCAGGCTCTCGAACTGCGTCATCGAGCGGCCCACCTCCGCGCCGAGCGCGCGGTCCACCAGCGCGATCGTGTCGGCGATCGCGCGATCCTGATCGGCGATGCGCTGCAGCACCTGCGCGGTGACCTGCTCGCCGGCCGAGCGCGTCAGCGCCCAGGCGAAGCCGGCCAGGCTCACGGCGAACAGCAGGCAGGACAGGATGGCGAGCCGCGGGCCGATGCCGGCGCGACGGGGAAGCAGTGCAGTCATATCGTAAGGAAACGGTTCGCGGTATCCGCCTTTAACGGTTGTTTGCAGAAAATCTTGAGGAATCTTTTTGACGGACTTTTCAATGCCATTTTTTTATGGCAAACAACCGATCCATCATTCCGCTTGCGGCCTCGCACGCCGCCCTCCCGTGAAGTCCGTCCGCCTGCCCGAACTCGACCTGCTGCGCTTCTTCGCGGCCCTTGCCGTGGTGCTGTTCCATTACGCGTTCCGCGGCCACGCCGCCGACGGCCTGACCGAGATGCACGTGCCGGCGCTCGAGCCGGTGGCGCGCTACGGTTTCCTGGGCGTGCACCTGTTCTTCATGATCAGCGGCTTCGTGATCCTGATGACGGCCGGCGACGCGAGCTTCCGCAAGTTCGTGGCCTCGCGCGCCTCGCGGCTGCTGCCGGCGTTCTGGGTGTGCTGCACGCTGAGCTTCGCGGCCACCCTCGCGTTCGGCGGCGGCCGCTTCACGGCCAGCTGGCCGCAATACCTCGTGAACCTGCTGATGCTCGGCGGCGGCTTCGGCCAGCAGCCGATCGACGGCGCGTACTGGTCGCTCGGCACCGAGCTGCGCTTCTACCGGCTGGTGGCGATCGTGCTGCTGTTCCGCCAGATCCACCGCGCCGAGCGCTGGCTCTATGTATGGCTTGCGCTCACCGTGCTGGTGGAGCTGGTGCCGGCCATCAAGCTCAAGGGCTTCCTGATCACCGATTACGCCGGCTTCTTCATCGGCGGCGCGGCCTGCTACCTGATCCGGCTGCACGGCCTCTCGCCGGCGCGCATCGCGCTGGTGGCCGCGGCCTGGGCGCTGTCGCTGCATCACGAGGCGCAGCTGGTGGCCGAATTCGACGAAAACTTCCCGGCCGCGCCGATCGGCCTGCCGGTGGTGGCCACCGCGATGAGCGCGTTCTATCTGGCGATGCTCGCGCTCGCGCTGCGCACCCGGCCGATCGTGGCACACCCGGCCTGGGTGTGGCTCGGCGCGATCAGCTACCCGCTCTACCTGCTGCACCAGAACCTCGGCTACATGGCCTTCAACCTGGCCGGCGGCGCGCTCGACCGCGACCTGCTGTTCTGGGGCGTGATCGCCGCCGCCATTGCACTGGCGCTGGCCGTGCATCTGGCCGTGGAGCGGCCGTTCGCCCGGCGAATCAAGGCCGCGCTGCTGCGCGCGCTCGATGCGGGACACGGCGCGCTGCGCCTCATGCATCAAAAAAACCGATGACCCGATTCGTAAATTTCATACTAATGAAACCGTAAAGTTAATTAAATGCTTGCCGTAAACCCTAGGGCAAAAGACACAACAACGTTATCCCCTGGGGAAAAAAATGAACATGGGCAAGGCCGGCTTCTCGCTGCAGACGCGTATCGCGCTGACGATGAGCTTTCTCGCGGTTCTGATGGTGGCAATCGGTGCGCTCGGCCTGCTGGGCACGATCCGGGCGAACCACGCCAATCGCGACACGTATCAGAACAAGCTGACCGCGGCGACCAACATCGGCAACGCGGAAATCTACATCGCGCGCACGCGCCTCGTGCTCGACCGCGTGGCCCTGCACCCCGACGATCCCAAGACCCCCGAGCAGATCCAGCGCGCAAGCGGCTTCTTCGCCAAGTCCGACGAATGGTGGCAAACGTTTGTCAAGCAGCCGCACGAGCCGAACGAGGCCAGCCTGATCGGTGACGCCACCGACCGCCGCAAGGCCATGCGCGATGCCGTGGCTGCGTTCATCGACGCGATCCAGGCCCACGACGCCGCGCGCGTGGACAGCATCGCGATGACCCAGCTCTCGTCGCTGTACTCGGACATGAGCGCGGCCAACGACAAGGTCAAGACGGCGCTGTACAGCAACGCCAAGAACAACTACGACGCCTCCGAAGCCGCGTTCCATCTGTATTCCACGCTGTCGATCGTGATGATCGTGGTGGGCGTGCTCGGCGCCGCGCTGAGCTGGTTCACGCTGCGCCGCGCGATCATGGCGCCGCTGCGCGACGCGCTCTCGCACTTCGAGGCGATCGCCGACGGCCACCTGAACCGCCGCATCGAGATCCACAACAACGACGAGATGGGCATGCTGCTGCGCGGCGTGGCCGACATGCAGACGAGCCTCGCCACCACCGTGCGCGAGGTGCGCGCGAGTACCGAATCGATCGCCACCGCCACCCAGGAAATCGCCTCCGGCACGATCGACCTGTCGGTGCGCACCGAGGAACAGGCCGCCTCGCTCGAGGAAACCGCGGCCAGCATGAGCCAGCTCACGGCCACCGTGAAGCAGAACGCCGAGAGCGCCCACACCGGCCGCAAGCTTGCCGACAACGCCTCCAGCGTGGCCGTGCGCGGCAACGAGGTGGTGGAGCGCGTGGTGGGCACGATGGGCGGCATCGACAGCAGCTCGCGCAAGATCTCCGACATCACCGGGATCATCGAGGGCATCGCCTTCCAGACCAACATCCTCGCGCTGAACGCCGCGGTGGAAGCGGCGCGCGCCGGCGAACAGGGCCGCGGCTTCGCGGTGGTGGCCAGCGAGGTGCGCTCGCTCGCCCAGCGCTCGTCCGCCTCGGCCAAGGAGATCAAGGAACTGATCGCCGAATCCGTGCAGACCATCGCCGAAGGCAGCGAACTCGTGGCCGACGCCGGCCGCACCATGCAGGAAGTGCTCGGCGCCGTGCGCGACGTGGCCACCATCATGAACGAGATCGCCGCGGCCGCCGAACAGCAGCGCACGGGCATCGAGCAGGTGGATACCGCCGTGAGCCAGATGGATTCCATCACGCAGCAGAACGCGGCCCTCGTCGAACAGGCGACCGCCGCCGCCCAGGCCCTCAGCGAACAGTCGAACCGCATGCGCGGGCACGTCGAAGTGTTCAAGCTGGCCTGACGCAACCGAACAACCACAACGACAGCAACTCCGAGCCTCTCCCACCTCACGACCCGATCCAGCCAATGACTTCAGCGAAAGATCGCAGCCGGCGGAGCTTCCTCAAGGGCTCCATCGCGATTGCACCGATAGCCGTGGTCGGGATTTCCGGCGCCGTCACCGCCAGCCAGCAGCAGGCCGTGGCGCCCGCCAACCGTCCCACCGAAGAACACTACACGCCCGGGTACTTCAATCCCGAGGAATGGGCGTTCGTGAACGCCGCCGTCGACACGC
The DNA here is from genome assembly GCA_030151225.1 of Burkholderia sp. GTDB lineage: Bacteria > Pseudomonadota > Gammaproteobacteria > Burkholderiales > Burkholderiaceae > Burkholderia. The sequence continues at coordinate 40,916 of JASLEG010000139.1, read as the reverse complement.
TGATCCCGAAGGACGCCGTCGGTCCCGGCGCGCTCGAGCTCGGCGTGGCCCAGTACATCGACCGCCAGATGCTCACGCCCTACGGCGACGCCTCGCGCTGGTACATGCAGGGGCCCTTCATCAAGGTGGAGCCGGAATTCGGCTATCAGTCGAAGCTCACGCCGAAGGAGCAGTACCGCCTCGGGATCCGCGCGATCAACGCGTACTGCCGCGCCAATTTCGGCGGCAAGGTGTTCGCCGAGCTGGGCGCCGCGCAGCGCACCGACTTCTTCAGGAAGATCGAGAAGGGCGAGATCAAGTCCGACGACTTCAACTTCAAGGGCTTCTTCGGCGGCTTCCTGCTGAAGAACACCATGGAAGGCTATTTCGGCGACCCGTCCTACGGCGGCAACAAGGACATGGCCGCCTGGAAGATGATCGGCTACCCCGGCGTGCGCGCCGACTACCTGGAGTTCGTGGGTGAGGCCAGGCCTTATCCGTACGCACCCGTCAGTCTCTACGGCAAGCGAGGATAAGCAGCATGGCAAGCATCAAGAAAAAGCCGGTCGACGCCGTGATCGTCGGCTTCGGCTGGACCGGCTCGATCCTCGCGATCGAACTGGCCAACGCGGGGCTCGATGTCGTGGCGCTCGAGCGCGGCGACGCGCGCGAGACCGTGCCCGATTTCGCATATCCGCAGATCGTGGACGAGATCAAGTATTCGGCGCGCAACGCGCTGCTGCAGAACCTCTCGAAGACCACCGTCACGAACCGCCACACCAAGGACCAGACGGCCGTGCCGTATCGCCAGATCGGCTCGTTCAAGCCCGGTGAAGGCGTGGGCGGCGCCGGCTCGCACTGGTCGGGCGTGCAGTCGCGCGTGATGCCGGAAGAGCTGCGCTACAAGAGCCACATCACCGAGCGCTACGGCGCCAGATTCATTCCGGAAGGCATGAACCTGCAGGACTGGGGCGTGACCTACGACGAGCTCGAATCGAGCTTCGACCGCTTCGAGCGCGTGTGCGGCACCTCGGGCCTGGCCGGCAACATCGACGGCAAGAGCACCGGCGTGGGCAACCCGTTCGAGGGCCGCCGCTCGGGCGCATACCCGCTGCCGCCGCTGACCGACCACCCCACCGGCAAGCTGTTCGCCGCCGCCGCCAGAGGCCTCGGCTACAAGCCCTTCGCGCTGCCGGCCGGCAACGCCTCGGGCCCGTACACCAACGAATACGGCTGCCAGCTCGGGCCGTGCAACTTCTGCGGCTTCTGCAGCGACTACGGCTGCCTGAACTACTCGAAGGCCTCGCCGCAGACGGCGATCATCCCCGCCCTGCTGCGCAAGCCGAACTTCGAGCTGCGCGTGAATTCGCACGTGGTGAAGGTGAACACCGACGCGAGCGGCAAGCGCGCGACCGGCGTGACCTACATCGATCCGGAAGGCAACGAGGTGGAGCAGCCGGCCGAGATGGTGATCCTGGCCGCATTCCAGCTGCACAACGTGCACCTGATGCTGCTCTCGAAGATCGGCCAGCCGTACAACCCCGACACCAACGAAGGCACGGTGGGCCGCAACTTCTGCTACCAGCTGCTGAACAGCGTGAACATGTTCTGGGACAAGGACACGTACATCAACCAGTTCATGGGTGCGGGCGGCGGCGGTCAGGCGATCGAGGAATTCAACGCCGACAACTTCGACCACTCCAGGCTCGGCTTCATCGGCGGCGGCATCATCTGGGGCCGCCAGACCGGCAACGGCCCGGTGCGCGGCATTCCGCTGCCGAAGGGCACGCCCAAGTGGGGCACCGAGTGGAAGCAGGCCGTGAAGGACAACTTCCTGCACACCGGCCGCATCGAGTCGCAGTGCAGCAACATGGCCTATCGGAACTGCTTCCTCGATCTCGACCCGAACTATCGCGACGCCTACGGTTCGCCGCTGCTGCGCCTGACGCTCGACTGGCAGGACAACGACCTGCGCGCCTCGGAATACGTGGCCGGCAAGATGATGGAAATCGGCCGCGCGATGAATCCGAAGTCGATCTCGGGCCGCATCCTCAAGCCGGGCACGCACTGGGACACGCGCGCGTATCAGAGCACGCACATCAGCGGCGGTACCGCGATGGGCGCCGATCCGAAGACGAGCGTGGTGAACAAGTACCTGCAGAGCTGGGACGTGCCCAACCTGTTCGTGCTCGGCGCCAGCGTGTTCGCGCACGGCGTGGGCTACAACCCGACGGGGCTCGTGGGCGGTCTCGCCTACTGGGCCGCGAGCAACATCCGCTCGCAATACCTGAAGAACCCCGGCGCACCGATGGTGCAGGCCTGAGCGAGCGAACATCATGCGGAAAATCATCATTGGAGTGGTAGCGGCCGGGATCGTGGCCGTGGCTGCGGCCTGGGCGTTCGCGTCCATCACGCCGAGCGTGACGATCGATGCGTCCGTCGCCAACCGCAAGGGCGACGCCGTGCACGGCGCCTACCTGGCGCGCGCCGGCGACTGTATCGCGTGTCACACGGCCCGGGGCGGCGCCCCGTTCGCGGGCGGCCAGCCGTTCGCGACGCCGGTGGGCACGATCTACTCGACCAACATCACCGGCGATCGCGAACACGGCATCGGCGGCTACACGTTCGAGGAGTTCGTGCTGGCGATGCGCGAGGGCTTGGCAAAGGGCGGCAAGCGCCTGTATCCGGCCATGCCGTTTACGGCCTACGCGAAGGTGTCCGACGCCGACCTGCAGGATCTGTACGCCTACTTCACCACGCAGGTGCCGGCCTCCACGCAGGCCAACCGCGCCTCCGACGTGCCCTGGCCGCTCGGCATCCGCTGGCCGCTGGCGTACTGGAGCCACGCGTTCCATGACGACTCGCGTTTCGTTGCCGACGCATCGAAGAGCGTGGAGTGGAACCGCGGTGCCTACCTGGTGCAGGGCCTCGCGCACTGCGGCACGTGCCACACGCCGCGCGGCGCCGCCTTCCAGGAGCTGGACGTGAGCGGCCGGAGCGACACGTTCCTGGCCGGCTCCTCGCTCGACCACACCGCGCCGATCAACCTGCGCTCCTCGGCGGGCGGCGGGCTGGAAGCGTGGTCGGTGGACGACGTCGTGGCCTCGCTGAAGACGGGCCGCAACCCGCACTCGGCCGTGTCCGGCCCGATGGGCGAGGTGGTGGAGAACAGCACGCAATACCTGAGCGACGACGATCTGAAGGCGATCGCGGTGTATCTGAAGAGCCTGGGCACGCCGCCGCAAGCGGCGAGCTTCCATGCCGACGATGCCACCGTGAAGGCCGTGATGGCCGGCGAAGCGAAGGGCCGCGGCGCCGAGGCCTACCTCGACAGCTGCGCGGCGTGCCACCGCGTGAACGGTCGCGGCGCATCCGGCGTGTTCCCGTCGCTGGTGAACAACCCGATGGTGACGCAGGCGAACCCCGATTCGCTGATCGCGGTGATCCTGGCCGGCTCGCGCCTGCCCTCCACCGCCACGCGCCCTTCCCCGCTCGCGATGCCGCCGTTCGGCTGGCGTTACGACGACGAGGACGTCGCGCAACTGGCGAGCTTCGTGCGGTCGAGCTGGGGCAATCAGGGCCCGGCCGTGACGGCCAAACAGGTGGCGGCCGTGCGTGCGAAGGTGGGCGGCTGAGGTTGGCTGCTTGCCTGATGCTGCAAGAAAAAACGCTGCCTCGGCAGCGTTTTTTCATGTCGGGCGCCGGATGCCGGCCGGGATTCGCTCAGGCGAACACGAAGTACTTGCGCACCGTCTCCACCACTTCCCAGGTGCCCTTCATGCCGGGCTCGATCACGAACACGTCGCCGCCCTTCAGGTGCTTCGGCGCCTCGCCTTCCGGCGTGATGATGCAGTAGCCCTCGAGGAAATGGCAGAACTCCCACTTCTCGTAGTTCACCTCGAACTTGCCCGGCGTGCAGATCCAGGTGCCCATGATCTTGCTGCCGTCCGCGGACAGATAGGCGTTCAGGTTCACGGTGTGCGGGTCGCCACCGATGCGCTTCCATTTCGTGGCATCGACCACCGGGGTCGGGCAGGTTTCGCGCAGAACGGTAATGAAGTCAGACATGTCGGGGCCTGTGGTCGCTGTGAAGAGGCCCTTACGGTAGGGAAAAGGCCTTGCGCGTGCTGGTACGGGGGCGACGCCGGTTGGTATTTTTTCGACATCCGGGTTTCGGGTCTTGCCGACGCGATCGGGCCGAATCGTTACAATCGCCCGGATTTCCCCCTTCGACGGCACCGCATTCGAGACATGCTGACTTCCTATTTCTGGAGCGGCGACGCGATCCGCAGTCGACGCGTCAGCGACATCGTTCTGGCCGGCACGCTCGACGTGCCCGCTCCCACTGCGCGCGTGCTGGCCGACTGGGAGCGAGAGACCGCGTCGCGGCTCGTCCTGGAACCCGGCGACGTCGAGGCGATGCCGCTGGCGCGCACCCAGGCGCGCTGGCCGGACTACCGGCGCTGCGTGCAGGCGATGGCCGACTGGACGGGCGCGCTCGGCATGCCCGCCGTGCTCGCCGCCAGCGACGTCGCCCTGATGGCGTGCCGCGGCGCCAATTACCACCACGACGGCGCGCAATATGGCGGGGCCGCCTTCTGCAATCTCTTCCTGAGCGAGGACCGCGGGCTGGACGTGCATTTTCCCGCCACGGGCCTTCGCATTCCCCTGACGCGGGGCACCGCCCTGGTATTCGATACCGGCCAGCCGCATGGCGTGATTCGGCGCGGCAGCAGCGGATTTGATGCGGCGGACTTCCCACCGGACCAGGACGACATCCAGATCTTCCTGACCTGGGAGTTGCCCATCGACGACGCGCGTGTCGCGCAGGCGCTCGGGGTGGTTTTCGACGTCGATCCCTCCACCTCGCGCTATCCGGACGAGGAGCAGGTCTGGTTGAACGGCGCGCCTGCCGCGGTGTGCCCGGCCTCGGGGCGGTGGCGTCCGGTCGACTGATGCGGGCAGCCAGCGCTCACGCCGCGCTCAGAGCAGCCGCCTGATCAGCACCGCCACCCACCGCCAGGCGCCGCCGCAGCCGGCGGCCCGGCAGCGCGCCTCGGGATCCGCCAGCAGGTGACCATCGGCGTCGCTCACCGAAGTGGAGTGGCTCAGGAAATACGCCATGCTGTCCTGCAGGGGATCGAGCCCGTCCTTGGGGACGTCGATCCACAGGCCGTTTTCGGTATTCAGGCGGGCCGACAGCGAATCGAAATTGAAACTGCCGAGATAGTATCGATGCCCGTCGATGCGGATCAGCTTGGCGTGCATCATGCGGTTTTCGCGGTCGGCGTATTCGCGCACGTCGATGCCGGCCTTCACCAGGCCGGGCAGATCGCCGGCATAGGCACCACCGACCGCCGGGAATTCCTTCGCGACGCTCGCCAGCGACGCGCTCACCAGGATCACGTGGACACCCTCGCGCTGCTTGCGCTCGAGCGCCGCGCGCAGCTCCGGCACGAGGATCAGGTAGGGATTGACGATCAGGATCTCGTGCTGCGCCGTGGCGAACGCCTGCAACATGTCCTGCAAGGTGCCCGGCGAGCGCTTGTCGGGCTGGTCGTGGACGTAGCGCAGACGCTCGCAGGCGACCGGCGTCAGGGCGGGATCCTCGTCGGGCGTGTCGGGAGCGGACGAGGCTGCCGCGTCGAGCGGCGCCAGCAGCCATTCGCGCCAATATCGAATGCGCGCCGGGTCCAGCGTCTGATAACCGCGCGCGCCGCGATACGGGCTGTCGACGTCGAGGTATTTCTCCGGCTCGGGGTGAACCGCCTGCGGGCTGTTCCAGAACAAGTCGAAATGCCGGTGCATGGCATGCAGCGACGACGCCGCCTGGCTGGCGTCGCCCGACACCATCAGATCGCGCTCGCTGAGCCAGTTGCGGAAGCTCTCGTCCCAGATCGAGGTGCTGCCGATCACGGCGGTATCGCCGACCAGAAACAGCTTGTCGTGCATGCGATGCGGCAGCTCGGCGAGCTCCGATCGGGGATGGAAGATGCGCAGGTCGATGCCGGGCGCCACCTCGTGCAGGGCCACGACGAGTTCGTCCTCGAACGGGAAATGCGGCTCGGGGCCGATGCCGTCGATCAGCAGCTTGACCGGCACGCCTCGGCGCGCGGCCTGAACCAGATGACGCAGCAGCACGCCGCCGGTCCGATCGATCTCGAAGATGTAGGCGAGGATGCGGATCTGCTCGGCAGGCGTGGCACGGTCGATCAGCGCGATCCGCGTCTGCATCGGCTGGGCGTCGTCGAGGCTGGCGAGCAGGTCGACACATTGGGCCTGGCTGTGGCGGGCAAGGGCGAATACGCATGCCAGGATGAGCGCCAGCTTTTTCGTTGAGGTCATGAGGTGGCGGACGGGGGCGGGGGTTCGGGCGCTGGGTTCTTGGCCTTGAGGGTCTGGAAAGCTTTGGGGGGTGATTGTCGCCGATCTGCCGGCCTTGCTCCACTCGGGGCGCCGGGCCGAAAGCCGACAGAGGCAAAGGGCCGCTACCGCCCCCGAGCGGCCATCGCTGGCCGGTGGGCCACTGCATGCCTGCCGGTCGCGCGGGAAAAGATCATCGACTCGACAAGGCCCGGGCGTTTGCGCTCCCAGCCAGCGCGACAGACCAGTTCCGCTCGCCAGCCACCCGCGGGCGCCGCGAGCTGTTCGACGAACGCGCCGGCGCCCGGTTCGCCATGCTCGAGCATCCAGCGGGCGAGCGCCATTTCGGAATCCGGCAGCGCGCGGCGCATGTCGATCCCTGGCGAGGTTTCGGAGATCACGAGATCTGCACCTCGACCCACCGGGCCGAGCCCGGCTGTCTGCAATACGATCTGCACGCGGTGGACGGCGACGCCGACCGCTTCGTGCGGCTCGAACGCCGGGCATCGCCCGCCGCGCTCGCGGCACACGACGTCACGCCGCACATGATCGCGGCCGACGCGCGAAACCCGAGCTTCCGCGCCGGGCCGGCCACGGTGTGGAAACTCGCCCCCGAGCCACTCGCGTAAGCGGCGAACTGCAGCCCTGAAGCGAGCACGGCCCGCAGGTGCTGGAACACCACGCGAGCCGCACCCTCACCGATCCCTCACTCGAATTCCACCTTCATGCCGCGCTCGGCAAGATACCGTGTGATCGCCTCGACGGCAGGCTGCCGCGCCGTGTGCGAATCGCTGGCGAATCGGATATCGCCGCGTGAAACATCGGTGACGAAGAATGTCATGATGGCGCCGCCGAACTCCGCCCGCCGAATGTCGAGATCGACGGCTAGTCGCCCCTCACCCATCGCGCTATCTCGGCGAACACCGCTGGTGCCAGGGCAGCGGGCACGCCCCAATAGTCGAATATCCCGCCGGCAGCACCATTCTGGCCGCAGGTCACGAAAACACCGGTGCCGAATTGGCGCTTGAGTCGGGTGGCGAGCCAGCCGACGAACCCGCTGTTGTCCGCGTCGGCGGGGAAATGAAAGCGAAATACCCCGAAGCGTTCCTGCTGCGCGTCCGTGCCCGGAACCAGCTGACTCCATACGCTGTCGTCGCGAACCAGCGCGAGTGCATCGGCGCGAGCCGAAGCGGGAAAGCGATCAAGCGGAAATTCCTCGAACACATAGGTATCCGAATAAACGACGAGTTTCGCTTCGGTGATCACGCGCAGGAGGCGCGCTTCGGTTTGCTCGGTGGTTTCGTGTGAAATGTCGACCATGGAATGGAATCGGAAACATCGGAACAGAAGGGAAACAGCAATCTATCACCGGGCTTTCCTGGCCGGATTGGATAGTTTCGAAGCGTGACTTCGAAACTGTCGAAGGGTCGACATTCGGCAACGCCGACGCCGCTCGACGCCGACGCTTCGCTTATCGCGCCACGTCGATCCGTACGCGCACGGCTTCCAGCACGATGTCCACAAGCCGTTGCACGGCGGGGCCGGCATCGCGCTCGGCACGATACAGCACGAGCGGTATGCTCGGCAGCGGCGGCAGGCCGGCGACAGCAGGATCGATTACGTCGACGCCCTTCGGCACCGCTATCGATGTGCGAACCGCCAGGCCGAGCCCCGCTTCGGCGGCGGCCCACATGCCCGAGAGGCTCGGCGTCGAGAACACGACTTTCCACGGGATGCCCATCGCATCCAGCGCAGCGGTGGCCGCGGCGCGAAACGGACAGGGCTGCTCGAACACGATGAGCGGTATCGATTCCGCTTTCAGCCGTGCAGGATCGAGCAGATCGGGCCTGCCGAGCCAGGCCATGGAGATATCGGCGATATCGGTCGGGTGGGCGACGGGGTAACCGTCGTTCCAGGCGAGCACCACGTCGAGTGCGCCATTGCGCACCTTCTCCTTCAACGGCGCACTACGATCGACGTGTGCCTCGACTCGAACTTTCGGGTGGGCACGCGTGAAACGCCCCAGCACACCGGGGAGAAAGGTATCCGCGAAATCCTGAGGCATGCCGAGACCGATCCACCCGGCCAGTTCGATGTCGCGTACCCGGTCCACAGCCTCGTCGTTCAACTCGAGCAGGCGTTGCGCATAAGCGAGCATAGATTCACCCGCATTGGTCAGGGCGAGTCCGCGCCCCGCGCGATGCACGAGCTTCGCACCGATCTGATCCTCGAGCTTGCGAAGCTGGGTGCTGACCGCCGATTGCGATCGCCCGAGTTGCTCCGCCGCGCGCGCGAAGCTGCCGAGCTGAAAGCCGAGCACGAAGGTGCGCAGCACATCCATGTCGAGATTGGTTCGAGTCGCCATAGACCGAATTCCCGCAGTAAGCCCCGAGCGGCGTATCTTACCGGACCGAAAAATGCACCGCCGCGTCTCGGTAGATCGACACCCACTCCGTCCATGCCGAATGGCCAGTCGAGCAGAAACATCGACTCCTGCCGGCGATCTCCCGCGAAGGTCGTTACACGTTCACGCGCGCGTCGATCGGCGATCGGCGATCGGCCACCGACTGCGTGCAAGCGAGCCGGCTTCCATCCGGCGGGCTTCGTGCGGATCGAGGTCCGGGCCGACCTGCTGGTGATCATGCCGGTCACCGAGTGGCTCGCGTCGTCGCGTGAGGCTGCTGAACGGCCCGATCACGTCACGCATCATGCCCCCGGCGCATGACGGTTTCGATCGCCGTCGCTCCCACCACCCGAAACCCCAGCCGCTCATACAAGCCTCTCGCCGGATTGCCGTGCAGCACGCTCAACTGCACCGCCACCTGGCGCGCCGCCGCCTGCGCGAGTACCTCGCCGATCACGGCCGCGCCGATGCCCCGGCCCTGATGCGCGGGCAGGATCTGGATCTGGTGGAGATGCCACGTCGCGCCGCCACGATTCAGCTTGAGCAGGCCGATACGCTCGCCGCCTTGAAGAATGACCTGCGCATCGTCGAAATGCGCCTGCACGCGCGCCGCGTGCGCGGCCTCGTCGGTCGGCTCGCCCACGCGCAGCAGGTGCTCGCTCATCGTGAGCCGGCGCAGTTCGAGCAGGAACGGCAGGTCGGCGGCCGTGGCCGGACGCAGGTCGATCGGATCGCGCGCCACCCTGCCCGCCGCCCTATCGGCCACCCGCCTCCACCACCTTCAGCCGCGCCACGCCAGGCGGCGCATCGCCCGCCGCGGGCGTGCGCGCCCCGCTGACCGACAAATACCGCATGCAGCACACGCGCAGGAACGACGCGAAGTTCAGCGGCTCCTCCCCGCGCAGCGCCAGCAGCTCGTCGTGCAGCTGCGCCGCGAACTGGCTGGTGGTGAGGTTCTCGCGGTTCGCGATCTCCTGCAGCACGTCCCAGAACAGGTTTTCCAGCCTCACGGTGGTCACCACGCCGTGAATCCGGATCGCGCGGGTGCGCGATTCGTAGAGGATCGGATCCGCGTTGATGTAGACGCTGCACATGCCGGTTGTCTCCTTGTCGTGTCGTCGCGTGCGCGGCGCTTACAGCTCGTGGCGGCTCATGCGCCCGGCGATGTGGTCCGCCTGGCGGATCGCCAGCGTGACGATCGTGAGCGTGGGATTCTCGGCCGCGCCGGTCGTGAACTGGCTGCCGTCCGAGATGAACAGGTTCGGCACGTCGTGGGTCTGGCCGAAGCCGTTGCACACGCCGTCCCGCGCCCTGGCGCTCATGCGCGCCGTGCCGAGATTGTGGGTAGACGGATACGGCGGACAACGATACACCGTCTTCGCCCCGGCCGCCTCGTACACGGCCGTGCCCTGCCGGAAGCCGTGCTCGCGCATGGCCTCGTCGTTCGGGTGATCGTCGAAATGCACGTTGGCCACCGGCAGCCCGTACTGATCCTTCACGTCGTGATTGAGCGTGATGCGATTGGTGTCGCGCGGCATGTCCTCGCCCACGATCCACATGCCGGCCGTGTACGGATAGCGGTCCATCGCGTGCGTGAAGTCGCTGCCCCACGCGCCCGGGTTCAGGAAGGCCGCGTAGAACGGCAGGCCCAGCGAGATCGTCTCCATGTGATAGCCGCCGGCGAAGCCGCGCTTCGTGTCCAGGCGCGCCTCGTCCTCGATGATGCCGGCCATGGTGGTGCCCTTGTACATGTCCACCTTCTCGTCGAACACGGCGTACACCGAGCCGGTGGTGTGACGCATGTAGTTGCGCCCCACCTGCCCCGACGAATTCGCGAGCCCGTCCGGAAAGCGGCTGGTGGCGGAGGCGAGCAGCAGCCGCGGCGTCTCGATCGAGTTGCCGGCCACCGCCACCACGCGCGCCTTCTGGCGCTGCAGGCGGCCGTTCGCGTCGTAGTACAGCACGGCGCTGGCCTTGCCGTGCGCGTCGTGCTCGATGCGCGCCACGTGCGAGCGCGGCCGCAGCTCCATGTGGCCGGTGGCCTGCGCCTTCGGGATCTCGGTGTACAGCGTGGACCACTTCGCGCCGAAGCGGCAGCCCTGGAAGCAGAAGCCGCGCTGGTAGCAGTGGCTGCGGCCGTCGCGGTTCTCGCTGTTGATCGCCATGTGCCCGGTGTTGCACTCGCGATAGCCCACCTTGGTCGCGCCCGCGTGCATGACCTTGAAGTTGTTGTTGCCGGGCAGGCCCGGCCAGCCGTTGGTGCGCGTCACGCCCATCTTCCTCTCGGCGCGGTCGTAATACGGGTCGAGCGCCTCGCGCGTGACCGGCCAGTCCAGCAGCGCGGCGCCGTCGAGCGCGCCGTAATGGGTCAGCGCCTTGAATTCGTGCGGCTGGATGCGCAGGCTCGCGCCGGCCCAGTGCGTGGTGGTGCCGCCCACGGTCTTGCAGATCCAGGCCGGCAGCGTGGGGAAATCGCGCGCCACGCGCCACGAGCCGGAGGTGGTGCGCGGGTCGAGCCAGGACAGCAGGTGAAACGCGTCCCACTCCTCGGTCCTGAAATCGGCTTGCGTATTCAGCGCGCCGGCCTCGAGCACCACCACGTCGATGCCCTTCTGTGCCAGTTCGTTGGCGAGCGTGCCGCCGCCCGCGCCGGAGCCGATGATCACCACCACGCTGCCGTCGTCGTGCGAGAAGCGCTTGCCTGCCTGAGCTTGCTGGGTTGCCATGTCGGGTTCTCCTCGGTCAGGCTGCCGGAACGGGGCCGCTGTCCTGCGCTACCGGTTCGGGCAGCCAGCTCAGGTCGTCGAAGCCCTTGAACAGATAGCCGCCGTCGCCCTCGGCCGCGCCATAGCCGAAATGCCGGTAGGCGAGCCCGTTGCCGTAGAGCGAGACCACGGCGGTGCTGCGCACCGTCTCGAAGAACGGCGTGCCGGCCAGCGCGGCGGTGTCCCTCGCCTGATCGGCGGCGGCGCGCTGCGTCCAGTCGCCGTCGGCCTTCGCGTCGAGCGCCTTCACGCCGGCCAGCATCTGCGCGCGCGTGGCGGCGTCCTTGCGCGCCCTGGCGTCGAGCTCCTTCACCACCAGCGCGTACACGGCGTCGTCCAGCGTGGCGTGCGGATAGATCTGCTTCGCGAGCGCGAGCAGCACGGCGCCCGAATGCGTGTCGAGCCCCTGCAGCTCGAGTGCCCACACGCGGCTCGGCGCCAGCACCGCCAGCGACGACGACAGCGCGAGCGTGCCGATCAGCACGCCGGTTCCCTTCAGCAACTCGCGACGCGTGAGCGCGATGCGCCGCGGCGCATCCGTGCCGGCCTGCCCCTCGGGGGCAATGCCGATGGTTCTGCCTTTCATGTCCGTCTCCTTGATTGCGGGGCAGGTCGTGCCTGTCTTGTGCCTGGCTTCGTGTTCCCGTGCCGCTTGCAGCCCGAGGCGCGCCGCGCGGCTAGCGATAATGGCCGTGCCGCTCCAGCACCTCGATCTTGTAGCCGTCCGGATCCTCGATGAAGAAGAAGCGGGCGATCAGTTCGCCGCGTGCGTCGCGGAATTCCCTGAGCGCCTTCGGTTGCAGCGCGAGCCCGATCAGGCGCGCGCGTTCGGCGGCGGCGTCCGCCACCACGAAGGCGACGTGGCCGTAGCCATCGCCATGCGTGTAGGCGGGCTCGCGGCCCTGGTTCCAGGTCAGCTCGAGTTCGGCGTCGGCCTCGGCGTTGCGCAGATAGACGAGCGAAAAGTCGTCGAAATCGAGCCGGTGCGAGGGCAGCAGCCCGAACGCCGCCTCGTAGAACGCGAGCGAGCGGTTCAGGTCGTGCACGCGCACCATCGTGTGGATCAGCTTGGCCATCGTGTCTCCTTCGGGACCATCGGGAAGTGCGCCGCGCCGCGTATCACTTCGGGCCCAGCGTGGCGAGGTAGGCGGACAGGTTGTCGATGTCCTGGTCGGACAGGCCCTGCGCCATTGGCTGCATCATCTGCGCGGTGCCGCCGGTGCGCTGGCCGGCCTTGTAGGCGTGCAGCGCGGCCGCGAGATAGGCGGCGTTCTGGCCGCCGATCTTCGGGAAGCCCGGCGAGGTCGGGCTCAGCCCGTTCGCGCCGTGGCAGGCCACGCAGCTCGCGAATTTCGCGCGGCCCTGCGCGGCGTCGCCCACGGCCTGCGCGGGCGCGGCGGCAGCGAGGCCGGCACCGGCCAGCACGGCGAGCGCGAGGAGTCGGGACGCGGAACGTGCGGCATGCGGGGCACGGCGGCGGATTCGGATCATTGTGATTCCTGTTCTCGTGGGGGGAAGCTCGATGCGTCTCGGTACATCGAGCCACCAGCGTAACGAGCGCGGCGCGCGCGCTGGTAATACATGGCTAAATCGCGCCTAGGGATTTCCCGCTACGGGAACGATGCTGCACAGCGCCATGGCGGGCGGCCGTGAAAGCACGACGGCGGCCGCTCCGGTGCGCGCGAAACGCATCGGGGCGGCCGCCGTCGGCACGGTGCAGCGCGGCAGGCGCCGCGCGTGACGTTCAGAGGCTCAGAGCTTGGTGCCGCCGCTCGCGTCGAGGATGCGCCCGGTGGTCCAGGCGCCGTCGGGTCCGGCGAGGAAGGCCACCACGCCGGCGATGTGCTCGGGCTTGCCGATGCCGGGCAGCGCCTGCACCTGTTCGAGCGTTTCCTTGCCGCCGGGGCCGTGGATCCAGCCACTCATGCGCGTGTCGATCGCGCCGGGCGCGACGGTGTTCACGGTGATCGCGCGCGGGCCGAGCTCGGCCGCGAGCTGCAGCGTGAGCGCGTCCACGAAACCCTTGCTGGCCGAGTACGCGGTGATGCCGGGAAACGCGATGCGCGTGGCGGCCGTGCCGATGTTGATCACGCGGCCGCCGTCGGGCATCTGCGGCACGAGCCCCTGCGTGACGAAGAACAGGCTGCGCATGTTCACGGCCACCAGCGTCTCGAACGCGTCCGGGGTGGTGTCGGCCAGCCCCGCGAACAGCGCCACGCCGGCGTTGTTCACCACGATGTCGATTCGCGGCAACTGCAGCGCCAGCACGCGCTCGGCGAGTTGCCGGCCGCCGTCGGTCGCGCTCAGGTCGGCCTGCACCAGGTGCGCGGTGTGGCCCGCGTCGCGCAGCTCGGCGGCCAGTGCCTCGGCCTCGCTGCGGCCGCTGCCGTAGTGCAGCACCACCTGGGCGCCGTCGGCGGCGAGTCGGCGCGCGATCGCCGCACCGATGCCGCGCGACGCGCCGGTGATCACGGCAATCTTGCCTTCGAGGGTCTGGCTCATGTCATCTCCAATTTGACCAATCAGTCAAAAACGATTCAAGAAAAAGCCGCGGGTGCGGCTTGGCGGGAAAATCCGGGGAAGTCGTTCGGTTCAGGCCGTGTCCAGCACCGACAGCGACAGCGTGGCGAGGCTCTCCATCTGCGCGCGGCTGCGCCTGGCTCGGGCGGCCACGCGCAGGCCGCTGATCATCGCCACCAGCAGCTCGGCCAGCTCGGCCGACGGGCGCGGGCTCGCGATCGAGCCGTCGCGCTGGCCGCGCTCGATGGTGGAGCGCAGCAGCTCGTGGGTGGCGTGCCAGCGGCTGGCGAGTTTCAGCGCCAGCTCGGCATCCTCGACGCCCTCCAGCAGGCCGCTCGTGACGATGCAGTTGTGCTCGGTGGCGCGCGGGTCGGCGCAGGCGTCGATCATGCCGTCGAAGAACAGCACCAGCGCGGCGCGTCCGTTCTCGGCGCGGGTCATGCGCGCGATGGCCACGGACGCGCGCTGCACCGCGCAATCCACGGCCTGCAGATACATCTGCTGCTTGTCGCCGAAGGTGTTGTAGAGGCTCTGCTTGCCGAGGCCGGTGGCATCCTGCAGCAGGGCGAGGCTCGTGCCCGCATAGCCGTGCGTGATGAACACGTCGGTCAGACGGTCGAGGATGTCGGGGACGGAGAAATCGCGTTCGCGTGGCATGGGCGGATCATAAGCGGTATTTGACCGATCGGTCAACGCGCGTTGCGCGACGGCGCCCTGCCCGGCGCGAGCCCGTCGCGCGCGAGCGCCGCCTCCACGAAACCGATGAAGGCGCGCGCCTTGGCATTGAGCGCCGCGCGCTCGGCCACGCACGCGAAGATCTCCATCGGTTCCGGTTCGGCCCATGCGGCCTGGCGCCCGCGCGCCTCGAACAGCGGCACCAGCCGGCCCGCGTCGATCAGCGGCTGCGCCACGAAGCTGGCGAGCCGCGCGATGCCGCCGCCGCTCACGGCGATCTGCGCGAGCATGTCGATGTCGTCGCACACGAAGCCGGGGTTCAGCGCTGCCTCGAAGCGCTGCCCGTCGCGCACGAACCCCCAGGGCAGGAAGCGGCCGTCGGTCGGATAGCGCAACACCAGGCAGGCGTGCTGCTTCAGGTCCTCGGGCGTGGCCGGCACGCCGGCCTGCGCGAGATAGGCCGGCGCGGCGCAGAACACGAACGGCAGCGACGCGATGCGTCGCGCCACCAGCCGCTCGTCGAGCTGGGCCGCGATGCGCAGGCTCACGTCGATGCCCTCGGCACGATGATCGATGCGCCGGTCGGTGGCGACGAGCTCGATCGCGATGCGCGGGTGGGCCGCCTTGAACGCCGGCATCAGCGGCGCCAGCACGTGGCGCCCGAACGCGGTGGTGGTCGCCACGCACAGCGGGCCTTGCGGCGCGAGCGCGTCGGCCGCGGCGGCCTGGGCCCGGTCGAGCTGCTGCGGGATCAGGCGCACCTGCTCGTAATAACGCTCGCCGCTCTCGGTCAGCGCCATGCTGCGCGTGGTGCGCGACAGCAGCCGCACCCCGAGGTGGGCTTCGAGCCGCGCCAGATTCTGGCTGACCGCGGCCGCGCTCATGCCGAGCCCGCGCGCCGCCGCCGCGATGCTGCCGGCCTCGACGACACGCACGTAGCACTGGATCAGGCCGAGCAGGTTGATGGCCATCGTTTCGCTCCGATCGGGATGGATTCGTAATTTTCCACAACGAATGAATCAAGCGCAACACGGCTACTGCCAGGCCGGCCGGCTTGCTAATCTGGCGCTCCACTCACCCCACCACGATCCCGAGGCCGCCCCGATGAGCTCAGGCACGACGCCGCCACTACCCCGCCCCGCAACGATCAAGCGCACGCGATTCCGCTTCCACCGACGGATGACGCCCTATGTGTTCGCGCTCTACATGGCCACCATCATGGCCTTCCTGATGTGCCTCGTGATCACCGTGGCCGAGTTCGGCATCGACACGCATTACCTCGAAAACGTGACGAATGCGTATCGCGTGGCGATGCCGTCGGCCTTCGTGTGCGTGCTGATCGTGCGGCCGCTGGTGGCGCGCCTCGTGGCGTGGACCGTGCACCCGCATTGAGCGCCGGTGGAACCGCGAGTGGCCGGATCGGCACGTGCGCCTGCCTTGCCCGCGCGGGACGCGCGCTATGATCGTCGGCCGTCAGCCTGCCTCGATCGACCCGCGCCATGTCCGCTCCCACCCAAGCACGCCCGCCTCGCCCCGCCTGGAACGCCGCCACCGTCGTCGGCATGCTGATCGGCGCGGCCACGCTCGCGTGGTGCGCCACCCAGGCCTGGCAGACCACCGCGTTTCTCGCCCGCGCCTCGCGCGCGGACGGCGTGGTGGTGCGATCGTCGGGACACCCGACGATCCGCTTCGCCACCGCGCCGGGGCACGACGTGGAATTCGTGCAGAACGGCGGCCTCGATCGCGACGCCGGCGACCACGTGCCGGTGCTGTACGACGCGGCCGCACCGGCCGACTCGGCGCGCGCCGGCACCTTTTTCGCGGTGTGGGGCAGCACGCTGTGGGGCCTGCCGATGGGGATCGGCTTTCTGGTGCTGCCGCTGTTCGGTGCGCGCTTCGTGGCGACCGGGCGTCATGGCAATGCGCTGAAGCGCTGAGCGGGCGCCGCCGCGCGACGCGCTCGCCCATGCCCATGCCCTGCTGCGGGTCGGCTTCGGCCTGATCCGGTTCACCCACGGCCGGCCCAAGGCGCTTCACGTCGCGCACGGCTCCATGGCGAACCCGATGGCCGCGTCGGCCGCGCCGATCGAGCATCGGCTCGGGTTGCCGCTCGCGGCGCAACTCGGCGTGCTCGTGATGCGGCTCGAAACGGGGGATCGGCCGCGCGCGGCGGTGACCGACCCGGCGCGCCCGCGACGAATGGCCGGCGCGGAATTCTTGCCACGCGCGACGCGATTGTCTACGATCGGCAGCTTTCACAAGACCAACAGCCGAGAGAGACCATGGCCAAGCGCATCTATCTGGTACACCCCGAGCGTCCCGACGCGATCTCGATCCGAACCGGCTTCAGCTGGCCGGCCTGCCTGTTCGGCTGCCTGTGGGCCTATGTGAAGCGCCTGTGGTACGTCGCGCTCGCGCTGTTCGTCGTGGAAATGGCCATCTCGGTGGCCGGCATGGCGGATCGCACCGCCGGTGCGCTGGTGATGATCCTGAACCTCGGCTTCGCCGTGTACTGCGGCCTGTCGGGCAGCGACTGGCACCGCCGGGCGCTGGAGCGTCGGGGCTATGTGGTGGTGCCCTGAGGCTCCGAGCTTGAAGCAGCGGGGCCGCTGCCCCGCTCAGGCGAACATCGTCGCCACCTGCGACTGAAGCTGGAAAATGTCCGACACCGTGTAGAGCCCCACGCTCGGCGCAAGCGCGCGGTTGTCGGGCCCCGCCTCCACCGCGGCCTTCACCAGCACCACCTGCCCCGCCGGGTCGGGCACGAACTTCATGCCGCTCACCGAAAATTTCGACACGTGGCGCCTGCCGTCGTTGCAAGGCACGCCGCGCGCGAGCGTGCCCGCCAGCTCCGCGAAGGTTGGCAGCCGGTCGAACACGGCATCGTAGAACTCCACGATCGGACTTTCATTGGTGCGCGCGCAACCATGCACGTAGGCCGCGTGGTGACGGCCGTCGAGCTGGAACGACACCACGTCGCCGGCGCGATGGAAGCTCAGGTTGTCGGGCTGGCCCGGCGCGCGCCTGAGCGGCACGGGCGGCGTGCGCAGCAAGGCGGACTTGATCGCGTCGGTCTTGCGGTGGAAATCGTCGCTGAGCGCGACGGCGTCGTTCAGCGCGTCGATGCCGGCGTCGGCGCGTGCGTTCACGGCATCGTCGGCAATCCCGTACTTGTGCAGCACGATCGCGAGCGCCACGGCAGCCGTGTCGCGATAGCGCGGCGTCGCGGTCGCGTCGCCGGCCTGCAGCACGCAGTTCCAGCGGCGCAGCAGCGGCGGCAGGACGAAGGCGGCGGGATCGGTCGCGCCGGCGGCGTGCTTGCCGCGCGCCATCGCGTGGCCGAGCAGGCGGGCGACGTCCTCGTCGAGGGTCTGCACCAGCGTGTCGGCGGCCAGTTTCTTCAGGGCTTGCGCGTGAGTCGGGGCGGGCATGCGACCGGGCTCCTTTCAGATGGCACTGCATTCATGATGCACGGGCCCGCGCGCGAGCCCCGAGTCACGCGCCGCGACTCAGTCGCAGTCGCGCGTCGATCCCTTCGCCGGCCGCCCGGCCCAGTACCCGGCCAGCAGCGAACCCGACAGGTTGTGCCACACCGAGAACAGCGCACCGGGCAGCGCCGCGATCGGCGTGAAGTACAGCTTGCCGAGCGTGGCCGCGAGGCCCGAATTCTGCATCCCCACCTCGATCGCCAGCGTGCGGCACACGGCTTCGTCGAAGCCGAGCAGGCGCCCGCCCCAGTAGCCGCCGAGCAGGCCGATGGCGTTGTGCAGCACCACCCCCACCATCACGATCATGCCGACCGACGCGATGCTGTTGCGCGTGCCGGCCACCACCGCCGAGATGATCAGCAGGATCGCGACCATCGACACGATCGGCAGATACGGCTCGATCGCGTTCACCGCGCGGCGCAGCAGGTGATTGACGATCAGGCCCACCACGATCGGCAGCGCGACGATCTGCAGGATGCTCATCAGCATGCCGTGCACGTCCACCGCGATCGATGCGTCCACGTACAGGCGCGTGAGCAGCGGCGTGGCGAACACGCCCACCAGCGTGGACAGCGCGCTGATGGTGACCGACAGCGCCACGTCGCCGCGCGCCAGATAGATCATCACGTTGGAGGCGGTGCCGCTCGCCACGCTGCCCACCAGCACCATGCCGGCGGTCAGGTCGGGCGGCATGCGCAGGATCTTCGCGAGCGCCCAGGCGGCCAGCGGCATCACGAGGTAGTGCAGCACGATGCCGGCGATCACCGGCGCGGGACGCGTGAACACGCGGCGGAAATCGGCGATCGACAGCGTCACGCCCATCGACAGCATGATCAGCGTGAGCAGCGCGGTGACGTGCGGCGCGACCGGCGTGAAGGTGCTCGGCGAGAAATAGGCGGCAAGCGAGATCAGCACCGCCCACAGCGGGAAGAGTCGGGTAACCCGGGCAAACATGTTGAACATCCTTGGTCGATCTTGTTGGTATCGGTTGGCGGACGACGGGCGCGGCGCAACCTCGCGCCCCGCCGAAGGCCGGCAGCGGCCGGCGCGATCGGCGCCGGGACGGCTGAACCGGCATCGCGGTCGATGCACGGCGCGACGCGCCCGGGAGACGACGCGAAACCGGCGATTTTACCTTGTGCGGGGGAGCAGGCCGACGGGCGGCCGGAAATCCGGCGATCGAGACGGCGGCGCGTTGCGCGCCCCGCCCCTCAGGACTGCGCCACCACCGCCCGCCTCACCCGCAGCGGCGCCTCGGCCGCGCCGGTCGTGCGATACGCATGCGACAGGTGCTGGTGCATGCGGGTGGCCGCCGTCTCCATGTCGTTGTCGAGGATCGATTCGAGGATCTCGACGTGCTCGCCGCACCATTCGCGGATCCGCTTGCGGTTCACGTAGCCCTGGAATTCGAGCAGCCGGCGCAGCCGGTTCTGCTGCTGCATCGACTGGTACATGAACACGTTGCCGCTGTACTCGGCCAGCATTTCGTGGAAATTGGCGTCGGTCTCGAACACCTGCTTCGGCGTGACGCCGTTGCCGCCCAGTTGCGACACCAGGAAGATGTGCTCGCGCCGGCAGCGCTCGAGCACCGAGCGGTCCGGCGAGAAGGTCGGCAGCAGCAGCCCGGCCGGCTCCAGCGTGAGCCGGAAGTCGTAGCTGTTCTTCAGCGTGAGCGCGGAATCGAGCGAGGGCTGGAAACTCCAGCCATGCCCCTTGTTGCGCACGATCAGGCCGTCTTCCGACAGGCGCGACAGCGCGCGCGTCATGGTCACGCGGTCCACGCCGTAGCGCGCCGCGATGTCGGTCTGCGTGAGCGAGGCCGGGATCGTGTCGGCCAGCCGGTCGGTCACGAGCCGGTTGTACAGATCCTCGTCGGCCGAGGGCGGCAGGTCCAGCTCGATGCGGTGCAGGCCGTCCGGCGGCTGGGCCAGGAAATAGCCCTGATTCTTGCGCGCCTCCACCACCCCGAACGATTCGAGCACGCCCATCGCGGCCCGCACCGGCGTGCGCGACACGCCGAGCAGATCCGCCAGCTGCTGTTCGCGCAGGTGATAGCCGACCTCGAACCGCGCCTCCTCGATCAGATCGAGGATCTGCTTGGCCAGCCCTTGCGCCCCCTTGCCTGCCCGCTTCACCATCACGACACCCTCCCTCGAATGGCGCAAGCATAGCAAAAAATACAAATTTCAAATATGCCTCTGGCCCTTGTCGCAGCGCGGCTTTCGCCATGAAAGCCACGAAAACTCCGAAATTCCCGCTTGACCGTGTTTTTTTAGATTTGTATAAATTGGCACATACCGAACAAACCGCGTCTCACGGGAGCTGCCCATGTCCTTACCTCTACTGCTCGAGTACCTGAGCTCGGCTGAATTCATCCACGGCGCGGCGCTCACGCTGCTGCTGACGGTCGTCTCGCTCGGCTTCGGCATGCTGATCGGCCTGGTGCTCGCGCTGCTGCAGAACACCCGAAGCCGCATCGCGCGCCTCTTCACGTTCGGCTACCTGTGGCTGTTCCGCGGCACGCCGGTGCTGTTCCAGATCATCTTCATCTACAACGTGCTTCCCTCCTTCGGGATCCGCTTCAGCGCCTTCGTGTGCGCGGTGCTGGCGCTGTCGCTGAACGAGGGCGCGTTCATGTCGGAAATCTTCCGCTCGGGCCTGCATGCAGTGAAGCAGGGCCAGCGCACCGCCGGCTTCGCGCTGGGCATGACGCGCGCCAAGGTGTTCCGCCATATCGTGCTGCCGCAGGCGCTGCGCGTGGTGCTGCCGCCGATCGGCAACCAGATGATCGGCATGCTCAAGCTCAGCGCGCTGGTGTCGGTGATCGCCGTGCAGGAGCTGCTGCTGGTGGCCAACCAGGCGGCCAGCGCGAACTTCCGCTACCTCGAGGCGCTGAGCGCGGCCGGCATCTATTACCTGGCCCTGACCACGCTGTTCATGCTGCTGCAGGGCTGGATGGAGCGCGCGCTCGATCGTCGCCGCCGCACCACCACGCGCCGCATGTCGTTCGCCGAGCGCCTGCTCGGCACTTCGCAACCGGCTACCCGCTGAAGGACCCGAGATGCCTACCCCGCTGCTGAAAATCCATCGCATCGACAAGAACTACGGCGACACGCAGGTGCTGAAAGGCTGCTCGATCGACGTGCAACAGAAGGAAACCATCGTGATCGTGGGCCCGTCGGGCTCGGGCAAGTCCACGCTGCTGCGCTGCGTGAACCTGCTGGAGACGGTCGACGCCGGCAACATCCTGTTCGAGGGTCGCGACGTGACCCGCGAACGCAGGCACGAGCATCTGGTGCGCCAGCAGATCGGCATGGTGTTTCAGAACTTCGAGCTGTTCTCGCACCTGTCGGCCGTGGAAAACATCATGCTCGCGCCGATCACGGTGGCCGGCATGTCGCGCCACGATGCGCACGACCTCGCGCTCACCCTGCTCGCGAAGGTGCGGCTGCGCGAGCGCGCCGACCACTTCCCCGACCAGCTCTCCGGCGGCCAGCAGCAGCGCGTGGCGATCGCGCGCGCGCTGGCCATGAAGCCGAAGGTCATGCTGTACGACGAACCCACCTCGGCGCTCGACCCGGAAATGGTGAGCGAGGTGCTCGACGTGATGGCCGAGCTCAGCGCCGAAGGCATGACGAGCCTGGTGGTCACCCACGAAATGGGCTTCGCCAGGCGCGCCGCCGACAAGATCGTCTTCATGGAAGCCGGCGAGGTCGTGCTGACCGACACCAGCGAACAATTCTTCGGCGGCACCACGCACGAGCGCGCGCGCCGCTTCCTCGACCAGATTCTCCATTGACCGGAGCCCCCAGCATGGCCCAGCAGCAACCCGATCTTTCCCGCATGAAGCGCGACCTCGCCGCGCTCGTCGGCATCAATACCGAAAACCCGCCCGGCCGCGAGATCGAGGCCGCGCAATGGGTGCATCGCGCGCTCGAGGCCGAGGGCTTCGACCTGTCGATGTCCGAATACAAGCCGGGCCGCGCCAACGTGATGGCGCGCCTGGAAAACGGCCCGGGCCCGGTGTTCGCGTTCAACACCCACCTGGACGTGGTGCCCGCCGGAGAAGGCTGGCAGTCCGAACCGTTCACGCTGCGCGAGGAAGGCGGCCGGCTCTACGGCCGTGGCGCCTGCGACGCGAAGGGGCCGCTGGCCGCGATGCTCGAGGCGCTGCGCATGCTGGCCGCCGACCGCACGAGCTGGTCCGGCACGCTGCTCGGCGTGTTCACGGCCGACGAGGAAGCCGCCAGCGAAGGCGCGAAGTTCTACGCCGCGCAGAAGCCCCACGTCGATTTCGTGGTGGTGGGCGAACCCACCTCGAACGCCACCTTCTCGGCCCACAAGGGCAGCCTGCGCCCGCTGGTGCGCGTGCACGGCGTGACGGCCCACTCGGGCACGCCGCATCTCGGCGACAACGCGATCTACCGCGCCGCGCAACTGCTCAAGATGGTGGAAGGCCATCACGAGAAGGAAGTGCGCTGCCGCTGCCATCCGCTGGTGGGCCCGGCCAGCCTGACCGTCACGCGCGCGATGGGCGGCCATGCCGACAACGTGGTGCCGGGCGCCTGCGACCTGCTGCTCGACCGCCGCATGGTGCCGGGCGAATCGGAACAGGACGTCAGGCGCGAGATCGAGCAACTGCTCGAACGCGCGCACGCGGAATTCGGCATTCGCGCCGAGATTCTCGAATACAAGCCCACCACGGGTGGCGCCACGGAAACCGCGCAGGATTCGAGGATCGTGCAGGCCAGCCTCGAAGCCTGCCGCCGCCACGGCAACCCGAAGCCGGGCCCGTTCGGCTTCCAGGGCGGTTGCGACCTGGTGCACTTCCGCAGCGTGGGCGCGGCCGGCGTGGTGATCGGCCCGGGCACGCTCGAGGTCGCGCACAAGCCCGACGAATTCGTGCCGATCGACGAGTTCCTGGCCTCGGCGCTGATCTATCGCGACGTGGCGCTCGAGATGCTCGCCCCGGGCGCCGCGCAATCGTGAAAGCCGCCCTGCACCGCGCCTCGCTCCACTACGGCGGCGGCCTCGTGCTGCACACGGCCGCCTCCGGCAGCGTGAGCGCGCTCGACGCGCTGTACCTGCACCTCGCCTGCGGCGACGCCTGGGGCATC
Organism: Burkholderia sp.; assembly: GCA_030151225.1. GTDB lineage: Bacteria > Pseudomonadota > Gammaproteobacteria > Burkholderiales > Burkholderiaceae > Burkholderia. The sequence goes on along the minus strand of JASLEG010000139.1, from coordinate 17,605 downwards.
GGCGAGACGCGCCTGAACATCGCCTACCTGAACGGGCTCGACGCCGCGGCCGTGATCGCCGATGCCGAAGCCGCGCTCGCGGCGGTGGACTGGCACCGGGACGCGCGCACCCTGCTCGACGGCTCGGCCGGCTGGCTGGCCGGGCGCCTCGCGCCGGTGCGCATGCTGGTGGACGGCGCGCTGCGCGACCTGCTCGCGCGCCAGCACGGCGCCAGCGTGGCCGCGCAGTTCGGCCAGCCGCTCGGCGCCGAGGGCGCGGCCTGGCCGACCAATCAGACGCTGTTCTGGTCGAGCGACGCCGCGCTGCTGGCGCGCGCGGCCGGCTACGTGGCGCGCGGCTTCACCGAGCTGAAGCTGCGCATCGGCGTGGGCAGCTTCGACGACGACCTGCGCCGCATCGACCTGCTGCGCGAGCACTTCGGCGACACCATCGCGCTGTCGGCCGACGCCAACGGCCAGTGGGATCCGGCCGACTGCCCGGCGCGCTTCGCGGCGCTGGCCTCGCGCGGCCTCGACTACCTCGAGCAGCCGATCGCCCCCGGCGACTGGGACCGGCTGCGCCGCGTGGCCGAATCCAGCCCGCTCACGCTGATGCTCGACGAAAGCCTGAAATCGCCGGCCGACGTGGATGCGCTGTGCGTGCTGGCCGACTACCCGCTCGCCGCGCACCTGAAGCTCGTCAAGCTCGGCGGCATCGCCGCCACCGTGGCCGCCGCGCGCCGGCTGGCTGCGGCCGGCGTGCCGCTGATGATCGGCCAGATGAACGAAGGCGCCGCCGCGACGGCCGCCGCGCTGCAGGTGTGCGCGGTGGTGCGGCCGCAGTGGGCCGAGCTGTACGGCGCGGACGGGCTCGTCGACGATCCCGCCTCCGGCCTCACCTATTCCGGCGGCGCGGTGCGCGCCGCCTCCCCGACCGGCCTCGGCGTCGCATTCAACGCCGCCGCCACCGACCTTGTCCGTCATTTTTAGGAACCCTCACCATGCAGACCTCGCAAGGCCCGGCCCAAGGATGCGAATCGGCGTTCGCCGCCTCCGAATACGCAGGCCGCGTCGAACGCGCGCGTGCCGCGCTCGCCGCCGCGAACATCGACGCGATGATCGTGACCGGCCCGGAAAACATCTTCTATCTGACCGGCCAGCAGACGCCCGGCTACTACACCTTCCAGGCGCTGGTGCTGCCGGTGGCGGGCGAGCCGGTGTTCGTGATCCGCCAGCTCGAATACTTCAACTTCATCGCCAACACCTACATCAGCGACGCGCAGGTGTACAGCGACGGCGACAACCCGATCGACGTGCTCGCGCGCGTGCTCGAACAGAAAGGCCTGAACGGCAGGCGCATCGCGCTGGAGAAGCGCGGCTGGTTCCTGCCGATCGCCGTGTACGAAACGCTGACGGCGCGCCTCGGCACGATCGCCGACGCGAGCGGCATCGTGGAATCGCTGCGCGCCGTGAAGTCGGCCGCCGAGATCGAGAAGATCGCGATCGCGGCCGGCTACGTGGATGCCGGCATGCGCGCCGGCCTGGCCGCGGTGCGCGAGGGCTCGACCGAGAACACGCTGGTGGCGGCCATGATGGGCGCCGCGATCGCGGCCGGCTCGGAATACGTGGGCATGGAGCCGCTGGTGTCGGCCGGCCCCCGCACCGGCGTGCCGCACGGCACGTGGCGCCGCCGCGCGCTCGAGCGCAACGCGCCGGCCTTCCTCGAGATGGCCGCCTGCCACGACCGCTATCACGCCGCGCTGATGCGCTCGGCATGGATCGGCGAGGCCCCCGCGCAGGCGCTGGACATGGAGAAGGTGTGCCAGGAAGCGCTGGCCGCCGCGCTGGACGCGATCCGCCCGGGCGAGCCCTGCGAGGCACCGCACCTGGCCTGCCAGCGCGTGATCGACCGCGCCGGCTACACCGACAACTTCAGGAAGCGCACCGGCTACTCGATCGGCATCTCGTTCGCGCCGGACTGGGGCGAAGGCGCGATCCTGAGCATGTACACGGGCGTGACCACGCCGCTGCAGGCCGGCATGACCTTCCACATTCCGCCGGCCCTGCGCATCTACGGCGAGTTCACGGTGGGCGTGAGCGAGACGGTGGTCGTGACCGAGACGGGCTACCGCGCGCTCGGTGCGATCGAGCGCCCGCTGCTGCGCGTCGCATGAGCGCGCGAGCGCTCCCGCAATCCACGAGGCCATCATGACATCGAACCAACTGGCGCCGCGCATGTCGCGCGTGCAGCCCTCGCCCACCGCGGCGATCTCCGACAAGGTGCGCGCGCTGCTCGCCGACGGCAAGGCCGTGATCAATCTCGGCGAGGGCGAGCTGCATTTCGACACGCCCGAGCACATCAAGCGCGCCGGCATCGCCGCGATCGAACGCGGCGACACGAAGTACACGGCGGTGGCCGGCACGAGCGAGCTGCTCGACGCGATCGCCGAGAAGTTCGCCACCGAGAACGGCATCCGCTACGCGCGCAACGAGGTGATTGCCGGCACCGGCGCGAAGCAGCTGATCTTCAACGCGCTGCTCGCCACCATCGCCCCCGGCGACGAGGTGCTGATCTGCGCGCCGTACTGGGTGTCGTACCCGGACATGGTGGCGCTGGCCGACGGCCAGGTGCGCGTGCTGCCCACCACCGCCGAGGACGGCTGGAAGCTCAAGCCCGAGGTACTGCGCGCCGCGATCGGCCCGCGCACCCGCTGGCTGATCCTGAACTCGCCGAACAACCCGACCGGCGCGGTGTACACGCACGACGAGCTGAAGGCGCTGACCGAGGTGCTGCTCGACCACGAACCCGTGCTGCTGATGGCCGACGACATCTACGAGCACACGCGCTACACCGAGGGCTTCGTCACGCCGGTGCAGATCGAGCCGCGCCTGCGCGAGCGCACGCTCACCGTGAACGGCGTGTCGAAGGGCTACTCGATGACGGGCTGGCGCATCGGCTACGCGGGCGGGCCGGCCTGGCTGATCCGCGCGATGGTGACGCTGCAGTCGCAGAGCACCTCGAACCCGAGCACCATCTCGCAGGCCGCCGCGATCGCGGCGCTGCGCGGCGGCACCGGCTTCATGCGCGACTGGCTCGGCACGCTGCGCGAGAGCCGCGACCGCGTGCTGGCAACGGTCGCGCGCTGCGAGGGCCTGCGGTGCGACGTGGCCGAGGGCGCGTTCTACGCCTTCGTGAACTGCGCCGGGCTGATCGGCGCGACCACGCCGGACGGCAGGGTGCTGCACAGCGACTTCGACTTCGCGACCTACCTGCTCGACGCCGCCCACGTGGGCGTGGTGCACGGCGGCGCGTTCGGCATGGAGCAGCACGTGCGGATCGCCTACGCGGTGCCGATGGCGACGCTCGACGAAGCGTGCCGGCGCATCGAGGCGGCCTGCGCGGCGCTCGTGCTGCCGAGCGTCGAAGCCGGCCACTGAGGCGCGCATGCTCGATCTCGTCCTCGACGATGCCGACACGCCCGCGCAGTACGGCGCCCTGGCCGCGCGGCTCGCGCACGCGCTCGGGCTGCCGATGCGGCATCTGCCGGCACACTTCGACACCGCGCGTCATGCCGATGCCGTGCAGCACGTGAGCGTGGCCGGCGCGCTGCTGCCGAGCGGCCTGCTGTGGGCCGACCGGCTCGGCGGGCCGCCCGTGGACGCGCCGCTCGCGCCCGATGCGCTGATCGCGCTGGCCGCCACCCAGGACGTGGTGGTGCCGTTCCATCCGGCCAATGCGCGCGCGCTCGGGGACGTGGCGCGGCTCGTGGCGCGCGCCGAGGCCGCGCACGTGCCGGTGATCCGCCATCGCGTGGTGCGTGACGACGACGGAGACGGCAGCGGTGCCGTGGCGCGGATCGTGGCGCCGGTGGCCGGTTCGCCGGACCAGGTGCACGCGCTGTGCGCGGCGCGGCAGGATGCCTACGGCCGCTGGGTCGATGCGGACGAGGTCGAAGCGCACCGGGACGCCCCCCCGACTCCCCTCCTGCGCATCGCCGTGATCGGACGCGAGGACGAGCAGCACGAAGGCTACCCCGCCACGCTCGCGGCACTCGCCGATGCGGCCGACGCGGCCGGTGCCGCGTGGCAGGCGGTGTTCGTGGCCGCGCAGACGCTCGACGACGCCAACGTGGCCGCGGCCCTCGCCGGCTGCGACGGCATCGTGCTGCCCGGCGGCGCCGACATGGCGCGCGTGCCGGGGCAGATCGCGGCGGCCACCCACGCGTGGCACACCGGCACGCCGATCGTGGGGCTGTGCCTCGGCATGCAGTCGATGGCCACGGCCGTGGCGCGCCACGCGCTCGCGCGGCGCGACGTGGGCCTGCTGGAAGCGGAGCCCGGCATTCGCCTGCCGAGCTTCATGCCGATCGCGATCGGCCACGACGGCGAGCCCTGCGTGCATCGGCTCGGCCGCCAGCGCCTCGCCGTCGCGCCCGATACCCGCCTGCACGCGCTGCTCGGGCCCGCGCCCGAGATCCGCTGCAATCACCGCTACCGCCTGAACCCGGCGCTCGACGAGGTGCTCGCGCACGCCGGCGTGCGCATCGTCGCGCGCGACACGGACGAGAAAGGCGGCCACATCGCCGATGCGATCGAGGCCGGCGATCACCCGTTCTTCATCGGCATGCAGGGGCACCCGGAGCTCGATTCGGCACCGGGCCACGCGCATCCGCTGCTGCGCGGCTTCTTCGACACGGTGCTGGAGCGGGCGCGCTGAACCTCACTTGCTTTCGCACCGCCGATGCGAAAAAGCCGGCATGTCCGTTTCGAGGCATGCCGGCTTTTCCCGCGCCGGATGTCGGCTACACGCTCAGATCCCCTGCGTGATCGCCTCGGCGAACAGCGCGGCGTCCACGTTGCCGCCCGACGCCACCACCACCACGCGCTTGCCGCGCAGCGCATGCGCGGCCGGATCGCCGAGCATCGCCGCCAGCGCCACCGCGCCGCCCGGCTCCACCACCACGCGGAACAGCTCGAAGCACAGCGCCATCGCGCGCTTCACGGCGGTGTCGTCGGCCGCCAGCACGCCGGCCAGCCGCCGGCCATTGATCGAGAACGGCAGCTCGGCCGGCAGCGGCGCGAGCAACGCGTCGCAGATCGACACGCGGCCCGCCGGATTGGTTTCGCGTTCCCCCGAGGCAAGCGAGCGGCGGGTGTCGTCGAACTGCGCGGGCTCCGCCGCCCACACCTGTGCCTGCGAGCCGGCCGCCTCGACGGCCAGGCAGATGCCGGCCGACATGCCGCCGCCGCCGCACGGCGCGACGATCGCGTCCACCTCGCCGTTCAGCTGCTCGAGCGCCTCGAGGGCCACCGTGCCCTGCCCCGCGATCACGTGATGATGGTCGCCGGGCGGCACCACCGCGTACCGACCGCGCTCGGCCAGCTCGGCGGCCACCGCCTCGCGGCTCTGGCGCTCGCGGTCGTAGCGGATGATCGTGGCCCCGGCCAGGCGCGCCTTCTCCACCTTGTTCTCGGGCGCGTTGGACGGCATCACCACGATGGTGGGAATGTCGAGCATGCGGCCCACGGTGGCGATCGCCTGGCCGTGGTTGCCGGTGGAATAGGCCACCACGCCGTCGGGGCAGGTGGCGCGGTCGAGCCGCGACAGGCAGTTGTAGGCGCCGCGGAACTTGAACGCGCCGGTGTGCTGGAGGCTCTCCAGCTTGACGAAGACCTGCGCGCCGGTCAGCGCGTCGAGCCGGTCGGCGCGCACGATCGGGGTGCGCACGGCGACGCCGGCGAGCCGCTCGGCGGCATCGCGCACGTCCTGCGCGACGGGCATCTGGAATGACGACATGGTTGCTGCCTCGTGATTCGAATGGGTAAACGGAAAAACGCGGCGCGCCGCACCGGCACGAGCCGGGCCGCGCGCCGCCTCGCCTCGATCAGAAGCGGTGACGCAGGCCGACCGTGACGATCTCCTGGGTGCGGTGGCCATCGACGCCGTACGACGAGATGGTGGCGACCGCCGCCTGGGTGCCGCCCGAGGCGGTGCGCTGGGTGCCGCTCGCGCGCTGGAACGCGGCCGTGGCGTACACGTCGGTCGCCTTCGAGAGCGTGTAGAAGGTGCCTGCGCTGAGCACGTGGTAGTGCGCCGACGCGTCGCCGCTCGCGGCCGTGTAGATGTAGCCGAGGCCGAAGCGCAGCGTGGGCGTCCAGCGGTAGAAGCCGTACACGCGGCCGGTGTTGTAGCGTTCGGTGGAGGCGAAGGTGGAGGCGCCGTCCGCGGTGTAGCGTGCATTGCTGTAGCCCACGCCGAGCGTCCACGGGCCGCTCTGGTACTGACCCGCCACCTGCGCGATGCCGAGCATGTGCGCGCTCTGGTAGGCGGCGTTGATCGAGCCGCCCTCGAACAGCGCGTCGGTGGTGCCGCTGGTCCAGCCGCTGCGCTTGCCGGCGGCCGCGTTCGCGTTGGCGGCCTGGAAGTAGCCCGCCGCGAGCTTGAACGGCCCCTGCGTGTACGACACCGCGCCGCTGAACGTGTAGCCCTGCCCCGTGGAGCCGGCCACCCCGCCGAACGCGTACAGCGTCTCGAACTGCAGGCCCGAGTAGTCGCGGCTGATGAACTTCACGGCGTTCGACACGCGCGCGCTGAAGTCGTTGTTGTCGACGTCGCCCGGCGTGGCGAACGGCACGCTGCCGCCGGCGCCGTCGGCCGTGAGCGGCTGCACGAGGTCCACCACCGGGTCGTACATGCGGCCCGCCACCACCGAGCCCCAGCGCGCGCTCGACAGGCCCACGAAGGCCTGGCGGCCGAATTCGCGGCTGCCCTGCAGCGACTTGCCGGTGCCGATCGCGAAGCCCGATTCGAGCTGGAAGATCGCCTTCAGGCCGCCACCGAGATCCTCGCTGCCGCGCAGGCCCCAGCGGTTGCCGGACAGGCCGCCGCTGAGCATGCTGTAGCGATTGCCGGTGGCGGTGGACAGGTAGCTGATGCCGGCGTCGACGATGCCGTACAGCGTGACGCTGCTCTGGGCGTGCGCGGCCTGCGACAGGCCGCCGAGCGCGAGCGTGGTGATCCCGAGCGTGGCGAGTTGCTTTTTCATGGTGTGGTGGGTGCGAGTGGTTTGGGACGATCAGGCAATCGGGCGAAGGCGCATTCGCTTCGCACGACTAAAAAATTCGGCCTGCACGAAGCCGCCGAAGCGGCGCGACCGCTTCGATCCGGCATGCAGGCGGGAAAGGCGCGCCGCTCGCGCGGCGCGCGAGGCTTACTGCGCGGCGGCCTTGCCGTCGAAGATCGACACCGAGGCCGGCAGCTTCCACTTCTCGATCAGCTGCTTGTAGGTGCCCTGCGCGACCACCTTGCCCAGCGCATCCTTCAGCGCCGCGGCCATGGCCGTGTCACCCTTGCGTACCGCGAAGCCGATCGTGGTGGTCTGCTCGAACTCCGCACCCACCGTCTGATACACGCCCGGCACTTCGGCCAGCAACTGCACGGTGCCCGGCGTGGAGTTGTAGATCGCGTCGGCCCGGCCCTGGCGCAGGCTCAGCGCCGAATCCTGCGCGGTGGGCAGCGTCAGCACGGTGGGCGCCGGCTTGCCCGCCGCCTTGCAGCGCGCCACGTCGGCACGCGCGTAGTTTTCCTCGATGCCGCCGAGCGTGACCGCCAGGTTCCTGCCGCAGATCGAATCGTCGCGGCCCGTGATCCTGGCCGGGTTCGAGGCCTGCACGATCACGCGATCGCCGAGCCGCAGATAGGGCACGAAATCCACCTGCGCGCTGCGCGCCGGCGTGATGTACATGGCCGAGTTGATGATGTCGAGGCGGCCGCCCTGCAGCGCCGGGATCAGGCCGTTGAACTGCATGTTCTGCGGGGCCGGCGTCGCGCCCATCTGCCTGGCGATCGCCGTGACCAGATCGATGTCGAAGCCCGTGAGCTGGCCGCCCTTGGTGAATTCGAACGGCGCGAAGGTGGCGGCCACGCCATAGGTCAGCTTGCCGGCATCGACGGCCTTGAACGAATCGGCGGCGTGGGCCGGCGAGAGGAACGCGCAGGACGCGAGGGCGGAGACAACCAGGGCGCGCAGGGCAAACGGCAATTTCATGACGACTCCAGACTTGGGTTGAGTGTTTTGCTTGAGTTGTACAAATTTATACAAACGTGAAAATTCTCAGTCAAGCGGGAATTTATTCGAATGCCCTCGACAACCGCCCTGTCTGTCTGCGATGGCGGTGCTCGCAGCCATCTGTTTTGTATTTTTCTTCCACTGTGTACATACCGGCGGCGACGCAGTGAACAATGCCGCCCCGCCACCGCTCAGGCTGCCAGCGCCCGCTCCAGTATGGCCAGCATGGCCGGCAGGTCCGGTTCGAGATTCGTCAGGAGGACGATCGAGCGTTCGTAGGCCGCGCCCGTGACCGGCGTGATCCGGCACGCGCCGGTGAAGCGCTCGATACCGGACCAGCGTGGCACGAGCGCCACGCCCACGCCGTCGGCCACCAGCATCGCGATCGCCTCGAGCGCGTCCAGGTCGCACAGCACCGCGGGCTCGATCGCGTGATCGGTGAGCCATTGCGAGGCGTAGCGGCCGCCCCACGCGTCCGGGTCGTAGCGGATATAGGGACGGCTGCGCAGCAGGGTGGCGGCGCGCGCACGCATCGGCTCGCCGTCCTCGTCCGCCTGCGGCGCGAGCAGCACCAGCGGCTCGCGCCGCAGCGTGAGCGCGCGCAGCATCTTCGGCAGCGGGAACGGCGGCTCCACCACGATGGCCGCGTCGAGCTCGCCCGCCTGCAGCATCTGGAACAGACCGCGCGAGGTGCCCGGCACGATCGCCGGGCGGCCGGCCGGCGCCTCGCGCGTGAGCGTGCGCAGCGCCGCCGGCAGCATGCCGGTCAGCGCGGTGGAAATCGCGCCGATCCGCAGCGTGCCCGACAGGCCGTCGACATCGCCCTTCAGCAGCGCCGCCTCGCGCACCAGCCGGCGCGCGCGCGGCAGCAAGGCCAGACAGGCCCGGGTGGGACGCGCGGTGTGACCGCTGCGCGACAGCAGCGCGAAGCCCAGCTCGCGCTCGAGCGCCTGCACGCGCTGGCCGATCGCGGCGGCCGTGAGGTGCTCGATGCGCGCCGCGTCGGCGATCGAGCCGCTGTCCACCACCGCGAGCAGGCTTTTCAGGTAACGGGTTTCCAAAAGCGATCCTTTTGTTTCATAAATAATTCCATGCTATCTCTTTCGAAATCCGGCTGCTACGCTGCGTTCCATGTCCGATCGGCTGCCTCCCCCTGCCCGCCGTCGCGCCGTCCCCCCAGGATCCCCGGAGTTCCCATGCAAACCGCCTTCCATCTCGCGTATCACGTGCGCGACCTCGACGAATCGCGCGCCTTCTACGGCACCCTGCTCGGCTGCCAGGAAGGCCGCAGCACGGATACCTGGGTCGATTTCGATTTCTTCGGACACCAGATCTCCCTGCACCTGGGCGAGCCGTTCCCGGTCAGCAACACCGGCCGCGTGGGCGACCACATGGTGCCGATGCCGCATCTCGGGCTGGTGATGGCGATGCGCGACTGGAAGGTGCTGGCCGCGCGCCTCGAGGGTGGCGCCGTGGAATTCGTGATTCCGCCGAGCCTGCGCTTCGAGGGGCAACCGGGCGAGCAGGCCACCATGTTCTTCCGCGATCCGAGCGGCAACCCGATCGAGGTGAAGGGCTTCGCCGATCTGGACAAGGTGTACGCGAAATGAGCCGCGTGCTGCCGTTCCTGTGCGCGCCCGGCTATCCGTTCGCCGAGCCGTGGATCGCCGCGCTGCGCGCCGCGATGCCGAGCGAGACGATCGTGCCGTTCGACGCGCTCGACGCCGAGGCACGCGCCGCCTGCGAGGTGGCCATCGTGGCCAACGCACGGCCCGAGGATCTGCTCGCGTTGCCGAACCTGAAGTGGGTGCACAGCGTGTGGGCCGGCGTGGAGCGGCTGATGGCCGACCTGCCGGACAACGGCCTGCGCATCGTGCGGCTGGTGGATCCGCAACTGGCCGACACCATGGCCGAGGCCGTGCTGGCGTGGACGCTGTACCTGCATCGCGACATGCCGCGCTACGCCGCGCAGCAGGCCGCGCGGCAATGGCTCGCGCACGACTACACGCGGCCGGCCGACAAGACCGTGGCCCTGCTCGGGCTCGGCGCGCTCGGCGAGGTGGCCGCCCGGCGGCTGGTGGCGGCCGGCTTCAAGGTGAGCGGCTGGAGCCGCACGCGCAAGGCGCTGGCCGACGTGCGCTGCCACGCCGGCGAGGCCGAGCTGCCCGAGATGCTCGCGAGCGCCGACATCCTGGTGTGCCTGCTGCCGCTCACGCCGGCCACGCGCGGCATCGTGGATGCCGCCGCGCTGGCCGCGCTGCCGCGCGGCGCGCAGCTGATCAACTTCGCGCGCGGGCCGATCGTGGACGATGCAGCGCTGCGCGCCGCGCTGGACGACGGCCAGCTCGCGCACGCCGTGCTCGACGTGTTCGATCGCGAGCCGCTGCCGGAAGACGCCTGGCAATGGGCGCATCCGGCCGTGACCGTGCTGCCGCACATCTCCGCGCCCACCGATCGCGCCACCGCCTCGGCGATCGTGGCCGGCAACATCGCGCGCTATCGCGCGTCCGGCGAGATGCCGGCCGGCGTGACCCGCTCGCTCGGATACTGAGGAGGGGGCCGGGCTCACACCGCTGCCGCGATCCGCTCCCTCAACCAGCGATGCGCCGGATCGCGATGCACGCGCTCCGGCCACAGCATCAGCATCTCGAAGCCCGGGACTTCCACGGGCGGCTCGACCACCCGCAGCGCCGGGTCGTCGCGCACCAGCCGCGACGGCACCATCGCCACCATGTCCGTGTTCGCCAGCACCGCGCGCACGAACAGGAAATGCGGCACCGACAGCGCCACGCGCCGCGTCATGCCCCGCTCGGCCAGCGTCACGTCCGTCACGCCCTGAAACCCGCCGCCATCGGGCGACACGATCACGTGGTCGAGCCGGCAGAACTGCGCGAGCGTGGGCCGGCGCGTCAGGCGCGGGTGGCCGGCGCGACCCGCCAGCACGTAGCGCTCCTCGAACATCGGCCGACGGCGCAGGTCCGGGGGCGCCTCCGCGCCGATCAGGAAGGCCAGATCCACGTCGCCCTGCTCCGCCTGCTTCGACACGCGCCCTGGCGCGCTCTGCACCACCGCCAGCCGCGTGGCCGGCGCCGCCTCGCGCAGCGCCGCCAGCGCGGGCAGCAGGATCGTGAATTCGCCGTAATCGAATGCCGCCACGCGCCAGGTGCGATTCGCCTGGGCCGGGTCGAAGGGCAGCGAGGGCGCCACCGCCTGCTCGAGCACGGCCAGCGCCTGACGCAGCGGCTCGCGCAATTCGTCGGCGCGCGCGGTGGGGCGCATGCCGCGCGGGCCCGGCAGCAGCAGCGGATCGCCGAAGAACTCGCGCAGCCGCGCGAGCTGCACGCTCACCGTGGGCTGGGCGAGATGCAGGCGCTCGGCCGCGCGCGTGACGTTGTGCTCGATCAGCAGCGCGTCGAGCGTGATCAGCAGGTTCAGGTCGAGGCGTGCCAGGGAATTGCTCATCGTGATACCTGTCATTCTGGAAATTCATTTCAACTATAGCGGGCCGATCGCTATCGTGGCGGCATTCCCCAACGGAGCCCTAGCCATGAAGATCCTGATCGTCCACGCCCACCCCGAACGCAGTTCCCTCACCCACCGGCTTGCCGCCATCTCGCGCGAGGCGCTGAGCGCGCTCGGCCACGAGGTCATGGAATCCGACCTGTACGCGATGGGCTGGAAGGCCGTGTTCGATGCCGACGATTTCCCCGAGCGCGCCGATCCCGAGCGCCTGTCCTTCGTGGCCGAATCGGGCCACGCGTTCGCCGGCGGCACCCAGACCGCGGACGTGGCCGAGGAACAGCGCAAGCTGCTCGCCGCCGACGCGCTGATCCTGCATTTCCCGCTGTGGTGGTTCGGCATGCCCGCGATCATGAAGGGCTGGGTGGACCGGGTGTGGGCGTATGGCCTCGCCTACGGATATGGCGGCGCCGGCAACGCGCATCGCTACGGCGAAGGCGGTTTGGCCGGCAAGCGCGCGCTGCTGGCGGTCACGGCCGGCGGCCCCGAGGCCGACTATTCGCCGCGCGGCATCAACGGGCCGCTCGATCAGTTGCTGTTCCCGATCACGCACGGCACGCTGTTCTATCCGGGCATGGCGGTATTGCCGACCTTCGCCGTGCATGGCGCCGGGAAAATCGATGCCGCGCGCATGGCGAATATCGAGGCGCAATGGCGCGGGCGACTGGAACGATTGTTCGACGATGCGCCGATCGCGTTTCGCTCGCAGAATGGCGGCGATTATCCCGATCGCCATGTATTGGCCGATCATGTCGCGCCGGGACGCGCCGGAATCCTGGCGCATATCGAAACGGATGACGGCGATTCGGATTCGTCCGAGCAACATCGCGCGCCGGCACAGGCCGCGACAAAATCGGGGGAAACGGCGTAATTCCCTTCTCTATCTGGTACTTGCGATGTCGCGCCGTCGCCCATCGTTGATTGACAATCTTTAAAGAATCGAATTTTTACCGATCACGCCTTGCAAGTCGGTCGATTTTTCTTGAAATCCTTGCCATTCCTTCGATTATCGGCATCCGGAAAGCGTCGTTTCACACCACGATGCCTTGCCTTAATCGGCTGACTTAACTTGTTAATCCACATCGGCTAGAATCAGCGCGCCGCGGAACCCTGAAGTCCGATGGGCCAGAACCTGAGATGAGGAAAACAAAATGAGTTTGTCGCCACTCGGCGGCGGCTCGGCCAGTTTCGCCGGTACGCTGGGCTCGCCCACCGGACTCGGCGGCCTGGCGAGCTCGCTTGCTTCCGGCATCGGCAGCCAGGTCGGCCCGCTCGCCGGCCTGACCGGCAAGATCGACACGCTGCAGCGCGCCAACCAGCTCGCGCAGACCGGCTTCTCCCTGCTGCAGCGCCCACCCGCCGCGATCGCCGACTCGATCAACCAGGTCGCGGGCAGCTCCGCCACGCTCACGCAGATGAACCGCTACGTCACGCTCGACACGCCGCTGGGCAGCGACGTGCTGCTCGTGAACGTGGCCGTGGTGGACGAGCACGTGAACCGGCTGCCCGAGATGCATCTCGACCTGCTCTCGCACCGCAACGACCTCAAGCCGGCCGACCTGATCGGCCAGCAGGTGAAGCTGAAGTTCGACCAGCAGTCAAGCGCCGCGCTGCTGGCCGCCGCCACCGCGAGCAGCGGCGACGACACCCGGCACTTCGACGGCTACGTGGCCTCGTTCGACCGCGTGGGCCACCCCGGCACCGTCACGCGCTACCAGATGTCCGTGGTGCCGTGGTTCTGGTTCCTCACGCGCACCACCGACTGCCGGATCTTCCAGAACCAGACCGCGCAGGACATCCTGGCGGCCGTGTTCGGCGAGCACGGCTTCAGCGACTACGCGTTCGACATCCAGGGCAGCCAGAAGCCGATCGAATACATCGTGATGTACCAGGAGTCGTACTTCAACTTCTGCGCACGCCTGATGGAACAGGAAGGCCTGGTGTGGACGCACCGCTACGAGGAAGGCAAGCACACGCTCGCGATCGGCGACAGCAACAGCGTGTTCCGCGCGATCGACGGCCTGGCGAGCATGCCCTACTCGGACAGCGCGGCGAGCGAGTACAACGGCATCGACCAGCTGAACCGCGGCAGCCACTTCGCGGTGGGCAAGGTGACGTTCCGCGACTTCAACTACCACGCGCCCTCCTCGCCGCTGATGCTGGTGGAATCGTCCACCACGCTGAACTACGCGCGGCTCGGTTCGACCGAGCGCTTCGAGCATCAGTCGCTCTACGATTCGAGCTCCGACGGCGACCGCTACGCGCGCTACGCGATCGAGGCCGAGGAAGCGCAGGCGCTGCTCTACACGGGCCAGGGCTACGCGTGGCGCATGACCACGGCCGGCCACGTGAGCGTGACCGGCCACCCCGTGGCGGCCGACAACCAGGATTACGCGATCCTGCAGGTGCGCCACGAGGCCGTGAACGACTACAGCCAGCACGCCACCGCGCTGCCCTATCGCAACAGCTTCACGCTGCTGCCGCAGAAGGTGCCTTACCGCCCACAGCGGCTGACTGCCAAGCCGCTGATCCAGGGCACGCAGTCGGCCATCGTGGTGGGCCCCAGGGGCGAGGAAATCTACACCAACGGCAGCTGCGTGAAGCTGCACTTCCTGTGGGACCGGCGCGGCAGGCAGGACGGCACCGATTCGATGTGGGTGCGCGTGTCCCAGCCCTGGGCCGGCGCCGGCTGGGGCGCGGCCGCGATTCCGCGGATCGGCCAGGAGATGCTGGTGGCCTTCAATCAGGGCGATCCGGACAACCCCGTGATCGTGGGGCGCGTGTACAACGGCGAGCAGGGCAACCCGTATCACGGCGCCGTGGGCCAGACCATGGGCATCAAGAGCCAGACCCACAAGGGCGAAGGCTCGAACGAGCTGCGCTTCTCCGACGTGAACGGCGCGCAGGAGGTGTTCCTCCATGCGCAGAAGGACATGAACACCGTGATCGAGGACAGCGAATCGCACCGCGTGGTGGCGGGTTCGCGCTTCGTCAGCGTGGATGCCGGCGACGAGAAGAAGAACGTGGCCAGGGGCAACCTCACCGAAACGATCGCGCTGCAGCGCAGCACCACCGCCACCACCGTCGAGGTCAACACGCCGGCGAAGGACGGCGGCGGCGGCACGCAGATCTACGAGGCCGAGCGCGGGATCCTGCTGCAGGTGAAGGACAGTTCGATCTCCCTCTCGCCGGAGGGCATCCGCCTCGAGCACAAGGGCTCGGTGATCCTGATGACCGACGACGGCGTGATGGTGAACGGCACCCGCATCGATCTCAACAAGTAATTCGGCAAGGACTCGTGATGCACTACACCATTCACGAAGGCACATTCGATCTGCCCGACGCCGCACTCGATCGGACCGTCAACATCCTCGCGATGAATGTCGGCCCCGGCGGCCTGAACCTCGTGATCGCCCGCGGCCGGTTTCGCGACGGCGAGGATCTCGATGCGTTCGTCGCGCGCGAATGGGAAGTCGCCTCGCGCGATACGAAGCTGCTGAACGAGCAGTCGCGTCGCACCGTCATTGTGGGCGGCCGCACGGGCCTGGAGATCACCGCCACGCTCGAGCAGGACGATCGGACCTGGCACCAGCTTCAAACCATCTTCCCCTCGGACGATGCCGGCCGCGTGCTGGTGATGACACTGACCAGCGCCGCGCCGCTCAGTGCGGAGCAGGCGGCGGTCGCGGAACGGATCTTCGCGAGCTTCCGGCCGGCGGCGAGCCGGTCCGGAGAGGCCCAGTGAGCGCCGAGCAGTACGCGGCCGCGCGCAAGGAGGATCCGATCTCGCACACCTCCTTGATGGGTGAGCTGGTCGGGACGGTGGGATCGGTGCTCGGTGGCGCGCTGATCGGCGGGATGGTGGCCGATCTGATGGAGGTGGGCGTGTTCGCCGGGCTGGCCGCGCTCGAGATCGGCACGGCCGGGCTGGCCACGCCGCTCGTGGTCGCCATCGGCGTGGGCGTGGCCGTGGGCTCCGGCGCGCTGATGGAAGCGAGCGGCATGAACGACGCGATCGACGAGGGCGCCAAGGCGGTCGCCAACGCGATCTCACCGCCGCAGATCAAGGGCAAGATCGGCAGCGGCTCGGGCAACGTCTATGTGAACGACCGGCCCGCCGCGCGCGCGGCGCAGCCTAGCGATCTCGACACGGTTCAGTGCCAGGACCACTCCGGTCCACAGATGGTGGCCGAGGGTTCGGGCAACGTCTACATCAACAACCAGCCCGCCGCGCGCGTAGGCGACAAGTCGACCTGCGACGGCACCATCGCCGAAGGTTCGGACAACGTATTCATCGGCGGTGGCACGCAACGCGTGCGAGAGGTGAAGTCCGCGAGCCGCCTGGGCTGGCTCGGTGCCGCGCTCGGCATCGCGCTCGCGCTGTGCGGTCGCGGCAAGGGCAGCTGGAGCGAGCTGAAGAGCGCCGTGCCTTGCCTCGCGCTCAACTTCGCCGCCGGCGCCTTCGGCACCTGGCTGGGCAGCCTCGTGAAGCCGTCGGCGGGGCACCCGGTCAACGTGATCACCGGCGGCAAGATTCTCGACGGCGCCGACGATACCGACTTCGTGCTGCCCGGGCCGCTGCCGCTCGAATGGCGCCGCTTCTACAGCAGCCACGACGATCGCGCGGACAGCCTGTTCGGGCCGGGCTGGAGTGTGCCGATCAGCGTCGAGCTGAGGCTCGAACGCGAACGCGGCGAGCTGGGCTCGATCACCTATTGGGACGAACAGGGCCGGGACATCGTGTTCCCGGCGGTGCGGCCCGGCGAGAGCCACTATAGCCTGCCGGAAGGGATGCATTTGATCTGCACCGAAGGCGGGCACTACGTGGTCGAGTCGGCCGACGGCTTGTTCCGCGATTTCGGTCGTTCACATGGTGATGCGGATGTCGAACCGCTGAAGCTGTGGCGGCTCGAGGATCGCAACGGCAACTGGATCGAAGTCGAGTCCGAGACTGCGGGCGACGTCGCTCGCCCCGACCGGCTGCTCGACAGCGCCGGCCGCGTGCTGACGTTCCTCTACGACGCGACGCATCCGCGGCGCATCGCCGAGATCGCGCTGACCCGCGGCGTGGACGGTGAGCAAGCGGAAACGCTGGTGCGTTATGCGTACAGCGACGCCGGCGAACTGGCCACCGTCACCGACCGCGCCGGCCATGTCGCGCGCCGCTTCGGCTACGAACATGGCCTGATGACGCGGCACACGCTGCCGGGCGGCCTGCAGTGCTTCTACGCGTGGCAGGGAATCGGGCGCGCCGCGCGGGTCGTGCGGCACTGGACCGACGACGGCGAAGCCTATATTTTCGAGGCCGACGTCGACGGCCGTGCGGTGACCATCACCGATCAGTTGGGTCGCGTCACGCACTGGACCTGGAACGAAGACGGACAGCCGACGAGCCACATCGACGCCGAAGGCCATGTCTGGCGCATGAAGTGGAACGCCCTCCGGCAACTGCTTAGCACGACCGATCCCGCCGGCAACACGACGCGCTTCAAGTACGACGAGCTGGGGCGACAGACGTCGCGCATCGACGCGCTCGGCCAGATCGAGCACACCGAGTGGAATGGCTTCTACGATCTGCCGGTGGCCGTGACCGACCCCGCCAATGCGCGCTGGGTCTACCGCTACGACGATCGCGGCAATCTCGTGGGTGAGCGCGATCCGACCGGGGCCGCTACCACCTACTATCGCGACGATCGTGGGCTCGTGCACACGATCCGCGATGCCCGCGGCGGCTACAAGTTTCTCGAGTGGAATGCCCGCGCGCAGATCACCGCGTACACCGACTGCTCGGGCAAAACCACTCGCTTCGCCTACGACGCGCGGGGCGCGCTCGCACGCGTGGTGGACGCCGCCGGCCAGGCCACCGAGTACGAAGCGGATGCAATGGGACGCATCACCGCGATCGTGACGGCCGATGGCGCGCGCCAGGCGTTTCGCTACGACGCCGCCGGCCGGCTCCTGCAGGTCACGGATCCGATGCAGCGCAGCACGCGCTACGAATGGAACGCGCGTGGCCTGCTGCTCGCACGCGTCGACGC
>JASLEG010000133.1 GCA_030151225.1 Burkholderia sp. | reverse complement strand
CAGGCGCTGGTCGCGCAGGCCAGGCCGCTGATGCAGCGTGCCGACACGGCGGCCGACAAGCTCGACGGCCTGCTCAAGGCCGGCGACGTCGATGCCGTCAAGAGCTTCGTCGGACAGGATCTGTACCCGGCCATCGACCCGCTGAGCGGCGTGTTCGACAAGCTCGTCGCCGTGCAACTGGACGTGGCGGGCGCCGAATACAAGCGCGGCCAGGCCGACTACGAGCGCGCGCTGTGGATCAACAGCGTGGGCAGCGCCCTTGCCGTCGTGGCCGCGACGCTGTTCGCATGGCGCCTGATCGCGGCGATCACGCGCGGCATCGACGAGGCCGTGAAGGTGGCCGAGACCGTGGCCGCCGGCGACCTCGGCTCGCGCATCCAGGTGCGCACCAGGGACGAGACGGGCCGCCTGATGGCCGCGCTGCAGAAGATGAACGCCAACCTGCTGGGCATCGTGGGCGACGTGCGCAACGCGTCCGAGCAGATCGCCACCGGTTCCTCGCAGATCGCCAACGGCAACGCGGACCTGAGCCAGCGCACCGAGGAACAGGCGAGCAACCTGCAGCAGACCGCGGCGTCGATGGAGCAGCTCACGTCCACCGTCAAGCAGAACGCCGACACCGCGCTGGTGGCCACACAGCTGGCCAGCACCGCCACCGAAGCGGCCGAGCGCGGCGGCGCGGTGGTGGGCGAGGTGGTGGCCACGATGGACCAGATCACGGCCGCCAGCAAGAAGGTGGTGGATATCATCGGCGTGATCGACGGCATCGCGTTCCAGACGAACATCCTGGCGCTGAACGCCGCGGTGGAAGCCGCGCGCGCCGGCGAACAGGGCCGCGGCTTCGCGGTGGTGGCCAGCGAGGTGCGTTCGCTGGCGCAGCGCTCGTCGAGCGCCGCGAAGGAAATCAAGGATCTGATCAGCGCCTCGGTGCAGCAGATCGGCGACGCGGCCAAGCTGGCCGACGAGGCCGGCGCCACCATGTCGGACGTCACGCAGGCGGTGAGCCACGTGACCGACATCGTGGGCGAGATCGCGGCGGCGTCCGAGGAACAGAGCCGCGGCATCGAGCAGATCAACGTGGCGATCACGCAGATGGACCAGGCCACGCAGCAGAACGCGGCGCTGGTGGAGGAAGCGGCGGCGGCGTCCACCGCGCTCGAGGATCAGGGCAAGCAGCTCAACGCGAGCATCGCGCAGTTCCAGCTCGAACACGCGAACATGATGTAGGCACGCGGGCCGGGCCGAAAGCACGAGCGGCGGCGATCCTTCGGGATCGCCGCCGCTTTTTCATGGTCGCTTCACGCGGCGTTCACTTCGCCGGCGGCGTCCAGATCCGGATCCCGGTGGCATTCACGGCCACCGGGATCATGCCGGCCGCGTGATAGGTGTCGGCGATACGCTGCTGCTCGGCGAGATTGTCGCGCCGCACCGGCACGATCTCGTAGCTGCGGCGGCTGTTGGCCAGCGTGACCGTGGCATCGGGCAGGTTGCCCCACACCGGCGCGAGGATGTGCGCCGCCTCGTCCGGATGCGCCTTGACCCACTTGCCGGTCTGCCCGAGTTCGTCCACCACCGCCGCGATCGCGTCGGGATGCTTGTCCGCGAAGGCCGTGGTGGCCGTATAGAAGCGGTTGTACTGCGCGAGGCCGTTGCTGCCGTCGGCGATCACCCGCACATGATCGTCGCGCTGCTCCGAGGCCAGGAACGGATCCCAGATCACCCACGCATCCACGTTGCCGCCGCGGAACGCGGCCAGCGCATCGGCGGCCTCCAGATAGCGGATGTCCACCTCGCTCGGCGCGATGCCGGCCCGCTTGAGCGCCGCGATCAGCAGGAAGTGGCTGCCCGAGCCCTTCGCCACCGCCACGCGCTTGCCGCGCAGGTCGGCCACCGTGCGGATCGCCGAGTTCGACGGCACGATGATGGCCTGCGCCTGCGGCGCCGAGGTTTCCTCGGCGTAGTACGTGAGCGGCGCGTGGGCGGCCTGGGTGAACAGCGCGAAGGCGTCGGCCACGTCGGCGTTCAGATCCACGCTGCCGCTGTTCATCGCCTCGAGCAGCCCGCTCGAGAACTCGTGCCAGCGCACGTCGTAGCCGAGCGCGCCGAGCCGCTTCTCGAGTTCGCCGTTGCGCTTGAGCAGGATGAACAGCGTGGACGAGCGCTGATAGCCGATCGAGATCGTGTCGCGCGCGGCCGCGGCGGGCGCGAACGATGCGACGAGGATGCCGAGACCGACGGCGACGACGAACGAGCGGAGCGCGGCGCGCAACGCGCTGCGACGCCGGGAAGCGAACCACGACGACATGAACGGGACTCCGTAACGATGAATCGGCCACTATAGCGAACGCCCCGCGCCCGGCTAACCATCGAAATCGCATATCGTTAGCAGCCGCGGCCGCATGGTGGGCCGGCCGCCGGGCGTGCACGCCGACTGCAGGTTTTTCGGCGTCCTGCTACATTGCCTCGTCCGCTGGCGATCCCGCCGACGGATGCCGGGCCCGGCACGGGCAGTGCCGCCGTGCGCCCGCGCTTCATCCTTCATCAGGAGAAAGACGATATGCGCACTTCCCGCAAGCTCGCACTGGCCGCCCTGACCTTGTCGTTCACGCTGGCCCTGCCCGGCGCGGCCTTCGCGCAGACCCCGCCGGCCGACCCGGCAGCCGCCACGCCCGCCGATCCCGGCGCCGCGAGCGCCCCCACCAAGGCGCAGCAGCGCAAGGCCGCGCGCGCGCAGCGCAAGGCTGCCCACAAGGCAGCACGCGCGAAGAACACGGCCGAGCTGAAGAAACTCGAGGCGAACGGCTACAAGCCGGCTGCCAACGATCCGAATTACCCGCAGGATCTCCAGAACGCCGAGCGCAAGGCAGCATCGCCGTCGGCCGCCTCGGGCCAGTAAGCGCGTCGGTCGTCACCACGGCAGGCGCGCGCGCCCGACAGCGGGCACGCGTGTCGAATCGGAGCCGGCCGCATCAGCCACGATGCGGCCGGCTTCTTTTTGCGCGCGACGGCTGCGGAGCGGGTGCCTCGACGCCGCCGCCCGCTTGCTCGGCCGCGCCTCGCCGCAGCGCGCGCGGCGGCTGGCCGCCCGCGCGCACGAAGGCACGCCGCATGCGCTCGGCGTCCACGAAACCGCACGCACGCGCGATCGCCGCCAGCGATTCGCCGCCCGCGGCCTCCACGCGCGAGCGCGCCGCTTCCACGCGCAGCCGCTCCACCGCCTTGGCCGGCGTCTCGCCGGTCGCGGCCAGGAACGCGCGGCCGAACTGACGCACGCTCAGGCACGCGTGCTCCGCGAGCCGCTCGACGCCCAGCGCCTCGGCCAGATGCTCGCGCATGTAGCCGAGCACCTCGCGCATCCGATCCGAGGCCGGCGCCATCTCGCCGAGCGCCGAGAACTGCGACTGCCGCCCGGGCCGGCGGTGATACATCACGAGCATGCGCGCGGTGGCCGCCGCCACGGCCGCGCCCACGTCCTCCTCGATCATCGCCAGCGCGAGATCGATGCCGGCCGTGATGCCGGCCGACGTCCAGAAGCGCCCGTCGCGCGTGTACACCGGATCGTGCGCCACCTTCAGCGCCGGAAAGCGGCGCTGCAGCTCGGCCGTGTACTTCCAGTGCGTAGTGGCACGCCGCCCGTCGAGCAGCCCGCTGGCCGCGAGCAGGAACGCGCCGGTGCACACGCTCGCGACGCGGCGCGCCCGCGCGCTCGCCGCGAGCAGGGTGGGCAGCGCGCCGGCCACGGTCGCGGGCGAGGCCGGCGCGGTGCCGCCCACCACCACGAAGGTGTCGAAGGCACGCGTGCCGGCCTCGGCGGTGATCACCTCGAGCCCGCTCGAGCTGCGCACCGCGCCGCCCGCCACCGAGACCACGTGGCAGCGATAGCCGCCGCGCTCGAGGCGGTTGCCCGCCACCTCGAAGGTGGCCAGCGGCCCGCTCAGATCCTGGATCTGGAAGCCCGGATACACGAGAAAGGCGACGTCGCGCAGCACGGGCGCGGCGGGCAGGAAACGGTCACGTCGATCGCTCATCGTCAGGGCTTCGAACTACAACTGGGAAATGCCGCCGTCCACCACCAGCTCGGCGCCCACCACGTAACGCGCCTCGTCACTGGCCAGAAAGAGCACCGCCTGCGCGATCTCCCCGGCCGTGCCGAGCCGCCCGAGCGGTACCCGCGCGGCCAGCTCCGCCTTGCGCGCGCGCACTTCGTCGGCGGGCCGCCCCGCACGCTCGTGCAGCGGCGTGTCGATCGCGCCGGGGCTCACCGCGTTCACGCGGATGCCGCGCGGCAGCAGCTCGCGCGACCAGCTGCGCGCCAGCGAGCGCACGGCCGCCTTCGAGGCCGCCAGCAGCGAAACGCCGTCGCGGCCCACGCGGTTCAGGAAGGACGTGACGAGCACCACCGACGCGCCGTCGCGCAGCAGCGGCGACACCGCCTGCATCGAGAGGAACACGCCCATCACGTTGGTGTCCATCAGCTCGCGATAGCGCGCCGCGTCCGTGGTGGCCAGCGGCGACGGCAAGGCGATGCCGGCGTTGGCGAAGAACACGTCCACGCCGCCGAATGCCGACCGGACCGCGTTCGCGGCGCGCCCGCAGTCCTCGGCCGAGCGCACGTCGGCGGCGATCGCGAGCGCGTGCTCGCCGAGTTCGGCGCGCACCGCGGCGAGCCGCGCCGGATCGCGCCCGGTGATCGCCACGCGCGCGCCCTCGCCGGCGAACAGCCGCGCCGTGGCCAGGCCGATGCCGCTCGTGCCGCCCGTGATCAGGGCCGTCTTGCCTTGCAGTTTCATGAGAAAACCTCCGTATCGATGTGCCTCGATCGTGACGGCATGCCGGGCCACCGGATGGACGAAGATCCCGCGAAAAGCGCCACGCGGGGGCGACGCGAATCGGTGGGCGAGTGCGTGCCGCATCGCGGTGATGCCCGTCTCAGCGGCACTGCGCGCGCCAGCGCGACGGCGGCAGCGGCTCCTCCTGCCGCCACGCCGCGCGAAACGCCTGAATGCTGCCGAAGCCGCATTGCTCGGCCACGCGCTCGACCGGTGCATCGCCGTCGCGCAGCAGATCGCGCGCGAGCGCGAGCCGCAACTGCTGCTGGTACTGCTTGAGCGTCACGCCGCATTCCTGCTGGAACAGCCGCGCCAGATGGCGATAGCTCAGCGCGAAGCGCGCCGCGAGCGCGTCGAACGACTCCACGGCGGCCGGCTGCGCGGCCAGTGCGTCCTGCACCGCGTGGATCGTGGCGTTCTGATGATCGCGATGGCGCAGCGGCACGTCCAGCGCGGGATCGTGGCGCAGCCGCCGGAACGGCACGAGGTTGTCGCGCGCGACGCGCACCGCCACCGCCGCGCCGGCGTGGCGCGCCACCAGATGCAGCGCGAGGTCGATGCCGGCCGACACGCCGGCCGAGGTGATCAGCGCACCGTCGTCCACGAGGATTCGCCCGGCCAGCACCTGCGCGAGCGGATGGCGCTGCTGCAGGCGCGCCAGATGATGGTGATGGGTGGTGCAGCGGCGCCGGTCGAGCAGGCCTGCCGCGCCGAGCAGGAACGCGCCGGTGCACACGCTCGCGAGCGTCACCTCGCCGAGGCGCGGCGCCACCGTCTCGCGCAACCACGCGACGATCTCGCCGTGGGCGCGCGCGAGCGGCTCGCCGAACGCGAGCTTCGCGCCGATCACGATCACCACGTCGCCGCGTTCGAGCCGCGCGGGCAGCGCGTCGAGCGCGCCCAGCGCGAGCCCCTGAAAGCTCGTGAGCGCGGCGCGCGGGCCCACGCAGCGAATCTCGGGCTTCGCCGCGCCGAGCTCGGCGAGCGTGCCGAAGATCTGCAGCGGGCCGGCCAGATCGAGAATGTGCACGCGCTGCGGCACGACGAGGAACAGGCGCGAGAGCATGGCAGGATTTTTTCTGTTTCGGGCAGGTTCTGTGCTTCGTGGCGTGCTCGTGGCCGGCTACGATGCCGGCACGACATCACCGCGAGGAAGCCCATCATGCTGCAAATTCGTCCTGTATGCGAGCACTGCCGTGCCGCGCTGCCGCCCGATTCCACCGAGGCGCGGATCTGCAGCTACGAGTGCACGTTCTGCGCCGCCTGTGTGGACGGCGTGCTGCAGAACGTATGTCCGAATTGTGGCGGTGGTTTCGAGCGGCGGCCGGTGCGCCCGACGCGGGACTGGAAGAACGGCAACTGCCTGGCCAACGATCCGGCCGCGACCGAGGTGAAGCACCGCCCCGTCGATGCCGACGCGCATGCGCGGTTCGCCGCGCCGATCAGCGCGATTCCGGCGGCGCGGCGCTGAGCGCGAGCAGGTCCGCCACCGTCAGCACGGTGCAGTATTCGCCGTGGAGATTCGCGAGCGACATCGCGTGGACCGCGTCGGCGCCGCGCGGCCGGCCGTGCGCCGCCGCGCCTCGAGATCGGTGCCGACTCGAAAAACCGAATGGGATTTGAAAGTATTTCGTATTGATCTTGAATTCGTCCGAGGTGAATCCGCGAACGGCGCGCGTCGCGCCAACGCGAATGTCGTATATTTCGGCCTGCATCACGCGATTTCCATTCCAGCAACGGTGAACCACACGTGAGCGACATCCTTTCCCCGCCCGACATCGGTTGCCCGATCCGCCGCCGTCTCGCGCGGGTGCGCAAGAACTGGCAACCGCCGAACACCGGCCTGAACCACTGGCTCGAGATCCAGCGCGATCCGCTCGCGTGGCTGGCCGGCGTGCATCGCAAGTCGCCCGACATCGCCGCGCTGCGGATGGGCGTGAAGCGGCTGTGGTGCGTGTTTCATCCGGAAGCCGTGCACGAACTGATGGTCACGCATCGCGCGGACCTGCGGCGCTGGGAGCCGAGCCTGTGCATCATGCGGCAGTGGAACGGCCGCAGTTTCATGATGAAGGAAGGGGAAACCGCGCGCAGCCAGCGTCAGGCCGTGCGCCCGCACATCAAGCCGCCCACCGCGCTCGAGATTCGCCGCATCGCGGCCGAATGGTCCGGGCAGCGGATTCCCGACGGGCGCGAGCACGACCTCGATCTCGAGATGGCCGCCTACAGCGTGCGGCTGGCCGGGCACGCCCTGTTCGACGTCGATCTCGGCCCGAGCGCGCACACCATCGCCAAGGCAATGCGGATCCTGTCGCGCGTGGCGCTGCTCGAAACCAGCACCGGCATTCCGCTCGGCCACTGGCTGCCGAGCAAGATGTGTCCGCGCAAGCGCTGGGCGCTGCGCACCATGCGCGGGCTGATCGACGAGGTGGTGGCCACCTCCACGCGGCCGCTGGTCGTCCATCGCGACGACCTGCACACGCTGCTGATGGCCTCGCATCAGGCCACCGGCGCCTCGCTGTCGTGGGCGCAACTGTTGCTCGCGCAACATCCCGAGGTGCTGGCCGCGCTGCGCGCCGAGCTCGCCACGGTGGACTGGGCCGAGGTCAACCAGTTGCAGGACCTGCGCCGCGCGCCGCTGCTGCGCGCGGTGATCCAGGAAACGCTGCGCCTCTATCCGCCCACCTACGCGCTGGTGCCGCGCCAGCTGTCGCGCTCGATGACCGTGCGCGGCGAGCAGCTCGCGCGCGGTGACGTGGTGATGATCTCGAGCTGGGTCACGCAGCGCGATGCGCGCTGGTTCGACGAGCCGGACACGTTCCGGCCCGAGCGTTTTCTGGAGGCGTCCACCTGGCCGCAGGGCGCGTATTTCCCGTTCGGGCTCGGCGACCGCGCCTGCCCGGGCACCGGCATGGCGATGATGGATCTGGCCGTGTCGCTGGCGTGGTGGGTCGAGCATCGCGACATGACGCTGCTGTCGCCCGGCGAGCCGCAGGGGTGGTTCTCGCTGCGGCCGAAGAATGCGCGGGTGAGGTTCGAGGCGCGGGGCTGAGGCCACGCGCCGTTCGAGTTGGCGGCCTCTCGCGGGTCCGCCGTCCGATTCGTTCAGCGCCCCTTCATCCTTCCGGATCCTCCCCCTCGTCCTCGTCCCCGCTCAGCACCGCGCTGGGCCCGCGCTCCATCAGCGTCGACAACACCATCTGCGTGCGCGTGCCCGACACACCCTCCACGCCGTGAATCTTGGCGAGCAAGGCCTCCAGGGATTTCATGTCCCGCGTGCGCACCTTCATCAGCAGGCCGCAATCGCCGGCCACCGTGTGAATTTCCTCGACGTCGGGCAGATCGGTGCGCGCCGCGATGTCGCGGGTGCGGGCGATCGTGTTCGTCATCACCTGGATGAAGCACAGCAGCGGCCGCCCGAGCAGCACCGGATCGAGCCGTGCCACCGAGGCGACGATCACGCCCTGCCGCTTCATGCGCTTGACCCGCTCGTGCACCGCCGGCGCCGAAAGATGCAGCTTCTCGCCGAGCTCGGCATAACTGAGCGAGCAGTCGGCCGACAACAGCCCTAACAGCGTTCGGTCCACGTCGTCCAGCCGTGCCTCCGCCCGCGCGTCGCGCCGAATCCCATTCGTTTTTTTAGCCATGCTTGCGAATGTCCTTTATCTGATAAGGGAAGTTGGGTGAAATATCTCATATTGTTCGACACCCGACATCCTCATGGACACCGATCTCAAGACCCCGACCCACCTCGATCAACCCACGCTGGAAGCCGCCGCGCTGCAGATCCTGCGCGCCCGCGCCACCCCGCAGCCCCGGGTGGTCAGGCTGGCCGACGACGCGGCGCTGGCCGAGCTGCGCGCCATGACCGTACCCGAGCACGGGCGCCCGCTCGCGGCCGTGATCGACGAGATGGTGGAGAAGGTCTGCCACCACCGCGCGCAGGCCGATCACCCGCGCTTCTTCGCCTTCGTGCCGGGGCCGCGCTCGCCGCTGTCGGCGCTCGGCGACCTGCTGACGGCCACCTACAATCCGCACGCGGGCAACTGGCTCGAAAGCTCCGGGCCGAGCAGCATCGAACTGCGGCTCGTGCAGTGGCTGGCCGGCAGGCTGGGGCTGCCGGAGCAAAGCGGCGGCCTGTTCGTGTCGGGCGGCTCGATGGCGAACATGACGGCGCTGGTGGTGGCGCGCGACCGCAAGCTGCCGGCGGCCGAGCGCGCGAAGGGCGTGGCCTACGTGTCGGAGCAGACCCATTCGTCGGTGGCCAAGGGCCTGGCGATCATCGGCTTCCTGCCCGAGCAGATCCGCCGCATTCGTTGCGACGCGCAGTTCCGGCTCGATCTCGACGATCTCGCCGCGGCGATCGAGCGGGACAAGGCGCACGGGCGGCTGCCGTTCGCCGTGGTGGCCAGCGCCGGCACGACCAACACCGGCTCGATCGATCCGCTGCCCGAGATCCGGCGCCGGTGCGACCGGGAAAACCTGTGGATGCACGTGGATGGCGCCTACGGGGCCTCGATCGCGATCTCGCCACGCTATCGCCACCTGCTGGACGGCATCGAGCAGGCGGACAGCGTGAGCTGGGACGGGCACAAGTGGCTGTTCCAGACCTACGGCTGCGGCGTGGTGATGGTGCGCGACAAGGCCCATCTCGCTGCCTCGTTCCATACGCGCCCGGAATACCTGCGCGACACCGAGACGGATGAAGGTCAGGTCAATTTCTGGGATCTCGGCGTGGAGCTCACGCGGCCGGCACGCGGGCTGAAGCTGTGGCTGACGTTGCAGACGGCGGGCGCGGCGACGATGGCGGCCGGCGTGGAGCACGGCTTCCAGCTGGCGCGCTGGGCCGAGGACGAGCTGAGGCGGCACGCGGATTGGGAGATCGTCAGCCCGGCACGACTGGCGATCGTCAATTTCCGCCACGCGCCGGCGGGCTGGAACGCGGAACGAATCGACGCGCTGAACACGGCGATTGCGCAACGCATGCTGCGCGACGGCCATGCCGCGGTGCTGACGACGCGCCTGAACGGAAAGACGGTGCTGCGCATCTGCGCGATCCATCCCGACGCGACCGAAGACGACATGCGCGCGACCGTGCGCAAGCTCGACGCATTCGCGAGGCAGGAGATGGCGAGCCGGCAGGCCGCGTGACGGAGCGATGCAAGGACGGCGGGAACGGCACGCCCTGCGCGCCGCCTACCCCACCTCGACCCGATTGCGTCCCGACTGCTTCGCGCGGTACAGCGCGAGGTCGGCGCGCTTCATCAGCGCCTCGACGTCGCTCCGGTGATCGCCGGGCTCGCGCGTCACCACGCCGATGCTGACCGTAAACGGAATCGCCTCGACGCGCCACGCATGCTCGAAATCCTGCCGCTCGAAGCGCTCGCGCAGGCGGTCGGCAATGGTGCGCACGAGCGCGGCGTCGGCGCCCGGCAAGGCGGCCACGAACTCCTCGCCGCCCCAGCGCGCGAACAGGTTCGGCCCGTGCGCCATCGACGCGCCCACCTTCGCGAGCAGGCGCAGCACCTCGTCGCCGGCGTCGTGGCCGCGGTTGTCGTTGATGTCCTTGAAGAAGTCGATGTCGAGAATGAACACCGACAGCACCTCGCCCGCGCCGAGCACGCGCTCGGCGAATTCGAGGAAGCCGCGGCGGTTCGGCAGGCCCGTCAGCGCATCGGTGGCGGCCTGCAGCTTCAGCGTTTCCATCAGCCGCGCACGATCGGTGATGTCGCGCACCACGGCCGTGAATTCGGTGCGCCCGTTCACGGCGATCTTCGAGATCGCGATTTCCACCGGGATGATCGAGCCGTCGCGATGCAGCCCGTACACGCTGTTGCTGCCGTCCATCGCGGGCGGCGTGGCGTGACGCACGCTGGGCTGGAAGGTATCGGCGAAATGCTTGACGTTGCCCGGATGGCCCGCGCGAAAACGCTCGGGCAGCAGCGTCTCGATCGGCCGGCCGAGAATCTCGGCCGACGCGTAGCCGAACAGGTTTTCGGCGGCGCGATTGAACAACGTGATGTTGCGATCCTGATCGATCGTGACGATCGCGTCGTAGGCGAGATCGACCAGCTCGCGATAGCGGGCGGCGGCCACGTCGGGCTGCGCGAGCGGCTCGCGCTGCGTGCCGAGATCGAAACCGGTCACGAGCACCTGCCGCACCACGGGCGCGCCATGCTCGCCCGCGTGCCGCACCGGCTGCAGCGTCAGGCGCCAGCCGCGCGCGCCGTCGGCGAAATCGAGCCGGACATCGGCCTCGTGCCGGGCATCGGCCGCGAAACAGTCGAGCAGCGCCGCGCGCAATTGGCGTGCCGACGAATCGGCCATCAGCGTGTCGAACGCGATCGGAAACAGCGGGAAATCGCCGCCGGAGCGGCCGGTCATGCGCAGGAACTGGCGGTTGCAGGCCGCCACCACGAATCGGCCCCGTTCATCGCGCCCGATGGTGGCGACGCAGGCGGCCTGGCCGTCCTCGAGCGGAACCGGTTGGGCGGGAGAATCGGACATGATGTGACCTTGCAAAAGCTTTCGGCGACGCATTGAATATGTAACGGCCATTGTTACACATCGTCGATGCGCCTCGAATTACCCGACATCGTATTTCCGTAAATAATTCAAGGAATTCTGGCGTGACGATTATCCGGCGCAATCATGAATCGATGCCCATGAGATTCAAGATCGGCGTGTTTCGGATGAATCGCGCCATGCCAAACGTTTGACTCGCGATCTTCAATTCGTTTCATGGCGACGCAGCCCGCGTGGCTCGCTCCGCTGCTCCGGCCCCGCCGCTATACTCCCCGTTCGCCTCCGCCCGCCGATCCCTGTCGCCTCCCGCCGTCATCCGCCATGCCCCTCGACCGCCGCACCGCCACCGCCCTGCTCGTCGCCGCCGTGTTCTTCATGGAAAACCTCGACGCCACCGTGATCGCCACGGCGCTGCCCACCATGGCGCGCGAGTTCGGCACCGCGGCCGCGCATCTGTCGGTGGGCGTGTCGGCGTATCTGGTGGCGCTCACGGTGTTCATTCCGATCAGCGGCTGGATGGCCGACCGCTTCGGCGCGCGCCGCGTGTTCGCCTCGGCGATCGTGGTATTCACGCTGTCGTCCCTGCTGTGCGCGGCGAGCGGCACCCTGCTCGCGTTCACGGCCGCACGCACGCTGCAGGGCCTGGGCGGCGCGATGATGGTGCCGGTGGGCCGGCTGGTGGTGCTGCGCGACACGCCGAAGGCGCAGATCGTGCGCGCCATCGCGATCCTGACCTGGCCCGCGCTGGTGGCGCCGGTGCTCGGGCCGCCGGTGGGCGGCTGGATCGCCACGCACTGGGGCTGGCCGTGGATCTTCCTGCTGAACCTGCCGCTCGGCGCGATCGCGCTGGCGGCGGCACTGCTGCTGGTGCGCAACGGTGACGAGAAGCACGCGCCGTTCGACGTGCCCGGCTTCGTGCTGACCGGCCTCGGCTTCCTGCTGTTCATGGCCGGGCTCGAGGCGGCGAGCCGCGCCGATGTCTCGCGCGTGCTCGCGCTCGCGATGCTGGTGGCCGGCGTGGCGCTGCTGGCCGTGTCGGCGCGCTACCTGCGACGCGCCCCGCATCCGCTGTTCGGCCTCGAGCCGCTCGCGATCGCCACGTTCCGCGTGACCGCGCTCGGCGGCTCGCTGTTCCGCACCGCGATCAGCTCCGCGCCGTTCCTGCTGCCGCTGATGTTCCAGCTCGCGTTCGGCTACAGCGCCGTGGAAGCCGGCACGCTGCTGCTGTGGCTGTTCGCCGGCAATCTGGCGATGAAGCCGGCCACCACGCGCATCATGCACAGCTTCGGATTCCGCAACGTGCTGGTGGGCAACGGCCTGCTGATCGCGGCGGGCTTCGCGGCCTGCGCCACGCTGTCGGCCGACACGCCGCACTGGCTCGTGTGCGCGCTGCTGTTCGTCACGGGCATGACGCGCTCGATGCAGTTCACGGCGATGAACACGATCGGTTTCGCCGACGTGCCGCAGCCGCAGATGCGCCACGCCACCACGCTGTTTTCGGTGCTGCAGCAGATGAACTCGGGCATGGGCATCGCGGTGGGCGCGCTGGCGCTGTCGGTGGCGGCCCTGATCCACGGCTCGCCGCAGGGCTCGCCGGGCGTGGCCGATTTCCATCTCGCGTTCGCGATGATCGCCGCGCTGGCCGCGGTCGCGATCGTCGACAGCGCGCGGCTGCCGCGCGACGCCGGCCAGCGCCTGCTCGCACGCGGAGGCTGAGCTCAGCGCGGCTGCGCCGGCATCGAGCCCCCTTCGGCCAGCTCGTTCACCTCGCCCTCGCCCGGCCGCCACTCACCGCTCAACACCGCCTTCATGCGCTCGCGATCGAGCGCGCCCTCCCACGCGCACACCACGATCGCGGCCACGCCGTTGCCCACCAGGTTCGTGAGCGAGCGGCATTCCGACATGAAGCGGTCGATGCCGAGCACCAGCACCATCGCGGCCACCGGCACGGTGGGCACCACCGACAGGCTCGCCGCGAGCGTCACGAAGCCCGCGCCCACCACCGCGGCCGAGCCCTTCGAGGTCAGCATGGTGACGGCCAGCAGCGTCAGTTGCTGGCCGAGCGTGAGCGGCGTGTTGGTGGCCTGCGCGAGGAACAGCACGGCCAGCGTCATGTAGAGGCTCGTGCCGTCGAGATTGAACGAATAGCCGGTGGGCACCACGAGCCCCACCACGCCGCGCCGGCAGCCGAGCTGCTCGAGCTTCAGCATCAGCTGCGGCAGCGCGCTCTCCGAGGTGGAGGTGCCGAGCACGATCAGCAGCTCCTCGCGGATGAACACGAGGAAGCGCCAGATGCTGAAGCCCGCGAGCCGCGCCACCGCGCCGAGCACCACGAACACGAACAGCAGCGCCGACAGATAGAAGCAGGCCACCAGCTTGAACATCGGCAGCAGCGAGCCCACCCCGAACTTGCCGACCGTGAAGGCGATCGCGCCGAACGCGCCGATCGGCGCCACCCGCGTGATGAAGCCGACGATGCGGAACATCACCGCGGCCACCCCGTCGACGAACTCCGTCACCGGCCGCACGCGCTCGCCGAGCACCGACAGCGCCGAGCCCGTCAGCAGCGCGAGCAGCAGCACCGGCAGGATGTCCTCGTGCGTGAACGCGCCCACGAAGGTGTCGGGCACCACGTGCATGAGGAAACCGGTCAGCCCCGCGCCGTGCGCGGCCGCCGACACGTAGCCGGACACGGCCGATGCGTCCAGCGAGGCGAGCGACACGTTGAAGCCGGCACCCGGCTTCAGCAGATGGCCCATCGCCAGCCCGAAGCCGAGCGCGATCGTCGACATCGCCTCGAAGTACAGCAGCGCCTTCCCGCCGGCGCGGCCCACCGCCTTCAGGTCGCGCATGCTGGCGATGCCGGCCACCACGGCGCAGAACACCACCGGCGCGATCACCATGCGGATCAGGCGCACGAACAGGTCGCCGAGCGGCTTGACGGCCACCGCGGCGGACGGCGCGAAATGGCCGAAGGCAACGCCGAGCGCGATCGCCACCAGGACCTGCAGATACAGATGCCGCCAGAGCGGAACGGATGCGCGGGGGCGCGCCTGGGAATCGGAATGGCTCATGTCTCCTCCGGGAAAAGGGCGTGCGCGTGCCCCGCCGCCCTGTGCACGGGCGGTCGCGGCAACGCTTCGATCAGGAATGCGAATGGAAGGCGGCGAGCCCGGCGCGAAGCCGGACCGCCGCGTGACGTTCAGGCCGCCGTGGCCGCCTCGCCCGGCACATCGATCAGCGCCCACGGATGCGCGGCGCGGTGGCGGCGCTCGAACGCGTCGATCGCGTCGGCCATCGCGAGCGTCAGGTCGATCGTGTCGACGCCCTCGATCACCATGCGCTTGTGGCGCGCGCCCAGCGCGAACGCGTGGCTTCGGCCGGCAGCCGAGGTGAGCGTCTGCGCCTCGAGGTCGATGCGCAGCGTGCCGTCGGGATGCGCCTGCGCATCGGCCACCAGCGCGTCCACCGCCTCGCGCGGCAGCGCCACCAGCAGCAGCCGGTTGTTCATCGCGTTCGAGTAGAAGATCTCGGCGAAGCTCGGCGCGATCACGGCCGTGATGCCGTATTGCAGCAGCCCCCACACGGCGTGCTCGCGGCTCGAGCCGCAGCCGAAGTTCGCGCCGCCGAGCAGGATCGGCGCGCCGGCGTGGCGCGCGTCGTTGAGCACGGCGTCGGCGCGCGGCGCGCCGTTCGCGTCGAAGCGCAAGTCGTACAGCAGGCCCTGCGCGAGCCCGGCCTTGTCGATGCCGCGCAGGAACTGCTTCGGCATGATCTGGTCGGTGTCGAGGTTGTCGATCGGCAGCGGCAGCGCGCGGCCTTCCAGCGTGGTCAGGCGGCTCATGTCAGTGCTCCAGCGTGCGGATGTCGGTGATGCGGCCCGTCAGCGCCGCGGCGGCAGCCATCGCGGGGCTCATCAGGTGGGTGCGGCCACCGCGCCCCTGGCGGCCCTCGAAATTGCGGTTGGTGGTGGAGGCGCAGCGCTCGCCGTCGGCCAGGAAGTCGTCGTTCATCGCGAGGCACATCGAGCAGCCCGGCTCGCGCCATTCGAAGCCCGCGTCGATCAGCACCTGCGCCACGCCTTCGGCCTCGGCCTGGCGCCGCACGCGGCCCGAGCCCGGCACCACCATCGCGCGCACGCCGCCGGCCACGCGCCGGCCGCGCACGATCGCGGCCACCGTGCGCAGGTCCTCGATGCGGCCGTTGGTGCAGGAGCCGATGAACACGCGATCGATCGGCGTGCCGGCGATCGGCGCTCGCGCCTGCAGCCCGATGTAGTCGAGCGCGCGGCGCGCGGACTCGGCCTCGGCCGGCGTGGCCTGATCCTCGGCGGCCGGCAGCACGGCGTCCACCGCGATCGCCTGATCGGGGCTCGTGCCCCAGGTCACGAACGGCGCCACCGCGCTCGCGTCGAAGCGGTGCTCGGCGTCGAAGCGCGCGCCCGCGTCGCTGAGCAGCTCGGCCCAGTCGGCGCAGGCCGCCGCCCATTGCGCGTCGTCGAAGCGCACGTGGGCGCGCAGGTAGTCGAGTGTCACCGCATCCGGGGCGATCAGCGCGGCGCGCGCGCCCGCCTCCACCGTCATGTTGCAGAGGGTCATGCGGGCCTCGGCCGACAGCGTGGCCAGCGTGCTGCCCGCGAATTCCACCGCGTAGCCGCGCGCGCCCTGCGCGCCGATCCTCGCCACCAGCCAGATCACCAGATCCTTGGCGGAGGTGCCGTAAGGCAGCGCGCCGTCGAGCGTGATGCGCATCGTGCGGGCGAGCCGGTAGACGAGCGTCTGCGTGGCCAGCACGTGCTCCACTTCCGAGGTGCCGATGCCGAAACCGAGCGCACCGAGCGCGCCGTAGGTGGTGGTGTGGCTGTCGCCGCACAGGATCGCCATGCCGGGGCGCACGAAGCCGTGCTCGGGCGCGACCACGTGTTCGATGCCCTGATCGGGATCGTGGGTGCCGAACAGGCGGATGCCGGCACGCTCGCAGTTGCGCGCGAGGTTCACGGCCTGGGTGGCCGAGGCCGCGTCGCGAATCACGCGCGGCCGCTCGGCGTGGGTGGGAATGATGTGGCTGACCACCGCCACCTGCTGGCCGGGGCGGCGCACCGCGCGGCCCTTCGCGTCGAGCCCGGCGAACGCCTGCGGGCTCGTGTATTCGTTCATCAGGTGCAGGTCGACGTAGAGCAGCACGTTCTCGGCGTCGAGCGCCGCCACCGTGTGCGAATCGACGAGCTTCTGGTACAGCGTCCGGATAGCCATCCCGGTTCCTCTCGTATCGTGGGTCCTGCGTTGTCGGGGGAAAGACGGTTCGAGGTTCAGGCAGCGCTGCCGCCCTCGCCGCGCAGGAACGGCAGCGCGGCGTCGAGCAGCGCCTCGGGCGCTTCCTCGGGGATGTAGTGGCCGCACGGCAGCGCGTGCCCACGCACCGTGTCGGACCAGCGGCGCCATTCGGCGAGCGGATCGAAGCACTGGCCGATCACGCCCTCGGCGCCCCACAGCGCGAGCATCGGGCAGGCCAGCTGGCGGCCCGCGGCCAGATCGGCGCGGTCGTGCTCGAGGTCGATCGTGATCGAGGCGCGATAGTCCTCGCACATGCCGTGCGCGGTGCCCGGATCGGACAGGCAGCGCAGGTATTCGGCATAGGCTTCGGGCGTGAACGGCTTCAGGCCCGCGCTGCGCGCGCCGATCGTCTGCTTCAGGTAGAGGTCCGGGTCGGCGCGGATCAGCGTCTCGGGGAACGGCGCGGGCCGCACCAGGAAGAACCAGTGCCAGTAGGCGCGCGCGAACGCGAACGAGGTCTGCTCGTACATCGCCAGCGTGGGCGCGATGTCGAGCGTGGCCAGCCGGCGCACCGCGTCGGGGTGATCGAGCGCCATGCGCACCGCCACGCGCGCGCCGCGATCGTGGGCCAGCACGTCGAAGCGCGCGAAGCCGAGCGCGCGCATCAGGTCCACCTGATCCTGCGCCATGCGCCGCTTCGAATAGTTCGAGTGGTCGGGCAGCCCCTGCGGCTTGCCGCTGTCGCCGTAGCCGCGCAGGTCCGCCGCGATCACCGTGAAGTCGCGCGCCAGCACCGGCGCCACGCGATGCCAGATCGCGCGCGTCTGCGGATGCCCGTGCAACAGCAGCAGCGCGGGGCCGCTGCCGCCCTGCCAGGCGTGGATCGTGATGCCGTCGGTCTCGACCTGGACCGGCTTGAAGTCGTCGAACATGGTTCCTCCAGCGTTTTTTGTAGTCTAATTGCTGCCTGCAACGCCAAGGTATCGGCAAAAGCAAACCGGTATTAACTTGAGGGAAACAATGGACGCGATTTCGGATCTCGCGCTGTTCGAGCTGGTGGTGCGTCAGGGCAGCCTCACGGCCGCCGCGCGCGAGCTGGGCGTGACGCCGCCCTCCATCAGCAAGCGGCTCAAGCAGATCGAGACGCGGCTCGGCGTGCGCCTGCTGAACCGCACCACGCGGCAGATCAGCGTGACGACCGAGGGCGAGCTGTATCTGAACGACGGCTCGCGCATCCTGGCCGAGCTCGGCGAACTCGAGCAGCGCGTGAGCCGCAGCCGGGCCGCGCCGGCGGGGCTGCTGCGCGTGAACGCGTCGTTCGGCTTCGGGCGCGCGTGCGTGGCGCCGGCCGTGTCCGAATTCGTGGCGCGGCATCCGTCGATGGAGATCCGGCTGCAACTGACGGACCGGCCGCTGAGCCTGCAGGAGCATGCGTTCGACGTCGGCATCCGGTTCGGCGACGTGCCCGAGGCGCGCATCAACGCGCGGCGCCTCGTGCGCAACCGGCGCGTGGTGTGCGCGGCGCCGGCCTACCTCGTGCGCCACGGGCTGCCGCGCACGCCGCGCGAGCTCGCCCAGCACGCCTGCCTGATCCTGCACGAGAACGATTCGACCTACGGCAACTGGCACTTCACGCGCGGCAGCCAGGAAGAGACGGTGAAGGTGCGCGGGCCGCTCGGCAGCAACGACGGCGCGGCCGTGCTGCGCTGGGCGCTCGACGGGCACGGCGTGGCGATCCGTTCGCAGTGGGAGGTGGAGGCGCTGCTGAAGGACGGCACGCTGGTGCCCCTGCTGACCGACTGGGCGCTGCCGAATGCGGATATCTACGCGGTGTATCTGGAGCGGAATCAGTTGTCGGCGCGGTTGCGGACCTTCATCGATTTTCTGGGGGCGAGGCTGCCGGAGATGCTGGGCTTGCCGGGGGAGCGCCGTCGTCGCGCCTGATTGCCGGCGCCCCCGCCTGAATGGTCGGGCCGGATTGCTACATCACCCCCTCCCTCCCCAGCGCCTCCCTCACGGACGGCACCCGCTTCATCCTCTCCAGATGATCGACGAGGCGCTGGGGCAGCGCGACGCCCATCATGACGGCCCACGACGACATCACGAACAGATAGCAGTCGGCGATCGTCATCTCGCCGTCGATCAGAAACGGCTGCTCGCCCAGCTGCTCGGCGACCGTCTCGAAGCGCATGCCCAGCGACTGCGCGGCCTGCTGTTTTTCCTCGTCCGTGCCGCCGCGGAAAAACGGCAGGAAATGGCGATGCATCTCGGTGCTCATGAACGCCGTCGCCTCCAGCGCCCGCCAGCGCGCCAGCCCGCTGCTCGCCAGCAGCCGGCCCGAGGTTTCGGCGATGTACGCGAGGATCACCAGGCCTTCGGTCAGGATCGTGCCGTCGCCCAGATCGAGCGCCGGCGTGTAGCCCTTGGGATTGACGAGGTTGAAATCCTGCCCGTCTTCGGTGCGCCTGTCGCGCCCCGTCCTGACGATGCGATGCGGCAGCCCCGATTCGATCAGGGCGATGTGACAGGCCTGGCTGCAGCCACCGGGTGCGTAGTAGAGAATCATGTCCTTCCTTCGTGTTGAGTCGCAACGACCGACTGGCAGGAAGTATGAGACGATCGACGATTCGACGAAAACGCATATTTTTGAGGCCAGGTCATATGGATATGACTACCCCGCCCGATACCCGAAAGTGTCGCGACGTGAGCGAGGTGCTGACTCGCATCGGTGACAAGTGGAGCATGCAGGTCATCGTCGTGCTGCGCGACCGGCCGCACCGCTTCAATGATCTGCGCCGGACCATTCACGGCATTTCGCAGCAAATGCTCACGCGCACGCTCAAGGCGCTCGAGCGCGACGGTCTCGTCGAGCGCACGGTGCGCGTGACCTCGCCGCCGCAGGTCGATTATTCCCTCACTCCGCTGGGGCGCTCGCTTGCGGCGCGGGTGCGCGAACTGGCCGAATGGGCGCGCGCGAATCTGGGCACGCTTCACGAAAATCGCTCGCGCTACGATGCGAGCCAGGAGCGCATCGTCGAGCAAGGCGCGGGCCAGCTTCCGCGAGATCCCAAGCTACCGCCACGGTTGATTTCTCCGGATTCCGCATGATCGGGCACGCAGCATGACACGGCCGTTCGATCCCCGGGCCGCCTGACGGCCATCCGTTTGCCGGCCGATCGAACCGCGTCTCCTGAGAAGCTGGCTCGATGAAAAAAAACCGGGGTTACATGAAAACGCGCCGTGCGAGACTGATCTCGATCGCATCGCTGATCGGCTCGTTCGCGGCGATCGTGCCGATCGTCTCGGCCATTCAGTTCGCGCGAATCCAGGGCCGCGATCAGGCCGAAGTGGTGCACGACCTGGCATCGCACATCCTCAGGCGCGCCGCCACGCTGCGCGTTCAGGCCGGCACGGCATTCGACACCCTGCTGTCGGCCAGCACCTCGACGCGATGCAGCGAAGCCGACCTGCAACGGCTCCAGCATGCCGCGGCGAGCCAGAGCTACCTGCTGGGGCTGGGCCGCGTGGAGGGCAACGTGCTGCTGCGCTCCACGCTGACCGGCAACGTGCCGGTGGATCTCGGCAGGACCATGCGCCAGTATCCGCTGCCCGGCGCCTCCATGGCCTGGGACGCCGTCACGTTCCCCGGCGTGTCGCGGTGCCGGCACGATCGGGCCACGCCGCCATCTCGCTGCCGGAACCGGAATTCGACATGGCGATGCCGCGCGGCGTGATCCTCGCGCAATTCGCCGTGGCGGACCGGCGCGTGATGAGATCGAACGGCAGCGTGCAGCCGGACTGGATCATCGCGCCGCACGGCAAGCCCGCTTCGTTCCTCGACGCCTCGGGCAATCTGGTGTCGGTCAGGCTGTCCGACTTCGGCTATACCGCCGCCCTCGCCGCCCTCGCCGCGCTGCCGCCGAGCGGGCTGCGCGACTACATCGAGCCGGCACTGCGCCACACCTTGCCGATCGGCATCGGCGTGGCCGCGCTGCTGCTCGCGATCGCGTGGCGGGCGCGCGCTCTGCTGTCGCTGAAGGCGCGGCTGCGAGATGCCATTCGCTACAAGGAATTCTTCCTGCCGTATCAGCCCGTGATCGACTTGCGGACCGGTCGCGGCGTCGGTACCGAGGCGCTGATCCGCTGACGCCCGCGCGGCGGCCTGGTGATCAGCCCGGTCGTGTTGATTCCGGCCGCATGCTGGTAGATGCTCACCCGATACACGTCGGTGCGCTCCGACAGCGTGTAGCCGATCGCGCTGTTGAACTGGCTCCAGCGGCTGGGGGCAGCCGGGCGAGAGCGTCGAGCGGAAAGAAAATGAAAGGAATCTGAAGGGGCGAGGCAGCGAACCGAGCGAGCGTCGATATCGCAGACGATCAATGACGGGCCGGGCATGCGTTCTGCATGCGCGGCCCGATGCTGCATTTACTCGTGATGCTGTGCGCCCGCTTCCTGCGCGCGCTGCTCTTCCTTCGCCTTCTTCGCGGCACGGTGATGACCGATCGCGCAGCCGACGGCGGCACCGGCCACCGCATGGTGGCCCACCACGTGGCCGGCAACGCCGCCCACCGCGGCGCCCTTCAGGCAGCCCGCCGCATGCGCGGCGTTCGTGCCGGCGATCAGACCGAAACAGGACAGGACAATCAGGGCTTTCTTCATGTGAGGACTCCATGTGAATGCGTGTGTACCTGTCCACGACAACGCGCGGGATGCCGCGGACGTTGACGTATTGTGGGGATCAATCGCACGCGGGTCCATCGGCGATTCGCTTGGTTACCGTTACGACAGCGCTGTTACAGATGTCAGGATTGTCGGGATTCGCGTGCAAGGCACGCCGGGCGGGCGTGGCGGCTGCCTCACGCCGGCACGCGGCCGGCCAGCCGCGCGGCGATCCGCTTGCCGTACAGGCCGATCGCGAGCCCCAGCACGATCAGCGCGGTGGCCAGCAGCTTGGTGGTGCCGATGTGCTCGCCGAAGATCGCGGCCGAGCCCAGCATGCCGAAGATCGGCACCAGCAGCGAGAGCGGCGCGACCGTCGACACCGGATACTTGCGGATCAGCACGTTCCACACCCAGTAGCCGAACAGCGTGGTCGGCCAGGCCTGGAACAGGATCGAGAAAGTTGCACGCGCATCGAGTTGCGCGAACGCGGCAGTGAATGCCCCCGAGCCGTGCTGCAACCACGCGATCGCGAACAGCGGCAGCGGCGAGAACAGGCTCGACCACACGAGGAAGCCGAGCACCGCCTTCGTGCCGCTGCGCTTGATCACGAGATTGGCCACGCTCCACGACAGCGCGCCCGCGATCACCAGCGCGATGCCGGCCCGCGAGGCGCTGCCGTCGGTGATCGTGATGATGCTGGCCAGCCCCGCGATCGCCACGACGATGCCGGCGAGCTGATAGCGCGATACCCGCTCGCGGAACACCGCCGCGCCGAGCAGGATCGTGAAGAACGCGCTGAACTGCAGCACCAGCGACGCGATGCCGGCCGACAGGCCCGCCTGGATGCCGAGATTGACCACGCCCCACAGCCCCACGCCGAACAGCAGCCCGTATGCGATCAGGTCGCGCCATCGCACCGCCGGACGGCGGACGAACAGCACGGCCGGCACGGCCACGAGCACGAAGCGGATGCCGGCCAGGATGAACGGATCGGTGCTCAGCAGCCCGAGCTTGATGACCGAGAAGTTGATGCCCCAGATGGCGGTGATGAAGATCGCGAGCAGGATGTCACGGAGTTTCATGGTGGTGGAGGCGTGAGGGAGAAGGTTCGTCGGAAAAGTCATGGGTGCACGTGTGGCCGGCGCTTCACGCTTGCTCGCGCGCATCGCGCAGGCTCGCGCCCCAGCAAACGAGCGCGAGCACGCTGAAGCCCGCGCCGAGCCCGCACACGCCCGCCCAGCCCGCGCGGGCGTG
Source organism: Burkholderia sp. (assembly GCA_030151225.1). Taxonomy (GTDB): domain Bacteria; phylum Pseudomonadota; class Gammaproteobacteria; order Burkholderiales; family Burkholderiaceae; genus Burkholderia. The sequence goes on along the minus strand of JASLEG010000133.1, from coordinate 7,869 downwards.
AGCGAGTGTCGACAGGATAGCGCCAAGGCCGCTGCCCGCCGAATAGAACAGCATGTAGCAGCCCACGAGACGCGCCTGCGCATCGGGTCGCGCCCGCAGGATCAGGCTCTGGTTCACCACGTGGATCGCCTGGCCGCCCACGTCGAGCAACACGATGCCCACCACCAGCAGCGCGAGCGAGCGGTCGAGACACGCGATCGGCAGCCACGCGGCGCACAGCATCGCGAGCGCCAGGCCCGTGGTGATTCGGTCCTTGCCGCGATCGACGAGCCGGCCGGCGCGCGCCGCCGCCAGCGCACCGAACGCCCCCACCAGCCCGAACGCGCCGATCGCCGTGTGCGACAGCGCATGCGGCGGCGCGCTGAGCGGCAGCACCAGCGCGCTCCAGAAGGTGCCGAGCGCGGCGAACATCGCCATGCCGATCAGGCCGCGCTGCCGCAGCACGCGCTCGTGCCGCAGCAGGCCGGCCATCGAGCGCAGCAAGCTCATGTAGCCCGGCGCCCCCGGCGGCGCCCGCATCGCCGGCAGGCAGCGCAGCAGCACACCGAGCATCAGCAACGCCAGCAAGGCGGACACGAGATACACGGCGCGCCAGCCCGCGAGATCGGTCACGACACCGGCCAGCGAGCGCGCCGACAGCAGTCCCACCACCACCCCGCCCTGCGCCGCGCCCACCACCCGGCCGCGCTCGTGCTCGCCGGCCAGCGCGGCCGCGCACGCGATCAGCCCCTGCGTCATCGCGGTGCCGAGCAGCCCCGCGGCCAGCATGCCGGCCAGCAGCGCGGGCGTGGACCGCGCGGCGGCCACGCCGATGCAGGCCACCGCGAGCATCGCCGCCTGCCACGCGATCAGGCGCCGCCGGTCGAGCCGGTCGCCGAGCGGCACCACGAACAGCAGGGCGAGGCCCGCGCCGATCTGCGTGGCCGTGATCACCGCGCCGACCTCGGCATGCGGGATGTGGAAGTCGGCCGCGATCGCGTCGAGCAGCGGTTGCGCGTAATAGACGTTGGCCACGCTCGCGGCACAGCACACGGCCAGCAGCGCCACGAGGGCGGCCGGCAGGGCACGCGCCGGCGACTCGATCGCGGCGGCGGCAGGTAACGGTGCGCACATGGTTCGGCTCGCTCAGTTGCAAATCAAAACTGGAGTGAGTCTAGGGAAACCTGTTTTAAAATGCAACTGCATTTCCGTCACCGCGCTGGACGAAACAGGAGTTCGAGATGGCAGCGAAACGAAGCTTCGCCGATTCGCCGTGCCCGGTGGGCCGCGCGGTGGACCTGATCGGCGACCGCTGGGCCTTGCTGATCGTGCGCGACGCATTCGACGGCGCACGCCGCTTCGGCGATTTCCTGGCGAGCCTGGGCGTGGCCCGCAACATCCTGTCGGACCGCCTGAGGATGCTGACCGAAGCCGGCGTGTTCGAGATCGCGCCTGCCTCGGATGGCTCGGCGTATCAGGAATACGTGCTGACGAAGAAGGGCGAGGCGCTGTTTCCGGTGATCGTGATGCTGCGCCAGTGGGGCGAGGCGAACCTGTTCGCCACGGGAGAAAGGCATTCGGTGCTGATCGACCGCAAGACCGGCCGCGCGGTCCGCAAGCAGACGCTGCGGCTCGAGGACGGCCGCATGCTGAACGCGTCGACGAGCGCGGTACGCAAGATCGACGCGGACTGAGCGGGCCGTCCGCGCCTCAGCGCATCGCGCGGCTCACGCGCGAAACCTCCCGAGCCACGCCAGAAACCGCGGATCCGCGCCGTGCGCCACGTTCACGCGCATGCCCGGCGCGGCCACCTCGGTGGTGGAAAACGCCGCGGACGGCGCGATGAAGATGTCCTCGCGCGCGGCGTCGGCGGCCAGATCGATCGCCTGCATCGCCGGCGTCAGCGCGACCCACACGTACAGCCCGCCGCCGAGCGGGCGCGGCACGGCGAAGCCGGCCGCCTCGATGCCGTGCACGGTGCGCTCGGTGGCCGCGTGCAGGCGCTCGCGCAGCTGTCGCAGGAATTCAGGTAATGCGCGCCCTCGATCACCGAGTACGCGAGCCGCTCGTTCTGTGCCGAGGTGGACACGATCGTGATTACCTTCATCTCGTTGAGCCCCTCGGCGATCTCGGGCGCGGCCGCCACGTAGCCCACCCGCACGCTGCCCGGCAGCGTCTTCGAGAACGAGCCGATGTAGATCACGCGCTGCAACTGGCCGGGGCGGCACTGGATGCTGCGCTCGGCCAGCTTCCGGCACAGCCGCTCGCGCAGCGGCAGCAGGCCCCAGGCGGCGTTGTCGGTATCGCCGGCGCTCACGCGCACGATCGAGATCGGCCTGCGCACCGCCGGCGCCTTCCGCCGCTGCTGCGTGCGCGACACGAAATAGCCGGCGCCGGGGCGCGATACCGGCGCGCCCTACGCCACCAGCCGCAGATACGCCGCCACCACCGTGTTCTTGGCCACGCCCAACTGCGCCGCTTCCTCGCGCACCGAACGCAGCCGGTCGCCCGCGCGCAGCGTGCCCGAACGCACGCGCTCGATCTTCGAGACCGGTTCCACCGGGCTCTCGGTATGCTCGACTCACTGAAACACGCCCGCGGCCCGGCCTTCGGCCATGCCCGGCGCGGCACACAACACGATGGAGACACGCATGTCCGCAGCCCTTCCTGCCCAGGCCGGCGAGCCACTCGACACCGCCAACCCCATGATCGAGAACCTGATCGCCACCATCGCGATCCCGGTGGGCGTGGCCACCGGCCTGCAGATCGACGGCCGCGACCGGCTCGTGCCGATGGCGACCGAGGAATCGTGGATCGTGTCCGCGGCCGGCCGCGCCGGCCAGGCCTGCCGCGGCACGGGCGGCCGCATGATCGCCCAGGTGCCGTCGCTCGACGTGGCGCATCCGCTCGACGCGCGGCTCGCGATCCTCGAGCGGCGCGCCGAGATCGCCGCGGCCTTCGTGGCGGCGGCGGTGTGCGCGCAGGCCGTGGTGGACGGCACGCTCGAGCTGCTGCCCGCGCTGCGCACCTGCCGTCGACGCGGCGATCACCTTCGGCTTCGACGATCCGCTCGGCAGCAACGTGGCGATCCAGGCCGCCGGCGGCGCGGTGTCGTGCGGGTTCGTGGTGGTGCTGTTCGGCTCGTCGTGGCGCCGCATTCGTCCGCCATCCCGGCGATTCGGGCGATCTCGAATGCAAATTGAAATAAAACAAAAAGACATTTGAAAGATCGGCATTCCAATCTGTACTCAATCGGCAACGTCATTCTTTCAGCTACTGCAAGCCATCTCGAAATAGATCACAATCGATCCGCTCCGTTTCCCGCGCCCCGGCCCTCGCCGTCGCGCCGCGCGAAACCGCCCATGACAACCCGAACGAAGACCACGCAGGAGGAGAGACCGATGGCAGACAGCCCTCACGACGACACACGCACACGCAGGACACCGATCTGGGTCCGGATCGCATTGCTGATTCCCTTCGTGGCCCTGCTGTGGGTGCCGTTCTACAACTTCTCGGAACCCGTCTACGCGGGCCTGCCGATGTTCTACTGGTATCAGCTGCTGTGGATTCCGATCACCTCGGTTCTGCTCTACCTCGTCTACCGGAGTGAAAAATGAGCGACGTGATTGCCATCGATCCGGTTGCGATGAGCGTGTTCATCGCCTTCTTCGCGCTGGTCACGGTGCTCGGCTTCGTGGCCGCGCGCTGGAAGCGCGGCGACCTCACGCAGTTGCATGAATGGGGGCTCGGCGGGCGGCAGTTCGGCACCGTGATCTCGTGGTTCCTGGTGGGCGGCGACTTCTACACGGCCTATACCGTGATCGCCGTGCCCGCGCTGGTGTATGCGGTGGGCGCCTACGGCTTCTTTGCGTTGCCCTACACGATCGTGGTGTACCCGTTCGTGTTCGCGGTGATGCCGAAGCTCTGGAAGGTCGCGCACGCCAAAGGCCACATCACCGCGGCCGACTATGTGCACGGCGAGTTCGGCGGCAAGTGGCTGCCGGCCGCGGTCGCGATCACCGGCATCGTCGCCACGATGCCCTACATCGCGCTGCAACTGGTGGGCATGCAGGTGGTGATCAAGGGCCTGGGCGTGTCGGGCGAGCTGCCGCTCGTGATCGCGTTCCTGATCCTCGCGCTGTACACCTACACGAGCGGCCTGCGCGCGCCGGCCATGATCGCCTTCGTGAAGGACATCATGATCTACATCGTGGTGATCGCCGCGGTGTGCCTGATCCCGGTCAAGCTCGGCGGCTACGCGCACGTGTTCAACCTGGCCGACGCGCACTTCGCGGCCAAGGGCGGCGCCACCGGCATCCTGCTCAAGCCCACCCAGTTCACGGCCTACGCGTCGCTCGCGCTCGGCTCGGCGCTCGCGGCCTTCATGTATCCGCACACCATGACGGGCGTGCTCGCCTCGGGCTCGGCCGCCACGGTCAAGAAGAACGCGATCTTCCTGCCCGCCTACACCGTGCTGCTCGGCCTGATCGCGCTGCTCGGCTACATGGCGCTGGCCGCGGACATCCACGTGAAGTCGCCCACCGACGTCGTGCCCACGCTGTTCCGCACGCTGTTCCCGTCGTGGTTCGTCGGTTTCGCCGCCGCCGCGATCGCGATCAGCGCGCTGGTGCCGGCCGCGATCATGTCGATCGGCGCGGCGAACCTGTTCACGCGCAACCTGTGGCGTCCGCTCGTCTCGCCGAACCAGTCGTCGGCCGGCGAGGCCGCCACGGCCAAGCTCGTCTCGCTGCTCGTGAAGTTCGGCGCGCTGGTGTTCATCGTGGCGCTGCCCACGCAGTTCGCGATCGACCTGCAACTGCTCGGCGGCGTGTGGATCCTGCAGATCCTGCCGGCCGTGGTGTTCTCGCTGTACACGCGCCGCCTGAGCTCCACCGGCCTGCTGATCGGCTGGCTGGTGGGGATCGTGACGGGCACCGCGCTGGCCGCCTCGCAGGGCCTCAAGCCCGTCTACACGCTGCACCTCGGCTCGGCCTCGTGGACGCTCTACATCGGCCTGATCGCGCTGGTGGTCAACATCGTGGTGACGCTGGCGATCTCCGCGCTGACCTCGGCGAACAAGCCGCAGGCGGGACGCGCACCGGTCTGACCGGTTGCCGCCGGCCGTCGCGCACGCGGCGGCCGGCCCCGCCATCCCTTCCCGTTTCCCCGCGCGCGCCCGTTCAGGGTGCGCCGCCCTGCCCGACGAAGCGCTTCGGGCTCGATCCCGTCAGCCGCCGGAACATCGCGATGAACGCCGACGACGAGGCGTAGCCGAGGTCGAGCGCCACCGATTCCACGCTGCGTCCGTCGCGCAGCATCGGCAGCGCCGTCACGAAGCGCAGCCGCTGGCGCCATTCCGTGAGCGACATCCCCAGCTCGCTGCGACAGCGGCGGATCAGCGTGCGCTCGGTCAGATTGACGATGGCCGCGAGCTCGGCCAGCGAGCGGTTGTCGGCCGGATCGTCGCGCAGATGCTGCAGGATCGTGCCGAGCTCCGGGTCGCCGCTGTGCGGCACGAAGCTGCCGGTGGTGCGACACGCCACGAGCTGATCCACCAGCACCCGCAGCAGCCGCGCGCGCGAGGCCCGCGCCGCGCCCGCCGCCGCCTGCGCCTCGAGATCGCGCAGCCGCTCGAGAATCTCCCGCACCAGCGGCGTGACGATCACCGCGCACGATTCGGCCGGCATGCCCTCGCACAGATCGCGGCGGATGTAGACCGAGCAGTGCACGGCCGCCTCGTGATTGAAGCCGGTGTGCTCGACGTCGGGGGCGATCCACAGGCCCAGATGCGGCGGCACCAGCAGGTGCTGGCCGCCTGCCTTCACCTCGGTCAGGCCGCTGAACGAATAGACGAACTCGCCCCACGCGTGCCGCAGGATCGGATAGGTGGCGTGCGCCGGCATGTGCTCGGTGCGGAAGAACACCGGCACCGGCAGCACGTCGGTGAAAGGCGGCAGGCGCAGGTGCGTGGCGGTGGGGGAAACGACCGTGGCGACGCGTTTCATGAGATGACGGGCTTGCGCGATCGAATGTCAGTTTTGCACTATATCGCGACAAATGTTTCCACCGATACTGACCGCCGGCGAATCGGCGGCGATTCGCACCCCTTCGGAATTCGACGGCCATGAGAAAAGCGGTGGACGCGCGCGCGGTGCTGACCATGGTGGCGCTGTGCATGATCTGGAGCCTGCAGCAGGTGGCGGTCAAGGCCTCGGCGGCGGACGCCGCGCCGGTGCTGCAGCTGGCGCTGCGCTCGGGCGTGGCCGCCGCGATGGTGTTCGTCTACGCGCGCCTGTTCACGCGCGAGCGCTGGCTGCGCGGCGGCATGCTGCCGTCGGCCATCGCGGTGGGCACGCTGTTCGCGGCCGAATTCCTGCTGGTCGCGCAGGGCGTGATGCTGACCAGCGCCTCGCACATGGTGGTGTTCCTGTACACCGCGCCGATGTTCGCCGCGCTCGGCCTGCACCTGCGGCTGCCCGACGAGCGCCTGAGCCGCCTGCAATGGGCCGGCATGGGGCTCGCCTTCCTCGGCATCGCGCTCGCCTTCGTGGTGCCGGGCCTGGCCGGCCCGTCCGGGGCAGCGGGCGCGGCGGCCGGCGGCGGCGCGGCGCGCCGGATGCTCGGCGATCTGCTCGGGCTGGCCGGTGGCGCCGCGTGGGGCCTGACCACGGTGGCCGTGCGCACCACGCGCATGAGCGAGGCGCCGGCCACGCAAACCCTGTTCTGCCAGCTCGCCTGCGCCTTCGTGATCCTGCTGGCGGCCGCGCTGCTGCTCGGCGACACGCATTTCCACGGCAGCCCGATGCTCTGGACCAGCCTGGTGTTCCAGACCGTGTTCGTGTGCTTCGCGAGCTTCCTGGTGTGGTTCGCGCTGCTGCGCCGCTATCTGGCCGCGCGCCTCGGCGTGCTGTCCTTCATGACGCCGCTGTTCGGCGTGGTGTGGGGCGTGGTGCTGCTGCACGAGCGCGTGGATGCCGCCTTCGTGGGCGGCGCGGTGCTGGTGGGCGCGGGGCTCGTGGTGGTGAACGGCGACGCGTGGCTGCGCTCGCTGCTGCCGCGCCGCGCGGGCAGCGACTCCTCCGGCAAGCGCACACCGGATCACGCGGCGCGCTCCTGACACACCGCCACGCGCCCCGGCCGGATCGGCGCCAGGGCCCGCGGAAACCGCCGCGCGCCTTGTCCGGCGGCCCTGAGCGGGGTGTCGGCGGGCCTGCCCCGCGCCACTTCGCGGCATGCGCCGTCCCAAAACCGCGTGCCCGGCCGCCCGGTTGTGTAAACTGCTGCCTTTTTTTCTCGTTCGCAGCATGTTGCCAACCCCGCAGCGTACGTCCCTGAACGCTCCGGCCATCGTTCGCCTCCTGACCCGCCTCGGCCAGCCCGACGTGCCGCGCACGGCGCTGCCGCTCGCGGATCGGCTCAGCGACTGGGTGGGCTGGACCGACGCGATCGCGCTTTCGTCCGTGCTGGCCGCGCCGCTGCCCGCCGCGGCGGCCGGCGCGCGCGCGGACGGCGTCGGCGACGACGAGGCCGCGCGCTGCGTCGCGCTGCGCTCCACGTTGTCGAAGGCGATCGTCAACGACGCGCTGCTGGCGCCGTCGCGCGCGTCGCTGCACGGCCGCAACGGCCATCCGGCCCACGCGCGCGGTCGGCCCGACGAACGCTTCGTGCCGCCCGCGGCCGCGGCCACGCGCCAGCGCCTGCCCGATCTGGCCGGCCCGGACGCCGATTTCGCGCTCTATCGTCAGTGCTGCCTCGGTCTGCAGCAGAAGATGGAGAGCGACATCGGCGACCTGCGCGCGCGCCTGCGCGGCCGGCTCGCCGCGCAATCGCCGGCGCTGGCGCGGCTCGCGGCGCTCGACGCCACCCTGGAGCGCGCCCTCGCCGCCCGCG
>JASLEG010000129.1 GCA_030151225.1 Burkholderia sp. | reverse complement strand
GCCGATGGTGTGGCCGTACTGGCCGATCAAGCTGCGCACCTCGTCGTCGCACGACGAAGGCTGCGAGCGCGATTGGGCGGTCGCCACCAAGCGTCTCGAAGGCAAGAACGGCAAGGTCGAGAAGCTGATCGCCGCGCGCGTGGAGTGGAAGGACGGCAAGATGGCCGAAGTGCCGGGCTCGGAGTTCGAGCTCAAGGCGGATCTGGTGCTGCTGGCGATGGGCTTCACGCAGCCGGCCGCGCCGGTGCTCGACGCGTTCGGCGTGGCCAAGGACGCACGCGGCAACGCACGTGCGGCCACCGAAGGCGAGCGCGCCTACTCGACCTCGGTCGACAAGGTGTTCGCGGCCGGCGACATGCGCCGTGGCCAGTCGCTGGTGGTGTGGGCGATCCGCGAAGGCCGTCAGTGCGCGCGTGCGGTCGACGCGTTCCTGATGGGCCATTCGGAACTGCCGCGCTGATCGGCAGCCGGCGAGGGCGGCCTGCGAAGGCTGCCCTCATCGCCTCGTTGCCATGAAAAAAGAGCACCCCGCGGGGTGCTCTTTTGCTTTGGGCCGCGGGGTCGGCGTTCAGGCCGCGTCGCGCTGGACCTCGAGCGTGCGGTCGTGGAAGGCCGCGAGCGATTCGCGATGCGCGATGCTGACGATCGCCGCGCCCGGCAGCCGCGCCGCGAGCAGGCCGTACAGGTTCGCCTCGTTCTCGGCGTCGAGCGCGCTGGTGGCCTCGTCGAGGAACAGGTAATCGGGCTTGTGCAGCAGCACGCGCGCGCCGGCCAGGCGCTGTTGCTCGCCCGGCGAGAGGATCTGGGTCCAGTGGCCCGATTCCTCGAGGCGCGTGGCGTAATCGGCGAGGCCGCATTCCTGCAGCACCGCGCGGCATTCCTCGTCGCCGAATCGCTCGGCCGCCGACGGATAGGCGAGGGCGGCCTTCAGCGTGCCGATCGGCAGGTAGCTGCGCTGCGGCACGAACATCATCTTCGCGCCGACCGGCGCGTCCACCGCGCCGTCGCCGAACGGCCAGAGCCCGGCCAGCGCGCGCATCAGCGTGCTCTTGCCCGAGCCGGACGCGCCGCGCACCAGCCAGCGCGAGCCCGGTTCGATGCGGAAGTCGCCGATCGTCGAGAGCGGCCGGCCGTCGGGCAGCGCGAGGCGCAGGTTGCGGGTGGAGAGCGATTCCTCGTCCACGTAATGCAGGTTGATGCCGCCGTGCGCGGTGGCCGGCGACATCGATTCCTTCAGATGCGAGGCGCGCGTGATGCGCTTGAATTCGCGCAGACGATTCACGGTGGCGCGCCAGTCGACGAGCGTGCCGTAGCTGTTGATGAACCACGAGAACGAATCGCTGACGGTGCCGAACGCGCCCGAGATGCGCATCAGCACACCGAACGAGTATGCGCCCGCGAAGTAGCGCGGCGAGGCCACCGCGATCGGGAAGATGTTCGCGAGTTGCGCGTAGAAGCTGATCACGAAGGTCATGCGCTTGGTGATCGACATCACGCGCCGCCAGTTGTCGCGGATGTGGCCGAACAGGTCCAGCGCGTTCTGCCGCTCGCGCGACATGCCGTCGTAGAACGCGATCTGCTCGGCGTTCTCGCGGATGCGGATCAGGCCGAAGCGCAGATCGGCCTCGACGCGCTGTTGCTGGTAGGTGACCGACACGAGCGGATGGCCGGCCTTGTAGGTGATGTAGGAGCCCACCAGCGCGTAGATCGCGGCAGCCCACACCATGTAGCCGGGAATCACGATGTGGGTGCCGCCCAGCGTGATGGTGGCGGCGCCGGCGAGCGACCACAGGATCACGATGAACGAGAACAGCGTCACGACGGTCGAGAGCAGGTCGAGCGTCAGCGTGAGCGTGCTGGTGGCCAGCGAGTTCAGGTCGTCGGTGATCCGCTGGTCGGGGTTGTCGGCGAGTCGGTCGCGTTCGATGCGATAGAAGGCGCGGTCGCCGAACCAGTCGTCGAGGGCCTGCGTGGTGATCCACTGTCGCCAGCGGAAGCCGAGCAGCTGACGCAGATAGCGGCTGTACACGGCGATGATGATGAAGCTGAACGCGTAGCCGGCGAAGATCAGCAGCAGGTGCGGCACCACGGCCGCATTCTTTTCCTGCAGCGCATTGAAGAAGGCGCCGTTCCAGTCGTTGAGCCGCACGTTGATCCAGACCACGGTCAGATTCATCACGATGATCGCGACCAGCATCGACCAGGCGGTCTTCCATTCGGACGACACCCAGTACGGCTTGATCAGGCTCCATGCGGAGATGCGGGCGTCGTCGTCGGACGGCGTGTCGTTGGCCTGACGGCCGACGGGGGACGAGGGAGTCATGGGCTTCCTGCGGTGGGGACGGCAAGGCCGGGGTTGTCGAAGCGATGCGCGCGGCAAGACGCGGCGGCGCGGCGCACCTCAAATCGTGCCATATGGCGAAGGCTCGCCGCGGATTGTGCGGCGCCTCGCTTAAACGGCTCTTAATCGCGCGGCACGGGGCGGCCGCGGGCACGCGTCTGGCGAGGCCCGTCGGCCGGGCGAATCCAGCGGCCATTGTGCCAGCACCGGGCGCCCGGGCGCAGAACGGGGCGCGAACCGGACGCGCGCGATCCGTACCCGGCTGCATTTCCACCATGCGGCGCTGCGGTTTGCGGGCGTTTCCGCTTCTGTGGTCTAATGTCCGCCTGACGAAACAGGGGTGCTTTGCAGCCCGCCACGGTCCGGTCACGGATCGAACGGCGTGTTGGCGGCAAGGCTGAGAGAGACCCTTCGCACCCGATCCGGGTAATACCGGCGCGGGAAGTTTTCGATTCCGCCGGGTCGCGCCTGCCGCCATCGTGTTTGGCCTGCCGCATGCGCCGCGCCCGGTCGGCTCCGGCCGCCGGTTTCGTCCGTTCGATTGCGCCCGCGCGCGTTACGGAAGGAGCCCATGCCCGTTTCCTGTTCCGGTCCTCGTACCGGCATTCCTCTCCCGCCGATTTCCGTCGATCGCGCTTTGCCGCGCCGCGTTTCTGCGCGCGCGTGCTCGGCGCTGAGCGGCGCCCGCCGAACGCGCGGAGCCGTGCGATGAGCGGCGTCTCCCGCGCCCGTCACGACGTGGCCGTGCTCGGCGGCGGGCTCGTGGGCCGGCTGATCGCGTGGCGGCTCGCGGGCACGGGCCTGCGCGTCGCGCTCTACGAACGCGGCGACGCGGCCGGCTCCGGCGCGGCGGCCTGGGTGGCGGCGGCGATGCTCGCGCCGCTGGCCGAGGCCGCCAGCGCCGAGCTGCTGATCACCGAGCTCGGCGCGGCCTCGCTCGAACGCTGGCCCGGCTGGCTCGCCGAGCTGCCCGAGCCGGTGTTCTTCCAGCGCAACGGCACGCTCGTGGTATGGCATCAGGCCGATCGCGCCGAGGCGCCGCTGTTCGAGCGACGGATGCGCGCCAATGCGCCTGCGCCGCTCGTGGAGGGCGGTTTCGTGGCGCTGGCCGGCGCGCAGGTGGACGCGGCCGAGCCCGCGCTGGCGGGCCGTTTCGCGCGCGGGCTGCTGCTGCCGCGCGAAGGCCAGCTCGACAATCGCCAGACGCTGGCCGCGCTCGCCGCGGGCCTGGCCGAGCGCGGCGTCGACACCCACTGGCACACCGCGGTGGACGCCGCGCCGGAGCCCGGCGCGCGGCTCACGATCGACTGCCGCGGGCTCGGCGCGAAGCCGGTGCTGCCGTCGCTGCGCGGCATCCGCGGCGAGGTGGCGCGCGTGCACGCGCCCGGCATCGACCTGAGCCGGCCGGTGCGGCTGCTGCATCCGCGCTACCCGCTCTACATCGCGCCGAAGCAGGACGACCTTTACGTGATCGGCGCCACCGAGGTGGAGGGCGAGGACCTCTCGCCGATGAGCGTGCGCTCGGCGCTCGAACTGCTCAGCGCCGCCTTCTCGGTGCATCCGGCCTTCGGCGAGGCACGCATTCTCGAACTCGGCACGCAGTGCCGGCCGACGCTGCCCGACCACCGGCCCGCGGTCGTCTGGCACGGCGACGCCCGCCTCGCGGTGAACGGCCTGTACCGGCACGGTTTCATGATCGCGCCCGAGGTCGCGCAGGCGGCCGTCGAGTGCGTCGAGGCGTGGTTCGGCGACCGGCTCGGCACCGATCGCGACGCCTTTTCCGCCTGGCGCGCCGCCGCGCGCTGGCCCGACCTGTTCCGGTACGACGCGGCGCACGCTCAGGCGTGAGGCCGCGTCCGACGACTTTCCGATCGACCCCATGGACATCCAGATCAACCAACAGACGCTGACGCTGCCCGACGGCGCCACCGTGGCCGACGCGCTGCTCGCGTATCAGGCGAGCCCGCCCTACGCCGTGGCCGTGAACGGCGCCTTCGTGGCGCGCGCGCGCCACGCGCAGCATGCGCTCGCGGCCGGCGACCGGCTCGCCGTCGTGCACCCCGTCGCGGGCGGCTGAGCGCCGCCGGGCCCGGGCCCGCCCGCCGCTGCTGCCGCCGCAACCACAGGACTCCCCATGACGCATCCCACTTCCCCCGATTCGCTGGTGCTGTACGGCACCGCGTTCCAGAGCCGCGTGCTGCTCGGCACCTCGCGCTATCCGTCGCTGCAGTCGCTGTCCGACTCGATCGTCGCGTCGCGGCCCGGCATGGTGACGGTCGCGCTGCGCCGGCAGATGAACGCCGGCAACGCCGAGGCCGGCTTCTTCGAGCTGCTCAAGCGCCATGACGTGCCGCTGCTGCCGAACACGGCCGGCTGCCAGACCGTGGCCGAGGCGGTCAACACCGCGCAGATGGCGCGCGAGGTGTTCGAGACCGACTGGATCAAGCTCGAGCTGATCGGCGACGACTACACGCTGCAGCCGGACCCGGTCGGCCTGATCGAGGCGGCCGCGCTGCTGGTGCGCGACGGCTTCAAGGTGCTGCCGTATTGCACCGAGGATCTCGTGATCGGCCGGCGCCTGCTCGATGCCGGCTGCGAGGCGCTGATGCCGTGGGGCGCGCCGATCGGCACCGGCAAGGGCGTGGTCAATCCCTACGGGCTGCGCGTGCTGCGCGAGCGCCTGCCCGACGTGCCGCTGATCGTCGACGCCGGGCTCGGCGTGCCCTCGCATGCCTGCCAGGTGATGGAATGGGGCTTCGACGGCGTGCTGCTGAACACCGCTGTGTCGCAGGCCACGCATCCGGAGGTCATGGCGCGCGCGTTCGCGCAGGGCGTCGAGGCCGGGCGCGCCGCCTGGCTGGCCGGGCCGATGGACGCGCGCGAGACCGCGCACGCCAGCACGCCGGTGGTCGGCATGCCGTTCTGGCATCAGGACGGAGGCAGCCGATGAGCATCGTCTCCCCGTCCCCGCACGCACCCGAATCCCCGTCCTCGCGCTTCGCGGGCCTGTTCTGGCCGCCCGCCGACGAGCTCGCCGCAGCCGCCGAGCGGATCCGCGCGCGGCTCGGCGAGTGGCCCGCGCCGGCCGCGCCGATCCGAATCTGTGTCGCGCCACCCGAACGTCCGCAGCCGGGCGACCTGCTCGTGACGACTGCCGGCGACGCCCGCGCCGCGCGCGCCGAGGCGGCCGCCCCGATCGCGCAGCGCACGGCGGCCGTGCTCGAGGCCGGCGGCGCGGTGCTCGCGATCGACGAGCGCCACGCCA
>JASLEG010000064.1 GCA_030151225.1 Burkholderia sp. | reverse complement strand
CGCGGGTGGCCTACCTGCGCGAGCTGCGCAGCGTCACCAGCGGCGAGCGCGGAACCCCCCGGGAAATCGCGCTTCTAAACCTTGAAGCGACTCTCCTTGGATTTGCGCAGGGCACCGGGGCGCGGCGCCATGCGAGCAATGTAGTCGCCGGCCTGTTTTCGAACCCTCAGTTTGACTGAGTAATCTTCAGCAATAATTCCGATTTGAGAATTGCGCCCCGCGCGACGCGGCTTCGCGCGAGTCTCACGATTGCTCAGGCGCGAATCGTGCTCACCCGGTGCGATGAATCTCACCAAACATCGCCGGGGCCGACATCACTTCGCGTCGGGGCCGAAGAGCGGCAAGGTAGGTGGAGAGACGGGATGCGCCACCGGGTTCGCATCGGCCGCGTGCGCGGCGTCGGCCCAGGCGCGGAACTGCGAGGTGAAGGCCGACAGGGTGAGCTGGTCGCGCACCTGGTCGACGAACACGCCCACGAACAGCGCCAGCAGCAGCACCGCGACGGCGCCCTTGACCGGCTGCGAGAGCCCCATCAGCTCGAGCTTGCTGGCCGACTTGGCGGCGAACGCGAAGGCGAAGTCGATCAGCAGCAGGATCATCACGGCCGGCGCGGCGAGCTTGGCGACCTGCTGCATCAGCGTGTCGGTCTCTTTCAGCGCGAAAGCCTCCAGCACGCTGGATACGTCCACGCTGTGGGCCGTCAGCGGCCACCACTGATAGGACTCGTAGAGCGTGCCGAGCAGGAAGCTCATGCCGCCCAGGCTCCAGAACGCCACCGTGGCCACCTGCTGCAGCAGGGTGGCGGTGGGCGTGGCCTGCTCGTTGCGCAGCGGGTTCTGCACCTGGGCGCTGTTGTAGCCGGTCAGGTCGTCGATGTAGTAGCCGGCGCATTCGGCCACCCAGAACACCGAGGACGCCGCGAAACCCAGCACCAGCCCGATCATGCCCTCGCGCAGGCCCAGCTCGACCAGCGCCGCGCCGTGCAGCTGCTCGCCGAAGGCGAGCGGCTGGCCGTAGGCGACGAAGGTGCTGAACAGGATCACGATCGCGTTGCGCACCGGCCCCTGCAGCACGCCGTCGGCCGAGGGCGGGAAGATCGTCATGATCACGAACAGGCGCACCGAGGACACGCCGATCAGCGTCAGGTAGCCCATCACCAGGTGGGTGATGTCGGGCAGCGCGTTCAAGCTCGGGTTCATGCGGCCGCCCCTGCCTTGTCGCGCGCGCGGCGCGCCAGCACGCCGTCCTCGGCCTCGTCGTCGGCCGCGTCGTCCTCGGCGCGCTGGTAGCCGAGCCGCATCTTCGCCACGCGCTGCTCGCAGGCCTCGACGCTGCCGTTGTTGCGTGCGATCGCACGATTGGTATCGACGATCGCCTGCTGCGCCTCCTGTACCGCCTGCCAGGCCGTCTCGACCTGCGCCTCGGCGCCCTGCAGGCGCTCGACGGCGATCCCGCGCACGATCTTCAGCGCCTGGAAATCGTCCACCACGAAGGGCGTGACGCCCGTCATCATGGCCTCGACCTGGTCGTCGATCGACTGCAGCGCGGCGCGCTCCTGCTCGACGCGTTCCAGCGCCGCCGCGTGCTCGGCCTCGCGCTCGGCCAGCGCGCGGCGCAGGCCCACCAGGTGCATGCGCAACTGCTCGTTGTGCTTGCGGCGCCGGTCGCTGGCGCGCGTCAGCGCGATCGCGCGGCGGTCGCGTTTCAAACGCGCCTCGGCGCTCATGCGCCCACCCCGGCGAGTTGATGCAGGTAATTCGTAGTGTCCTCGTAGGGCGCGTAGTCGCTGGTGCGCTGGCACAGGAACTCGCGGATCACGTCGGCCTTCTCGATCGCCTCGTCGGCCACCGGGTTCTGGCCCGGCTGGTATTCGCCCACCTGCAGCAGCACCTCCACCTCGCGATGCTTGGCCATCAGCTCGCGCACGCGCGAGGCCGCGCGGTTGTGCGTGTCGGGCACCACCAGCGACATCACGCGCGACAGGCTGCCGAGCACGTCGATCGCCGGATACTGGTTGCGCGCGGCGATCTCGCGCGACAGGATCATGTGGCCGTCGAGAATGCCTCGCACTTCCTCGGCCACCGGGTCGCCGCCGGTCTCGTCCTCGGCCAGCACCGTGTAGAGCGCGGTGATCGAGCCGGTCTGGCCCATCCCGGTGCGCTCCAGGAGGCGCGGCAGCTCGGCGAACACCGAGGGCGGGAAACCGCGCCGCGCCGGCGGTTCGCCCGCGGCCAGGCCGATCTCGCGGCCGGCGCGCGCGAAACGCGTCAGCGAATCCATCATCAGCAGCACGCGCAGGCCGCGGTCGCGGAAATACTCGGCGATCGCGGTGGCCGTGTGGGCGGCCTTGGCGCGCTCCATCGAGGAGCGGTCCGAGGTGGCGCAGACCACCACCGAGCGCGCCATGCCCTCGGGGCCCAGGATCAGCTCGATGAATTCGCGCACTTCGCGGCCGCGTTCGCCGATCAGCGCGATCACGTTGATATCGCAGGCCGCGCCGCGCGCGAACATGCCCATCAGGGTCGACTTGCCGACCCCGGCCGGCGCGAAGATGCCCATCCGCTGCCCTTCGCCGAGCGTCATCATGGCGTCCACCACGCGCACGCCGGTGGGCATCGGCGTGTCCACCATGCGCCGCTTCATCGGGTCGGGCGGCTGCACGATCACCGGGCGCCAGTCGTCGCTGTCCAGCGGCGGGCCGCCGTCGATCGGCTCGCCCAGGCCGTCCAGCACGCGGCCGAGCAGCTGGTCGCCGACCTGGATCGACAGCGGCCGGCCCAGGCCGATCACCTGGGTGGCGCGCGAGACGTGCTCGAGCCGCGCGAACGGCGAGAGCAGCGCCACGTCGCGCGTGAAGCCGACCACCTCGGCGCGCTGCAGCAGCGCGCCGTCGGGCGAGCGCAGCTCGCAGAGCTCGCCGAGCGTGACGTCGAGGCCCGACACCTTGATCACCGTGCCGACCACCTCCATCACCTTGCCGGTGCGCGCCACCGCCGGCACGGCCAGGATCTCGCGCTCGATCGCGTCGGTCAGGCGCTCGAAGTCGTCGGTGCGCGACAGCCAGGAGACGTTCATCGTCATCGCGGCTGGCCTCCCTGGGCGCCGTAGGCATTCGGGTCATACGGCGCGTCGGCGTATGGCGCGGCCTCGTACTGCGGCTGGGCGGCGTAGGGATCATGGCCGGGCTGGGCGGCGTTCGGGTCGTGGTAGCCGGCGCCTTCGCCCGCCTCGTTGTATTGCGCCTCGCCGTATTGCGCCTCGCCCTGCTGGCAGTAAGGATCGCCCTCGGCCGGCGGTGCCTGCTCGGCTTCCACCAGGGTGCGCTTGAGCGCGCGCGAGACGGCGCCGTGCATGGCGCGCAATTGCGTGTCGAGGCTCGCGTCGACCGCGCCGAAATCGGATTCGCACACGCAGCTGCCCGGCGCGAGCCGCTTGTCGCCCACCACCGACATGGGGATCGGCCGGCCCAGTTCGCGCCAGCGCGTGGCGAGCCGGTCGAACACGTCCTTGGCGCTGTCGAGATCGTCGGGATGCACGGCCACGCGCAGGTAGGTGGCGCCGTCGACGATGCGCTCCACCGAGGCCAGCGCACGCTCGAACAGGGCCGCGCGGTTCTCGGTCTTGACGATCTGCTCGACGGCCGAGGCCACGATGTCGGCCAGCCGCTCGCGCATGCGCACCTGCAACTGGTTCTGCGCGTGGGCCACGTCGGCGAGCCGGTCCATCCAGTCGCCGAGCGCGCGGTCGTAGCCGTCGCGATAGCCGGCCTGGGCGGCGGCCTCGCGCTCGCGGCGCGCGATGTCGAGGATCGCCTCGGCCTCGGCGCGGCCCGCCTCGACGATATGCGCGGCTTCCTGGTGGGCGGCCTCGATCAGCGCGGCGCGATCGTCGGCCAGCGCGGCATAGGCGTCCTCGAGCGTGACCAGCGAGCCGAACAGCTCGCGCGGCAGCACGTCGCTCGCCGCGCCCAGCCGCGCGCGCATCGCTTCCTCGTCGGGCTGGTGCTGCGCGTCGCGCGGACGGCTCAACCAAATAGCCATGCAACCTCCGGCAGCAAATCGGGCATGCGGGCGAACAGGCGGATCGAGCCGGCCGCGTCCAGGCCGCTGGCGGCCGGCAGCGAGGCCGGCGGCGCGAAGGCGCGCGGCAGCGCGAGCCGGGTCAGCGAGGGACGGCGCCGGTCGGCCGGGTTGGCGGAATCGGCCGCCTCGGCCGCGCCCCCGGCGTCGCGCACGAACAGCAGCCAGCCCTCGGCGGCCATCGCGGTGGCGTCGAGCCGCGCCAGCGGCGGCAGCCCGGTCTTCATGGCGAGATGCGCGACGTCGGGCGCGTCGGCGGCGTGGGCGTCCTGCGCGATCGCGTCGGGATGCACGCCGGTCCAGTCGGCCAGGCGCGAGCGCGTCTGCTTGTCGATCAGGCGGCGCACCTCGACGCGGCGGAACGACAGCGAGCGCATGCGCAGCACCGCCAGCGCCTGGCTGACCGGCAGCGCGTCGAGCAGGGCGAGGTTCGGTTTCGGGCCGCCCGGCGCGGGCTGCACGCCGGCGCCGCCGGTGCCGAGCACGGCCGGCGTGGCGAAGGCGCCGAACGGCGGCTCGCGCACCCCGGCGGCGCGCGCCAGGGCCTGGGAGCAGGCGCGCCGCGCCGCCGACGAGGCGCGCGACAGCGCCTCGCGCCAGCCGTTGTCGGGCAGCGCGGACCACGAGGCATCGGCCCACAGCGCCGCGCTATCGAGGTTGTCGCGATAGCCGTTCAGCGCCGCGGCGACGCGTTGCGGGGGATAGAACTGGGCAGACGCCATGCGTGCGGGCCGGCGTTCAGTTGGCCGGACGCGGCCGCAGCCGAGCCGTCAGCGCGCCGAGCTTGCCGCGCAGGCCGCCGGCGCTGTCGCCAGCCGCCTCGGGCGCGCCGTCGGCGCCATGCGGCAGCTTGCGGCGCAGCACCACCAGCAAGGCGGCGGCCACGATCAGCACCACCCCGGCGATGCCGCTGACGATCCACACCAGCGGCGCGCCGTTGCTCGCCGGCGGCAGCGGCTGGCGCGCCAGGTCGGACGGATCGGCCGGCACGGCGGTCACGCTGACCTGGTCGTAGGTGAGGCCCTCGACGCTGTGCATCACCAGCGTCTTGATCTGCGGCACCAGCGCGCCGACGTCGGAATTCGGGCGGTACTTGATGAACACGGCCGCCGAGGAGGGCTTGATGGTCTGCGCCAGCGGGTCGTTGTTGGGCAGCACGATCTGCACGCGCGCCACCAGCACGCCGTCGATCTTCGACAGCGTGGACGACAGCTCCTGCGACATGCCGTAGATGAAGCGCACGCGTTCCTCGGTCGGCGTGGATACCAGGCCGTCCTTCTTGAACAGGTCGCCGAGGTTGTCGAAGCGGCTCGTGGGCAGGCCGCGCGAGCGCAGCGCCTCCATGGCGCGCACCATCTGGTCGCCGTCCACCTCGAGCGTCCAGGTCTTGCCGCCGTCGGGCGTTTCCTTGGCGGCGTCGACACCGTTCTCGAGCAGCGCCACGACCATCTCGTTGACGTCCTGCTCGGACAGGTTTCCGTATAGTTCCTTCTTGCAGCCGGCGAGCAGCGCGCAGAGCGCGAAGGCGCCGACGACGGATGCGCGCCGCCATCCGGACCGGGTCTGTGACATGAGGTAAGTCTCGCGGCGGACCGCGCGGCGCCGTGGAGCGCCGCGTGTCACTGGTTCTTCATCAGCGTTTCGATCGACGACTTCGACGAGTTCACCACGCCCATCTTCGCTTCCATGTCGAGCTGGGTGGCGGCGAGTTCGTAGGTCAGGCGGATCGAGCCGGCATTGAGCTCGTTGAGGTTCATCTCGGGCGCGCGCTGCATGAACTCGGCGGCGTCGGTGACGCTGCGCTGCAGCTCGGCATCCTGCGCCGCCACCAGCTTCGAGGCGACTTCCATCGACGGGCTCTGGGCCGCGTGCGGCGGCGCCATCGAGGGCTTCTCCATCATCGCCTTGAACTTGTCGGCGGCCGCGGGCGAGGTACCGCCGCCCGCCGCGGCTTCCGGCTTGGACAAGGCTTCGAGCGAGGCGCGCAGCGCCGCGGAATGGTCGATCGCAGTCATCGTCGGGCTCCTCGTCAGGCTTCGTCGAGCGGGCGGACGACGTTCACGCGCGCAGCGCGACGCCGAACGGCAGGGATTCGAGGCCGGCGGCCGGCGGCACCGGCGCGGTGGGCACATCGGGCTTGTCGCCGCGGCTGGCCAGTTCCTCGTTCAACTCCTCGATCGAGGCGGGCGGCACGAAGGCACCGCCGTTGCGGCTCGCGTTCACGGCGCTGACCAGCTCCTCGCGCGCATGCAGGGCCTTGACGAGGGCCAGCGTATCGCGCGTCGGGTTGTTCTCGAGCACTTCGTTGGCGATCAGCTTCCAGTCGCCGTCGCCCTTGGTGGACAGGCAGAAGGCCAGCAGCGCCTTGGCGTAGGCGAAGCGCGGCGCGCTCTCGCTGACCTCGCGCAGCACCAGGATCGCGTCGTCCCAATGATTGCGGACCATGTGCAGGATGCCGTCCAGCATCTGGATCTCGGGCACCTTCGGACGCAGCACGCGCAGCGCGTCGAGCATCAGCTCGATGTCGTAGGGGTCCACCGACACCTTCGGGAAGGTCTGCAGCAGCGCATCGGAGGCCGTCTCGATCAGTCCTCCGACGATCTCCGGGCGGCAGTTCAGGTAATCGGGTGTGGCCTTGGTCATCGCGCATTCTCCTGGCGGATATCTTCGCGCCACGGTCGGGGTCGATCGGACGCACGACGGAACCTTAGCAACCGGCCGGGGGCCGCGAGATCGGCGATGCGAAGCCAGCGCACCGAAAGCTAAGGCGCGCGAACGGGGATCGGACCCCCCCGCCGCCGCGGGCCGCGAAGCCGGGGCGCGCCGGGCCGGCGCGCACGCCGGGGCGCGCCCGAGCGCCGGCAGCCCGGCCGAAAAACCCTGTCCCGCGCCGCATTCCAGGCGCCTCGCGGGGCCGCGGCCGGCGTTTCCCGGGGCCCCATCGCTGCGCATCCGCCTTGCTCGCCGCCCCAACTTCGCATGCGCAGCGCCCGATTCGCGTCGGACAGAAAGCGCGGAGCGGCGCGCGGCTATCTTCGTCCGACCGGCTCGCTGCGCGCTCCCGCGCCGGGCCTGCCCGCCAACCCCTGCCCGCCCTCCCCGGCGAGCGCCTGCGTGAGCACCCCACCCCGGACCACGCGACGAGCGAGCGATGAGCGACGAAAAAACCGAAGAGCCTACCGACAAGAAACTGCGCGACGCCCGCAAGGACGGCCAGGTGTCGAAGAGCTCGGACCTGGCGGACGCGATCTCGATGACGGTGGCGATCGGCTTCGTGATGGCCGCCGGCGCCCACCTGCGCGACTCGATGCGCCAGCTGGTGGTGAGCGCGCTCGACTTCGTCACCACCGAGCACAGCATTCCCGACATGTTCGACCGGCTCTACCGCTTCGGCGGCATCGCGCTGCTGGCGGTGGTCCCGCTCGCTCTGGCCGCCGCGATGGCCGGGCTGATGGGCTCGGCGATGCAGGTCGGCCTGCAGATCGCCTTGAAGCCGGTGATGCCCAACCTCAATTCGCTGAACCCCGGCGAGGGCCTCAAGAAGATCTTCTCGATCAAGACCGTGATCGAGACCGCCAAGATGATCGTCAAGGCGGCGCTGATCTTCGCCGTGATGTGGGTGGTGATCCGCGGCCTGTTCCCGCTGGTGTCGGGCTCGATCTACCAGCCGCTGGCGGAGCTCTCGGCGATGTACT
This sequence comes from Burkholderia sp., assembly GCA_030151225.1. Classification (GTDB taxonomy): domain Bacteria; phylum Pseudomonadota; class Gammaproteobacteria; order Burkholderiales; family Burkholderiaceae; genus Burkholderia. The sequence continues at coordinate 27,510 of JASLEG010000064.1, read as the reverse complement.
GGGGGATCCTGATCAAGCTGATGATGATCGCCGCGGTGATCTTCGTGGTGGTGGGTGCCGCCGACGTCAAGCTGCAGAAGATGCTGTTCATGAAGCAGATGAAGATGTCGAAGGACGAGGTCAAGCGCGAGCACAAGAACGACGAGGGCGACCCGATGATCAAGGGCGAGCGCAAGCGCATCGCGCGCGAGATGGCCAACTCCCCGCCGCCGCGCATGGCGCGCGCCAACGTGGTGGTGGTCAACCCCACCCACTACGCGGTGGCGCTGCGCTACGCGCCCGACGAGCACCCGCTGCCGGTGGTGATCGCCAAGGGCATGGACGAGGCCGCCGCCGCGATCCGGCGCGCCGCCGCCGAGGCCGAGGTGCCGATCGTCGGCAACCCGCCGGTGGCGCGCGCGCTCTACAAGGTCGGCGTCGACGAGCCGATTCCCGAGGTGCTGTTCGAGACCATCGCCGCGATCCTGCGCTGGGTGGACTCGATCGGCGCGAGCCGCGCCGACACCCGCGACACCCCCGTTCACTGACCGCCGTACCCGGAGCCACGATGCTGAAGTCCCTGAAACTCCCTGCCGGCGGTGAAGTCGGCATCGTAGCGCTGGTGGTGGCGATCATCTCGCTGATGATCCTGCCGCTGCCGCCGCTGGCGATCGATGCGCTGCTCGCGCTGAACATCACGATCAGCGTGACGATCCTGATGATCACGATGTACGTGCCGGACATCTCCGCGCTGTCGGCGTTTCCGTCGCTGCTGCTGTTCACCACGCTGTTCCGGCTCTCGCTGAACATCGCCTCCACCAAGTCGATCCTGCTGCACGCCGAGGCCGGCAACATCATCGAGAGCTTCGGCAAGCTGGTGGTGGGCGGCAACCTGGTGGTGGGCCTGGTGGTGTTCGCGATCATCACGACCGTGCAGTTCATCGTGATCGCCAAGGGCTCGGAGCGGGTGGCCGAGGTGGGCGCGCGCTTCACGCTGGACGCGCTGCCCGGCAAGCAGATGAGTATCGACGCGGATCTGCGCGCGAACCTGCTCACGCCCGAGGAAGCCAAGCGCAAGCGCGCCACGCTGGCCGTGGAAAGCCAGCTGCACGGCGGCATGGACGGCGCGATGAAGTTCGTGAAGGGCGACGCGATCGCGGGCTTGATCATCACGCTGATCAACATCCTGGCCGGTATCGCGGTGGGCGTGGCCTATCACGGCATGTCGGCCGGCGACGCGGCAAACCGCTTCTCGGTGCTGTCGGTCGGTGACGCGATGGTCTCGCAGATTCCCTCGCTGCTGCTGTCGGTGGCCGCCGGCGTGATGATCACGCGGGTGGCCGACGAACGCCAGACCAAGCAGCGCTCGCTCGGCGACGAGATCGGCCACCAGCTCGGCTCGAGCAGCCGCGCGCTGTTCTTCGCCGCGCTGCTGCTGCTCGGCTTCGCGGCCGTGCCGGGCTTCCCCGCGCTGCTGTTCGTGATGCTGGCCGGCCTGCTGGCCTTCGCCGGCTACAAGCTCGCCAAGAAGCCGGCCGCGCGCGACAGCGAGCACGGCGGCGCCGAGACGCTGGCCTCGATGCAGCGCTCGGGCGCGAAGACGGAAGTGCCGCCGATCCTGCCGCGCGCGCCGCAGTTCGCCTGCGCGGTGGGCGTGCGAATCTCGCCGGACCTGGCCGCGAAGCTGTCGCTGCCCACCCTCGACATCGCCTTCGAGGGCGAGCGCAACGCGCTGCAGGAGCTGCTCGGGCTGCCGTTCCCCGGCATCACGATGTGGATCCATGCCCCGCTCGCGCCGGCCACCTTCGAGATCCTGGTGCACGACGTGCCCCACCTGAGCGTGACGCTGCCGGCCGCCAGGGTGATGCTGCCCGACACGGCCCTGCTCGCGCCGGACGTGGCCGCCGCCGTGGCCGAGAAGTACCAGCAGCTCGCCGAGCGCACCGAGGAAGGCCCGCGCCTGGCCACCGACGGCGGCCCGACGCGCTGGCTTGACGACAAGGCGATCCCGGCCAAGACGCCGGTGTGGCGCGCCGAGCAGATCATCCCGCATGCCTGCGTGGCCGCGATGCGCCGCCACGCCACGCTGTTCCTCGGCATCCAGGAAGTGCAGTGGATCCTCGACCAGCTCGGCCACGACGCGCCGGGCCTGGTGGCCGAGGTGCAGAAGGTGCTGCCGCCGCAGCGGATCGCCGACGTGCTGCGCCGGCTGCTGGAGGAGCAGGTGTCGATCCGCAACGTGCGCACCATCATGGAAAGCCTGATCGCGTGGGGCGCCAAGGAAAAGGACATGCTGATGCTGACCGAGTACGTGCGCGGCGATCTCTCGCGCTTCCTCGCGCATCGCGCGGCCAAGGGCGAGCGCACGCTGTCGGCGGTGCTGTTCGACATGCAGGCCGAGCAGCACATCCGCGCCGCGATCAAGCAGACGCCCACCGGCAACTTCCTCGCGCTGCCGCCGAACGACGCCGCGTTCCTGATCGACCGCATCCAGTCCTTCGTGGGCACCGCGCCGCGCGACGGCGTGGTGCTGGTCACCTCGATGGACATCCGCCGCTACGTGCGGCGCATGATCGAGTCGCGGCTCGGCTGGCTGGCCGTGTATTCGTATCAGGAGCTCGGCGAGCACGTCGAGCTCAAGCCGGTCGGCCGCGTGACGCTCGGCGCATGACGGCGATCGACTCGCGCTCCGCGCGCATCATCCCCGGGGCCGCGCCGGCCGACACCAGCCGGCCGCGCGAGCGCCGCTTCGACTACGCGTCGCTGGCCTCGCGCCGCGAGCCGCACCGCCTGCCCACCCGCGAGCAGGCCGAATCGGGCGGCCAGGAAACGCCCGACGAGCCGCCGCAGCAGCAGCCGGAAATCGCGCTCTACTTCGATCCGCGCTACGCGACCGGCGAAGCGGAGGCGGTGGCGCCCGACGCGTCCGACGCCACGCTCGCGGCCGGCCCGGCCGACGCCGTGGATGAGGGCGACACGCTGCCCGCGCGCGTCGAGCGCGCCGCCGTGCCGATCGTGTCGGCCGTCTACATGCACCAGCAGCAGTACCTGCAGGTGCTCGGCGTGCTGACCCGCGAGATCGCCGCGTTCTGCGGCGATCCGGCCATCGCCGGCTCCGGCAACTGGGAAGCGCACATGACGCTGGACCCCACCCTGCTGCCGCACACGCGCCTGTCGCTGTCGCTTTCGCGTTTCAGTCTCCAGCTTCGGTTCGATGCGCAGGACCCGGGCGCGCGGGACTTACTCTTGACCCACAGCACGATGCTCCAGCGCGAGCTCGCCGATACGCTGCGCGCGTGGGGCGAAGTGCGCGACATCGAACTCACCGTCTGGTAACCCGCTTCCCTGCATGGCCGACTTCCTCACCGCGACGACGAGCGACGACGACGCGAGCGCGATCGATGCGCCCGCGACGCACCGGGCGCAGACGCAATACGCGCAGCACCCGGCACACGCCCGCCCGGCCGTCGATGTCGCTTCCGATGTCGATTCCGATTTGGATGCCGCTTCCGACTATTCGGGCGAAGCCGTCGCCGCCGAACCCGCAGCCGTGCCGGCGCCCGTGCCGTCGGGCCCGATCGCGCGCGCCGTGCCGCGCAGCATCGATCCGACGCTCGCGCGCCTGTCGCAGACCGTGCACGACGCGCGGCTCGCCCACGCCGTGCACGCCGCCACCGGCGCGCAACTGCTGCACGCCACCCCGCTCGAGCGCCTCGCCCGGCCCGGCATCGGGCGCGGCGGGCTGCGCGACGCGGCCGTGCTCGAACTGCAGGTGGGCACGGGCGGCGGCGCCGCGCGCACGCTGTACGTGGAATTCGACCTCGACGCCCATCCGGCGCTCGCGATCGTGGCCTGGCCCGACCGCGCCGCGCCGGGCGGCCCGGCGATGCTCTCGCCGAGCGGCGCCGAACTCGCGCTGCGCCAGACCGTGGCCGGCGTGCTGCTGGAGCCGCTCGCCAACGCGCTGGCCCAGCTCGGCTACGACGCGCCGCGCATCGTGTCCGTCACGCGCCGCGCGCTGGCCGACTGCGCCGCCGACCTGAAGCCCGACATGCCGCCGGTGGCGCTCGCGCTGGCCTTCGGCGACACCCGCACCGACTGCACCGTGGTGGCCGGCTCGCACGTGCTCGGCACGCTCGACGCGCTGATCTCGCGCACCGGCGACGCCGCCTGGCGCCAGGCCTTCCCCGCGCTACCGCTGCCCGGCAGCGCGATCCTGGGTACCCGCAGCTTCGCCGTGGAGACGCTCGGCGCGCTGGAGCCCGGCGACGTGCTGCTGCGCTGCCTGTTTCCCGGCTTCGATGCCGCCGCGCTGCTCGCGCCCGCGTCGATCGACGCGGCGCCACGCGTGGTGGCCGCCTGGGGCGCGCGCGGCCACACGCGCGCCCACGCCGGTGCGTCGCTCGACGGCCGGTCGCTCATTCTCAATCAGGAGTGGTACATGTCCGACGAACTCGATTCGACCCGCGCCGATACCGGCCTAGCGACGGATCGCCCCGACGAGGCCATCATGGTCGGCACCCTCGAGCTGCCCGTGCAGTTCGAGATCGACACCGTGGCCCTGCCGCTCGACCAGCTGTCCGCGCTCGGGCCGGGCTACGTGGTGGAGCTGCCGGTGCCGGCCGCCGATGCGCAGCTGCGCCTCGTCGTGCACGGTCAGACGGTGGGTTTCGGCGAGCTCGTGACGGTGGGCGAGCATCTTGGCGTTCGGATCATCAGGATGGCGCATCGGCATGGTTCAGTTCAGTGACATTACCGGGCTGCTGCTGGTCGTCATCGCGATCAGCCTGCTGCCCTTCGTGGCGATGGTGGTGACCTCCTACGCGAAGATCGTGGTGGTGCTGGGCCTGCTGCGCAACGCGCTCGGCGTGCAGCAGGTGCCGCCGAACATGGTGCTCAACGGCATCGCGATCCTCGTGTCGATCTACGTGATGGCGCCGATCGGCATGCAGGCGTCCAAGGCGCTGGAAGGCCAGCAGTTGTCCGCGCAACCTTCGCAGGCGCTGATCCAGGCCTTCGGCGCGGCACGCGAGCCGTTCCGTGCGTTCCTGGCCAAGCACACCTCGGAGCGCGAGAAGCGCTTCTTCCTGCGCTCGGCCTCGGTGGTGTGGCCGAAGGAGCAGGCCAGCCAGCTGCAGGAGAACGACCTGATCGTGCTGGCCCCGTCGTTCACGCTCTCGGAGCTGACCGACGCGTTCAAGATCGGCTTCCTGCTGTACATCGCGTTCATCGTGGTGGACCTGATCATCGCCAACGTGCTGCTGGCGCTGGGCCTGAACCAGGTCACGCCGACCAACGTGGCGATCCCGTTCAAGCTGCTGCTGTTCGTGGTGATGGACGGCTGGTCCACGCTGATCCACGGCCTCGTGATGACCTACAAGTAAGGATGCCGGACCATGGACATCGATTCGCTGATCCGCTTCACCACCCAGGGCATGCTGCTGTGCCTGACCGTCTCGCTGCCGCCGGTGATCGTCGCCGCCGTGGTGGGGCTGGGCGTGTCCTTCGTGCAGGCGATCACCTCGCTGCAGGATCAGACGCTGCCGCAGGTCATCAAGCTGATCGCCGTGACGATCACCATCATCATCGCCGCGCCGGTGTGCTGCGCGGCCGTGCTGCACTTCGCCAACCAGATGATGCGCACGGCGGTGCCGCTGTAAGCGGCGCGGCCTGCGCGACCGGGAGGAAACCCGATGGCAGTGAATCGCACCAATGCCGGCCATTCGCAGGGCTCGTCCGCCGCCGAGCAGGCGCGGCGCGCCGGCGACGCGCAGCAGAACGCGGCCGCCAAGGAAGGCGTGCGCCAGGCGCAGCGCGCCACCACCTACAACGGCACGCTGTTCACCAACACCAACCAGACGCAGAACAGCAACCAGGCCGCGCAGCGCAAGTTCGCGAACCTGGCGCGCAACAAGAAGCGCGCGAACGTGGCGCGGGCCAAGCGCAACGCGGTGAGCGGCGGCGGTGACGACGACGGCGGCGACGCACAGCTCAAGCACGACGACATGGACGCCCTGAACGGCGGCCGTGGCGGCGGCGGTGGCCGCGGGCGCGAGCAGGAGCAGCACGAGGCGCCGATGGAAGCCGGCGCGGCCGGTGGCGGCGACGGCGGCAACGGTGACGGCCCGCGCCCGACCTCGGCCCGCATCGCGCCGCCGAGCCAGCTCGACACCATCGCGGCGAAGTTCGAGACCGGTCACGAGATGCAGCGTGCCGAGGCCGTGCGCAACGCGTGGCACGACTCGGTGCGGCAACTGTTCGAGACGGCCGGCAAGAGCGAGAGCGGCCCGTGGGCCGCGCGGCTCGCGGCGCTGATCGTGGATCTGTCGCAGATCGAGATGAAGATCGGGCCGGTGGGCGCGGGCGGCATCTCCGCGCTGCGCGAGCTGACCCAGCACGCCGCGAAGGGCGCGGGCAGCGAATCGTTCCATCACATCCTGCCGCTGGCGATGCTGCGCGCCTCGTACAAGCCGGGCAAGGCCCGCCGCGAGCGTGGCGGCGCGATCACGCAGAGCGTGCGCGCGGGGATCGTGGGCAGGACGGAGAAGGCGGCGAAGGGCGAGAAGGCTTGAGTGCTCGAATCGAGTCGTGAATCGCCAAATCGGCGGAGCATGCGTCAAACAAACGCAGACCGATTGACACGATTATCTGAATCGTCCTAAATAAAAGTCCAGAATCAATTGCTAGCCTCCTGAGTCGGAAATTCGAATTTCCGAAAATCATCAGGGGGCAATATGCATCATTGGAAAAATTCAATACCCGAAACAAAATCACGCGACCCCGTGGCGTCGGCCGCGGGTTCCGGCATGGGTACCTGTTCGACGCGCCTTGGAAAAGAGAGGCCGTATAACAAGAAATGGGCTGACGCAGTCATCCCCGATTTCATCTCCCCATTCACAAGCAAATCGGGCAAATTGAATTCCATTGCGAAGGACGGATGGCAAAATATCACATACAAACCGACCTTCAAAATTCTCTCAACAAAAACGGATGCGGAACGATTTTCAGACTGAAACAGTATTGGCCGCACCATTGAAAATTTCGTTTCCGAGAATTCTGAAAAAAATCCCTTCACTGGATTTGTCGCAAATCAAATCGACCAACGCCTGCGCAACGCCGTCAGAGAGAATTGCATCGCCTTCAGATCGACGCACAACCTGCCAATCGAATCCAATCAGGAGTTGCAATGAAGCCAACAAAATTCATCATTTCCGTGCTGGCGGGATTTTCAATCGCGGCATCACCAGTGGCCTTTCCTCAAACCGATCAGGACATGCCCAACGCACTTCTCGAAATCAGCGTCAATGGAGTCGTGCACAAGGGAGAATACGAGTTCGTCAAAGAGGGAATCAACGACTCCGCGACCGCCCGGCAGTTCTTTGATCAGAACAGCATCAAGCTTCCCAAAAACGGCAGCGTGCAACTTGCAATCACACTCGTTACACCAGATGGCAAACGCAAAGATGTCACCTCCGATCAAGGCCATATGTGGGTGATGAACCAGACGAGCTGGATATTCCGAGTCAAAGCTCCAGGCCTCCTCGTCCAAGATCCCAATCCGATATACGCGAGCGATCCGAACCTGATGCAGGCCAGAACCGGTCAAATCATGTACATTTATCGCGACGGTCGGATATTCGCGTACAACAGCGTACTGGTAGAAGTCGAGCGTTAGAAATACATGCACTGTCATGACCCATGTCGGTCATGACAGTGGCGTCGGCGAACACCTCGCGAGGCAATGCGGCGAGCGGCTCGCCCTCACTTCGCCGGCGGCGCGAACACCAGCTCGATCTGCGAGCCCCACGGCGTGAGGAAATAGAACCAGCGCTCGCCGTCGGGCAGCGTCACCGGGTCGTTGAGCACATGCAGCCCGCGCGCCTTCAGCACGGCGAGGCTGTGATCGACGTCGGTGGTCTTCAGCGCGATATGCGTTTCGGCCGCGTCGTCCTCATGCGGCCGCGCACGCACGATGTCCGCCCCCGTGTACTGGAACAGCTCGATCTTCGAGCCGTCCTGCAACTGCATCATCACGATGCGATCCAGCTCGCTCGAGCGGCGCCAGTTGAACGCGTCCTTCCACGCGTCGGGAATCCTGCCTGGGCGCATCTCCGACACCACATGCGCGCCGAGCAGGTCGGCGAAGAAGGCGGAGGCCGCATCCACGTCGGGCACGTTGATGCCCACGTGATCGATGCCGGCCACCTGCAGCGCCCGCGCAGGCTGCGCGGCTTGCGGTGCCGGGTTCACGGTGGCGGCCAGGGCCGAAGCTGCCGGTGCGGCAACGAAGGCACCGGCCACGAGGAGCGCCGCCAGCGGGCGACGGAGAAATCGGGTAGTCACGACGAACTCGCCTGAAAACGAAAGGAATGAAAAGGGAACCGCATTCGCGCGGCGGCCGAAGCCGGTATCCACAACCGGCTACCGGCCGCCGCGCCCCGCCCGCGTTCAGGCGGCCGGGCTGAACGCCGTCTGCGCCGCGACGGTGTCGAGCGATTCGCGCAGCAGCTTGATGCGGCCGTTCTCGGCCACCAGCCGCCCCGCGTACATCTGCCGATACACCTTGCCGGTGGACGGCACCAGCGCCTCGACCTCGTATTCGCCGAAGGCCTGATCGGGCGTGTCGATCAGGATCCGCACGTTGCGGAACGCGAAATCGGGCACCTTGCCGAGCAGGCCGGCGATGAAGCGCTCGATCGCGACCGGCCCCTGCGCGCCGCTGGTCGGGCCCAGCGTCTTCAGATACGGCAGTTCGAGAATGCCGTCCTCGGCGAACAGCGCCGCGGCGGCCTTCGGGTCGCGGATCGATTCGAGGTAGCGGTTGAGCAGCGTGACTGCGTTGTCCATGTTCGACTCCGGGAGGAATGGATGAAGGGAGGCGAGCACGCGCTCAGACCTGCGCCTGGCCGCCGTCGGCCGTGATCTCGGCGCCGTTGATGAAGCTCGAATCGTCCGAGGCCAGGAAGGTCACCACCTTGGCGATCTCCGACGGCTCGGCCAGCCGGCCGATCGGCACCAGCGAGCTCAGGTAGGCGAGCAGGCCGTCCTGCCCTTCCTTGGTCTCGCCGCCGAGTTCGGCCAGGCCGATCGTGCGCGTCGAGCCCGGGCTCACCACGTTCACGCGGATGCCGCGCGCCTTCAGGTCCAGCACCCAGCTGCGGGCCAGCGCGCGCACCGCCGCCTTGGAAGCGCTGTAGATACTGAATGCCTGGGTGCCCGTGGAGCCGGCGATCGAGCCGGTCAGGATGATCGAGCCGCCCTGGCCCATCAGCGGCAGCGCCTTCTGCACCGTGAACACCACGGCGCGCACGTTGCGGTCGAAGGTGTCGTCGAAGTGCTGGGCCGAGATCTCGCCGAGCGGCGCCATCGTGCCGCCGCCGGCGTTCGCGTAGAGGATGTCGAGGCGGCCAGCCTCGGCGCGGATCCGGGCGAACAGCGCATCGAGATCCTCGTCGCGCGTGACGTCGCCGCGCACGCCCACCGCGCCGTGCCCGATCGCCTCGCCGGCCTTCGCCAGCTCGGCCTCGCGGCGCCCCGTGAAATACACCTTCGCGCCCTGCGCCGCCAGATCCTGCGCGGCCGCCAGACCGATGCCGCTCGTGCCGCCCGTCACCAGGGCGATCCTGCCTTCCAGACGCTTGCTCATGTTGTGCTCCGTGTCGTTGAGAGTGGATGGATGCAACGATAGACATTGCCGATCCGTGGATAAACCGGCGAATCGTCAATTGATTTTCCACACCGGTGGATAATCGCTAGACTGACGGCCTGCTCCGCCATCAGGGAAATCGTCATGGACCAACTGCTCGCGCTGCGCGTGTTCGTGCGCATCGCCGAATCGGGCGGCTTCGGCCGCGCCGCCGACAGCCTCGACGTGCCGCGCGCCACCGTCTCGAAGCTGATCCAGGAGCTGGAGGCGCATCTGCGCGTGAAGCTGTTCCAGCGATCCACGCGCCGCGTGGTGGTGACCGAGGAAGGCCAGACCTACTACCGCAACGCGGTGAAGCTGCTCGCCGACGTGGACGAGATGGACGGCCTGTTCGCCGACGCGCGCGGCCTGCCGCGCGGCCGCCTGCGGGTGGACGTCGGCTCCTCGCTGGCCAACCTGATCCTGCTGCCGCACCTGCCCGCGTTCCGCCGCCGCTATCCCGAGATCCAGCTCGACGTGGGCGTGAGCGACCGGCAGGTGGACCTGATCGGCGAGGGCGTGGACTGCGTGATCCGCGGCGGCGAGTTCAGCGACACCTCGCTCGTGGCGCGCCGCATCGCGAGCCTCGAATGGGGCACCTACGCGGGCAACGCCTACCTCGCCGAGCGTGGCACGCCCGAGCATCCCGACGACCTGCTCGCCCACCACGACGTGGTGGGCTACTTCTCGTCGCTGACGGGCCGCGCGTTTCCGCTGCTGTTCGAGCGCGAAAATGGCCGCAACAGCGAACGCAACAGCGAACGCAACAGCGAACGCGACGACGCACGCCCCGGCGAGCCCGAGCGCCTCGAGATCGACCCGCGCGGCGCACGCGGCGTGTTCGTGAACGAGAGCACCGCACATCTGAGCTCGCTCGTCAGCGGGCTCGGCGTGGGTCAGACCTTCGCATTCGCGGCGCGCCCTTGGCTGCAGAGCGGCGATCTCGTGCAGGTGCTGCCGCAATGGCGCCGCCCGGCCATGCCGCTGCACGTGGTGTTCGCGCAGGCGAAGTTCAACAGCGCGCGCCTGCGGGTGTTCGTCGACTGGGTGATCGAGGTGTTCAGGCCGTACGACGATGCCGCGGCGGATGGCCGGGCGTGAGACGGGCCTTGCCTGTCGACGGGTCGGTCGAGTCGCGGCCCGGCTCGATGCAGTATCCGCAGCACCCGGCTTAATTTCCTTGAGGGATCCTTAAGCGTTCTGAAATCGCGCTCGCCGCCGCCGATCGCGGCTTGCAAATTCACTTTTGATGTTCATAATTCAGAGGCTGCCGGCTTTCGCGTGACGCCCGCGCCACGCACCCGCCCCCCTGTGATTCGCGCAGTGGTTCCTCTCCCATCTTGATCAAGGCTGCCCCGATGAGGATCGGTGAACTGGAAATCGTCCGGGAATCCCGTCAGCTGTTGCGAGACGGCAAGGCGCTGCGCATCGGCTCGCGCGCCTACGACCTGCTGCAACTGCTGCTCGACGCCGACGGCGCGGTGGTGCCCACCGCCGAGATCCTCGACAAGGTGTGGCCGTCCACGATCGTCGAGGAGAACAACATCCAGGTGCACGTCTGTACGCTGCGCCGCCTGCTGGGCGAGCATCGCCAGCTGATCCAGACCGTGTCGGGCCGCGGCTATCGCATGGCGCGCCCCGCTGCCGAGACCGTTCCGTCCTTCGCTTCGGCTGCGAGCGCCCCGGCCGAGCTTCCGCCTGTGCTGCCGGCCGCGCTCGCGCCGTTCGACGCGGCCCCCGCCCACACCCTCACCGATTTCGCCCTGCCCTACTGGCACGGCCCGCTGTTCGGCCGCGACACGTGTCTCGCGCGCGTGACCGAGGCGGTGGCCCGCGCGGGCGCGGTGGTCACGCTGGCCGGGCCGGCCGGCGTCGGCAAGTCTCAACTCGCGATCGAGGCCGCGCGCCGGCTCGCCGCCGAACCCGGCGTGCAGGTGCGCTACCTGTCGCTGGCCGCGCTCGGCGGCCCGCGCGAGGCGCTCGACGGCATCGCCGCGGCGCTCGAATCGCTCGGCAGCGCGCGCGACGCCGCGGCCTCGAAGCACGAGGCGCGCGCGCTGCTCGTGCTCGACAACGGCGACCGCGTGGCCGACGCCGTGATCAAGGCGCTGGGCGGCAGCCTCGCGTTCCGGCTCGCCTCGCGCACCGCCGTGCTCGTGACCACCCGCACGCCGCTCCGGCTGTCGATGGAAACGGTGCTGCCGGTGCCGTCGCTGCTCGCGGTCGCGCCGCCCGGCGCCGACAACGCGGCGCTCGACATGTTCGTGTCGCGCGTGCGCGCGCTCGATCCCGGCATCGACACGCAGGGCGCCTTCCTGGACGGCGCCCGCGCGCTGGTCGAGGAAATGGACGGCCTGCCGCTCGCGATCGAGCTGGCCGCGTATCACACCTCGCTGCTGGGCCTCGACACGGTGAGCCTGCTGCTCAAGGACAACGTGGACCTGCCCACCCGCCACATGCGCCGCATGATCGAGAGCCGCCACGAATCGCTCGGCGCGGCGCTGATGTGGACCTGGTCCGAGCTCGGCGCCGCGCGCCAGGCGATCCTCGCCGGCCTGATGGACGCCGGCCCCGAGGCGGGCCCGGCCGAGATGCGCGCGATCGCCGAATGCGCGGGCCTGTCGCTCGAGATCATGCTCGACGCGATCAGCGGGCTGGCCGAGAGTTCGTTCGTGGTCCGCAGCTATCGCGGCGCGTCGGTCAGCTACCGGATCCCGAACACGGTGCGGCGCTTCCTGAAGCAGCAGACGCCGGCCCCGCCGCCGGCGGTGCCGACGCTCGACGAGCTGCGTGCGCCGCCGCGCGACGCGGCGTGCAAGCCGTCGGCCGCGATCGGCGCCACCAGCGCGCTCGCCTCGCGCCGCACCGACGGCCTCGGCTGGCGCCGCAGCGAAGGCTGAAACACGTCCGTATTCCGGCTCGGCGCCGAGCGAGGCATGTCGAGAATTCGCTCGAGCAGAGCAGCATCGGCAATTACGCGTTCGCTGAATCGCACGCGGAGCGGCATCGGCTTCGACGGCGGCGGCCTGCAGGTGGCGATCCCGCCCGAGGTGGCGGGCTCGGGGGCGTGGGAGCCGAACCTCGTGGCCTTCCTGCAGACCCCGGCGATCGGCCGGCAGGCCGCACCAGCGATTTTCAGGAAAATTAATACGGACAAGAAGGCTTCCGCGCACGGTTTTCTTTATGGTGGCAGGGCATGACGAACTGCATCGCGGGCCGCTGCGGCCCGCGCGGTTTTCCGCTGTCCCGCCACCATTCAGGAGCCTCACCATGAGCACCTTCAAGACCGCCGACGGTACCGAAATCTTCTACAAGGACTGGGGCAGCGGTGCGCCCGTGGTCTTCTCGCACGGCTGGCCGCTGTGCTCGGACGCCTGGGACGCGCAGATGCTGTTCCTCGGCCAGCAGGGCTACCGCGTGATCGCCCACGACCGCCGCAGCCACGGCCGCTCGGCCCAGCCGTGGGACGGCAACGACATGGACACCTACGCGGACGACCTCGCGGCCCTGCTCGACCACCTGGACCTGAAGGGCGCCACGCTGGTGGGCCATTCCACGGGCGGCGGCGAAGTCGCGCACTACATCGGCCGCCACGGCACCGCGCGCGTGGCCGGCGCCGTGCTGATCGGCGCCGTGCCGCCGATCATGCTGAAGACGGCGAGCAACCCCGGCGGCCTGCCGATCGACGTGTTCGACGGCATCCGCGCCGGCGTGGTGAAGAATCGTTCGCAGTTCTACAAGGATCTGGCGGTCCCGTTCTACAACTTCAACCGCCCGAATGCCGAGGTGTCGCAAGGCACGATCGACGCGTTCCAGCAGCAGGGCCTGATGGGCTCGATCAAGGGGCAGTTCGACTGCATCCGCGAGTTCTCCGAGGTCGACTACACCGAGGATCTGAAGAAGATCACCGTGCCGCTGCTGATCCTGCACGGCGACGACGACCAGATCGTGCCGATCGACGCCTCGGCGCGCCGCTCGGTGGAAATCGCCCCGAACGCCACGCTGAAGGTGTATCCGGGCGGCTCGCACGGCATGGCCGTGATCAATGCCGATCAGGTCAATCAGGACCTGCTCGCGTTCCTCAAGCGCTGATCCGGCACGTGCGGCCGGCCCGGTGGCAGGCGCCGCCGGGCCGGCTCGCGACAGCCGCATTGCCCAGGCCTGCACAACGGATACGGTGAACGATGAACGCCACGCCAACCCGCCCGATCGCCCCCACCTCCACCGATTCGGCCCGCTGGGACAGGATCCTGTCCGCGCTGGTGGCACCGCACGCCGAATCCGGCGAGGCCTGGACCAAGCCGCGCAAGGGCCCCGCGCCCCACGACGCGGCGCGCATCGTGATCCTCGACCGGCCCACCGCCTGCACCGTGCTCGTGCAGTGGAGCAGCGCCGTGGGCTGCCATTACGGCGAGCAGATCTGGCGCAAGGTGGTGGCGCGTCACTCCGGCGTGTGCGCGCTGACCGGCTGCCGCATCGCACGCGGCGACGCAGTGTTCCGGCCCGGGCGCGCGCGGGCGGCGTGCTCGAATGCGGCGGCGATGATTCGTGCGTCGTCGCTCGACGAGGCGGCCTGCGTGGCGGCGTGAGCGTAGCGTGGCGCTCGCGTTGGCGGTCGAGGCACCGCGCGGGATTCAGCAGGCAGACGAATCCCATCTGCCGATCAACGGTTACATTCACACGGCGCGACGTCTCGGCTCTGACGGCAGCCTTCACCTATCAATTGACCTTTGCATCGTGGATGCATTTCCTACGATTCCGGCCCGATATGCGATATTGGCAGGATAGGTCGGTCGACCAGATCATTACCGACGTTTTCAATCGACATCCGCTGGCACAAGGCAGATTCCAGCTCGCACTCCGCACGGCTTTACCCGCTCGATCATATTGCCGACAGAGTGAATCCGACTGGGACTTCGTCCATCACCTGATGGAACAGGAAGGCCTGTTCGGCTTTTGGCGGCAGGACATGAGCGGCTCATCGCACACACTCGTGGTGACCGACGAGCCGAGGTATTTCAACGGTCTGTTAATCACGTTGGCTGCTGCCGAACCAGGCAAGCACGTTCCGTTTACCGACAACGACGACGAAACGACAGCCGTTAAATATATATCGAGACTCAAGCCCAGAATCAGCAACAGAATTGGTCACAAGTTAGTTCAAAAAGACGAAATAGTCCAAGCAAAAAAATTATTGGAAGACAAAACCGGATTTCTTGCCGAGGATTTATACTGGACAGATACATATACACTGGAATACGACAGATGAAGACTGGAAATTTGAAAATCATCAGTACAGCGCTTGGCGCACTAATGTTTATTTTTTCGATCGATACGTTCGCGCTCGACTGTGACAATCCTCCCGGCGGCCTCGATCCGGCAAGCGCTCAGGCCAACTATCAGTGTGCGGAGAAAGACCGCCATGCCGCAGACCTCAAACTGAATCAGGCTTACAAAAAGCTGCTGTCCGACATCAAAAGCAGTCGAGACTCGGGATCGGATATCAAAGCGCAGTTGATTGCGGCCCAGAAATCCTGGATTACCTTTCGCGATTCCGAATGCGATTTGCGAACCGGGATTAGCGGCGGTGCTCTACAGTGGCTGACCGTCAACCACTCAGAATGCCTGAAGGAGTTGACCGATGAAAGAACGAAGACACTTCAGGGCTACGATCAGGATTTGTCGGGGCAGTGACAAAACACGGCGCTCGAATCTCCATTAGCAGGAGATGATTGTGTTGAGCGCCGCGATGTCGGCGCGCTGCAAAACACTCGACATCTCAGGCAGTTTCGCTTCGTGAGATGAACGCCCCGGCGCGTCGGCAACTCAAATTTGGCCTGATACGATAGAGATTCGTATTGGTTCCAGATCCACCGTTTCATCCGTTTCCCGTGCCGCCTCGCCGATTCATGTCCGACCTGCCTTCCGCCCCCGCCTCCCGGTGCCGCCGCGCGCGGCCGCGCCCGCGCCTGACGCGCGCACGCCACGGGAGCGCCCCATGATCGAGCTCGGCCCGCTGCGCATCTCGATCGTGGAGCGCGCCGCGTTCCGCGCGGGCGCGCCCTACCCGATGAGCAGCCGCGCCTTCGCGATCCTCGAGGCGCTGCTCGCGGCGCGCGGCGACGTGGTGACGAAGGATGCGCTGCTCGAGCATGCGTGGCCCGACACGATCGTCGAGGAAAACAACCTGCAGGTGCACATCGTGGCGATCCGGCGCGCGCTCGGCCAGCAGCGCGAGCTGCTGCGCACGATCCCGGGCCGCGGCTACGTGCTGCTGGCCGAGCCCGAAGCGCCGCCGCGCCAGAGCATGGTGTGGTCGCAGGGGCTGCCGTTCGTCGACACGCTGTTCGGCCGCGCCGCCGCGGTGGCCAACCTGCTCGCGCTGTTCCGGTCGCGCCAGGCGATCACGCTGACCGGGGCCGGCGGCATCGGCAAGACCAGCCTGGCCGTGGAGCTGTGCCGCGACACCGGCGACCTGTTCGTGTGCATCCGCTACGTCTCGCTCGCGCCGATCCAGAACGACCATCAGGCGCGCGAAGCGCTGCTCGCGGCCTTCTCCGACGTGGTGCGCGGCAGCGCGATGACGGTCGAGGAGCTGGCCGGCGGCCTGCGCCGGGCGCGCTGCCTCGTGATCCTCGACAACTGCGAGCACCTGATCGACAGCGCGGCCTGCATCGCGCAGACGCTGATCGCCGGCAACCCCGGCGTGCGCGTGCTGGCCACGAGCCGCGAGGCGCTGCGCATCGCGGCCGAAACCGTATATCCGGTGGCCACGCTCGCGAGCCCGCCCGAAGCCGCCTCGCCCGACGAGACCACCGGCGCCGATGCCGTGAAGCTGTTCCTGCACCGGCTGCACCGCCATGCGCCGGAGTTCGCGCCCGACGCATCGAGCCTCGAGGTGATCGCCGAAATCTGCCGCCGCCTCGACGGCATTCCGCTCGCGATCGAGCTGGCCGCCGCGCGCGCGGCCACGCTCGGCCTCGACACGGTGCGCGAGCATCTCGACGATCGTTTCGCGCTCCTCACGGGCGGCTCGCGCGATGCGCTGCCGCGCCATCAGACGCTGCGCGCCGTGTTCGAGTGGAGCTACCGGCTGCTGTCCGAGCCCGAGCAGGTGCTGTTCCGCCACGCGAGCGCCTTCGTGGACGGCTGTTCGCTCGAGGCCGCCTCGGCGATGGTGGGCCGGCTCGGCATGTCGCGCGCCGACGTGGCGCAGGCGCTGGCCGGGCTGGTGGCGAAATCGCTGCTGTACGTGGACCGCCACAACCGGCGCCGCTTCCGGCCGCTGGAAAGCACGCGCGCCTACGCGCGCACGCTGCTCGATCATCACGGCGAGACCGCCGCGGCCTCGCACGCGCACGCCGTGTACTTCCGCGACTTCTTCGAGAAGGGCCCGTATCGCAGCGACCAGATCCGCATCGAGGACGCGCACGACGTGATCAGCGCCGAGATCGGCAACATGCGCGCGGCGATGTCGTGGGCGCTCGGCAGCGAGGGCAACGTGCACCTCGGCATCGATCTGGCCGGCACCGCCGTGCCGATGCTGTTCGAGCTGCCGCGCTTCGAGGAATGCGTGTACTGGGCGAACCGTTCGCTCGACGCGCTGCAGGCCACGAAGATCGAGCCGCGCATCCCGCGGACGCGCCTGCGCATCCTGACCGCGCGCGCCTCGGCGCTCGTCTACGCGGAAGGCCCGAAGCCGGCCGTCGATGCGGCCTGGCACGAGGCGCTGGCGCTGGCCGACGCGCAGGCCGACCACAGCCACCGGCTGCGCGCGATCTGGGGGCTCTGGAACCTGCGCCTCTACGCGGGCCGGCCGCTCGATGCCATGCCGCACGCGCGGCGCTTCCAGCAGGCCGCGCGCGAGTTCGGCTCGCCGCTGCAGGCCGCGCTGGGCCGGCGCATCGTGGGCATGACGCTGCATTACGAGGGGCAGCACGAACCGGCCCGCGACGAGATGCTGGCCGCGCTGGCCACGCCCGAGATGCAGGAGGTGCGCTGGGCCACCACCGGCGTGCGCACCGACCAGATCGCGGCCACCCGCGCCCTGCTCGCGCGCATCGAGTGGTTCCTCGGTCGCGGCGAGACCGCGCTGCAGCAGGTGGAACTGGCCGAGGAAGCCGCGCGCGCGGCCGGCCACGCGCTCACGCTCGCCTACGTGCTGATCGAGGCCAGCATTCCGCTCGCGATCCTCGCGCGCAATGCCGACATGCTGATGCCCGCGGTGGAAGCGCTGCAGAAGGAATGTCGCCAGTCGGGCCTGCGCAGCTGGCTGCACTGTTGTGGCGCGTTCGAGTGGATCGCGCGCGCGATGGAGCAGCCGCTCGGAGCCGATGCGCTGCGCCGGATGGAAGCCGCGATCGCGCAGCTCGAGGAAACGCATTACCTGTCGCCGCTGCCGATGGTGCTCGGCGAATTCGCGCGCGCGCTGCACGCGGCCGGGCAGCCGGCGCGCGCCGTGAGCGTGATCGACCGCGCGATCCTGCACGGACGGCGCCGCGGCAGCGTCTGGTACGAGGCCGAGCTCACGGCGCTGCGTGCGCGCGTGAGCGGCACACCAGCGCTCGCCGCCGCCCCGGTGGAAGGCGGCGAGGGCGACGCGCTGCGCGCCCGGTGACTCTCAGTGACCGTCAGTGCCCTTCGGCCTGCAGCGTCAGGTTGTTCTTCACGCTCGTCACGCCCGCCACGCCCTGCGCTTGCCGGGTGGCCAGATCGATCTGCGCCGTGTCCGGCACCGTGCCGGCCAGCGTGACCGCGCCCGAGCGCGCCAGCACCGCGACGTGCGAAAGGCTCACGTCGCCGGACTTCGCCAGCGCCTTGCGCACGGCGGTGGCGAGCTTGCGGTCGGCCGTGCGCGTGACCTTGCGGGCCGCCTTGCGCTGCGCACGGGCCTGCGCCCTGGCCTGAGCCGCCGGGCTCGCCGAGGCGGCCACCGGTGCCGAATCGGGGTAGTTGCTGTCGGCCTGCGCCAGCGTGACGTGACCGATCGCGATCGACGCGATGGTGAGGATTGCTGCGAGTTTCAGTTTCGTTTTCATGGTCATCTCCTGTTGCCGTTGCGGGTTGTGATTGCTGCGGGTACTGCGTGAACCGTGTGCTGCGTGTCATTCGAGATCCCAGCGTGCGCCGAGCACGCGGCCGCAGAAATTCGCGCGGTTGAACGCGGGATCGAAGCGTTCGAGCACGTCGGCGCCGAACGTGCCGAAGCTCGTCTCGGGGCGGTGCGCCAGGCCGCGCGCCAGCGCTTCCAGGTAGCGCCGCGGGAATTCGCGGCCACGCGGAAACACGGCCGCGATCTCGTCGCGCTCGGCCCGCGAGGCGCAGTCGAGGCCCTCGCCGAACAGGTCGGCCCGCACGCCGCACGCCAGCAATCGGCCGAGCGCGCTCGCGCGATCGGCGATGCCCGCGCTGGTGTGCAGGCTGATCGCGCTCCACACCGCCGCGCCGTGCACGCGGCGCACGCCCTGCGCGTCGAGGAACGCGCGCGCGGCATCGGCGCCGTCCAGCTCGTAGCGCTGCGCCGACTGCGCGTGGCGCGCGCTCAGCCCCATGTGCGCGAAATGGGCGGCCACGAACAGCAGGTCGGCATGCGCGGGCACGCCGAGCCGCCGGCCCGTCAGCATGCCGAACAGCCAGGCGCGATACGCGTGGCGCACCAGCGCCGCCGGCAGCGAGGCACGTGCGGCGTCGGCGGCCGCATGCGCATGGCGGCGACGCGGCAGCGCCACGCCCGCCACCTGCCTCGGCACGCCGCCCACGGCGCGCGGTCGATTCGGTTCCACTGAAGGCCTCCTCGGATGTCGCGCGAGTCCGTGCTCGCCGATTCACTGGCATCACACTGTAGCGACGCGGCGCGCATCAGGCCTTGGCGTGTCGCTGAATCTTCATGAAAAAAGATTAAGGACTTCCATCAATGCGGGCGCGACTCTATAGCCAAAGCCAAGCGTCTGCGGCAGCATGCAGGGCTTCTCCCCGCCTCACGCCGTCACGCCATGGATGTCCGCCAGCTCCGCTACTTCGTCGCCATCATCGATGCCGGCAGCATGTCGAAGGCGGCCGAGCGTCTGTTCGTCGCGCAACCTTCGCTGAGCCAGATGATGGTGACGCTCGAGAGCGAGCTGGAGGAACCGCTGCTGATCCGCAGCCCGCAGGGCGTGACGGCCACCGAGGCGGGCAAGTCGCTGTACCAGCTCGCGCGCGACGTGCTGCGCCGCGTGGACGAGATTCCGCAACGCGTGAAATCGGGCGGCGGCAGCGAATCGGGCACGGTGGCGATCGGCTTTCCCACCACGATCGCATCGGTGCTCGCCACGCCGCTGTTCGAGCGCACCGCGCGCCGCTATCCGGCCATTCGCCTGCAGATCTTCGAGAGCATGAGCGGCTACATCACCGAGCTGCTCGCCAACGGCCGGCTCGATCTCGCGATCCTGTTCCGCGACACCGAAAGCCTGGGCGTGTCGGTGCATCCGCTGTTCGACGAGGATCTGTACGTGGTGGGCGGCACCATCGACGGCCTGCCCGACGCGGCCGACACCTGCGCGCTGGCGCTGCTCGCGGGCGTGCCGATGGTGGCGCCGGGCCGCGCCAACGGGCTGCGCCTGCAGATCGAGCGCACCTTCGCGCAGGCCGACGTGGAGCTGAACATCGTGGCCGACATCGATTCGCTGCCCACCCTGCTGGACATCGCCGAATCGGGCAGCGCCTGCACGGTGCTGCCGGCCTCGGCGCTGGCGCGCCGGCAATTCCGCGTCAAGCCGCGCATCGCGCGCATCGACGCGCCGCGCATGACGCGCGCGGCGAGCCTGTGCTGGTCGAAGGCGGTGCCGATGACGGCGGCGACGGCCGCCGTGCGCAACACGATGATCGAACTGATCGGCGAGCTGCAGCGCGACGGCGCCTGGGAGGGGATTACGCTGCGTCCGGCACCGGCGGCGGTGGCGCCGTGAGCGTGCCGGGCGCGGCGAGGTCGACGGCCTCGCCGGATTCGCGCAGGATGCGTTCGGCCTGACGCGCGACGGGCGCGTCCACCATGCGTCCGTCCACCGTGGTCGCGCCGCCGGCGCTGGCGCGCAGCGCGTCGGTCACGCGCCGCGCCCAGGCGATCGCCCCGGCATCGTGCGCGAACGCCGCGTGCACGTGCGGCACCTGCTTCGGATGGATGCACAGCTTCGCGCCGAAGCCGAGGTTGCGGGCCGCCAGCGTGTCGGCGCGGATCGCCGCGCCGTCGTCGAGCGATTCGGCCACGCCGTCCACCGGCGGCTCGAGCTTCGCGAGCACCGATTCGAAGGTCAGCATCGAGCGGAACATCAGCAGTTCCGGGCCGCTGCCGCGCATACCCATGTCCACCTGAAAATCGAGCGTGCCGAACAGCAGCCGCGCCACGCGCGGCGCGCGCGCGATCTCGCGCAGCGCCGCGAAGCCGGCGGCCGTCTCGATCAGCGGCAGCAGCACCGCGCCGCCGGGCAGGCGCCCGGCCAGCGCGCGCAGGCTCGCGGCATCCTCGGCCTTCGGCACCACGATGCCGCGCAGGCCGGCGGCCGCGCCCGGCGCGCAGACCTGCGCCACGTCGTCGTCGAACCACGGCGAGCCGGCGGCGTTGATGCGCACGCAGGCACCGCCCGTCCGCGCGAGCCACGCACACACGGCCTCGCGCGCGGCGGCCTTGTCGGCCGGCGCCACGGCGTCCTCCAGATCCAGGATCACGGCATCGGCGCCGCTCGCCACGGCCTTGTCGAAACGCGCCGGGCGGTTGCCGGGCACGAACAGGTAGCTGCGTTCGGGCCGGCGCGTCATGGATGGGCCGCGTAATCGCGCTGCTCGCTGCGCGCGAAGCCGAGCTCGGCCAGGATCGCGTCGGTGTGCTCGCCGAGCGCCGGGATCGGATCCATGCGCGGCTCGAACACGTCCGGCATGCCCGGCGGCAGCATCGCCGGAATCGGCCCCGCCGGGCTGTCCACGCTGGTCCAGCGCTGACGCGCGGCCAGCTGCGGATGCCGCCACACGTCGCCCATGTCGTTGACGTTCGCGTTGGCGATGCCCGCCGCATCCAGCCGCGCCATCAGCTCGGCGCCGGTCAGCGTGGCCAGCACCCCGGTGATGATCGCGCGCAGCTCGGCCTTCTGCGCGGTGCGCTTGTGGTTGGCATCGAAGCGCGCGTCGCGCGCGAGCTCGGGGCAGCGCAGCACCTCGCGGCAGAACAGCGCCCACTCGCGCTCGTTCTGCAGGCCGAGCATCACGGTGCTGCCGTCGCCGGCATCGAACGGCCCGTACGGAAAGATCGTGGCGTGCGAGGCGCCCGCGCGCGGCGGCGCCGCCTGTTCGTCGATCGCGTAGTACAGCGGAAAGCTCATCCACTCCGCCATGCTCTCGAGCATCGACACGTCGATGCGGCAGCCCTCGCCGGTGCGCCCGCGGCGCAGCAGCGCGGCCAGCACGTTGGTGTACGCGTACATGCCGGCCGCGATGTCGGCCACCGAGCAGCCGGCCTTGGCCACCTCCGCCTCCGAGCCCGTGACAGACAGGAAGCCGGCCTCGCTCTGGATCAGCAGGTCGTAGGCCTTGCGGTCGCGATACGGGCCGTCGGGCCCGTAGCCGCTGATGTTGCACACGATCATGCGCGGATAGCGCTCGCGCAGCGCGTCGTAGCCCAGCCCGAGCCGGTCCGCCGCCCCGGGCGCGAGGTTCTGCACCAGCACGTCGGTATCGGCCAGCAGCGCGTGCAGGATCGGCAGCGCCGCCTCGCTCTTGAGGTCGAGCGCGAGGCTCTCCTTCGAGCGGTTGGTCCAGACGAAATGCGACGACAGCCCCCGCACGCGCTTGTCGTATCCGCGCGCGAAGTCGCCGACGTCGGGTCGTTCGATCTTGATCACGCGCGCGCCCAGATCGGCGAGCTGACGTGTGCAGAACGGCGCGGCGATCGCGTGCTCCAGCGCGACTACCTTGATTCCCTCGAGCGGGCGCATGCTGTCTCCCAGGTTGCTGTGGCGTTTGAAAATGACTTGGAACGGGCTCGGTGCGGGCGGCGCTCAGCGCACGAAGCGGTTCACGTAATCGGCGCCCAGGCCGATCTTCTCGTAGTGCGCGCGGGCGCTCTCGATCTTCGTGAACACATCCTCGTAGCCGATCGCCTTGCCGGCCGCGTCCAGGTAGACGTAGCCGCCCGTGGCATGGAACAGCGTGATCATCTCGGTCACGTCGTGCGGCACGAACAGCGTGTGGATCTCGCCCGGCGGCTCGAACGCATAGCCGCCGGCCTCCGCCACCCAGTCGTGCTCGAGGTAGTACCAGCGGCCCTTCAGCGGGAACGCGTGCACCGGGCCCGTGTGGTGATGCACGGACAGCACGCCCGAGCGCCGCACCCGCAGCAGGTTGATGAAGTAGCCCTGGGTGGCGTGCAGCATGATCGGCTTGAAGCTGACGCCTTCCGATTGCGGCACCCACAGGTGCTCGTCCTCCTCCATCGCCGAAAGCGCGCCGGGCAGCACCAGCCCGTTGGCGATGTGGAATTCGCGCGGATGCGCGAAGGCGGCCGGTTCGGGTTGGCCGCCGTTGCGGTTCATGGCTCGATCGTTCATGTCGTGGGGTTCCGTTGAAGGTCGGTGTGAATGAATCAGGAATGCGAAGGATGCGCGGCGCTCGCTCAGGTCATCAGCCAGCCGCCGGCCGCGTCCACCACCTGGCCGGTGACGAAGCCGGCCTCCTCGCGCGAGGCGAGATACAGGCACAGCGCGGCCACCTCGCGCGTGGTGCCGAGCCGCCGAAGCGGCGTCCGCGCCACGTAGCCGGCGTTCACCGCGTCGCCGGTTACCGCCACCATCTCGGTGTCGATGCGGCCCGGCGCGATCGCGTTGACGTTGATGCCGAACGGGCCGAGCTCGCCGGCGAGCTGGCGCGTGAGGCCGATCACGGCCGCCTTGGTGGCCGCGTAATGCACGGCGCACACGTCCAGATAGGCCTTGGCCGCCACCGACGACATCGACACGATGCGGCCGAAGCCGTGGCGCTTCATGTCCGGCACGGCGAGCTTCGTGAAGTGGAAGACCCCGCTCAGGTTCACGTCCAGCACGCGCCGCCATTCGTCGAGGCCGATGTCCTCCACGGGCAGGCCGCGCCCGTTCGTCTTCGGCGAGATGCCGGCGTTGTTGACGAGCGTGTCGATCGGGCCGAGCCAGGCGTGCGCCTGCTCGAAGGCCGCGCGGCACGAGCCGAAATCGGCCACGTCCGCGGCGACGAAGCGCACGGCGTCGCGCCCGGCACCGTGCAGCTCGTGCAGGCGCCGCTCGGCGTCCTCGCCCAGGCGCTGGTCGAAATCGACGAAGGCCACGCGCGCGCACGCCTCCACGAAGGCGCGCACGATGCCGAGCCCGATGCCGCGCGCGCCGCCCGTCACCAGCACCTTGCGGTCGGCGAATTGCCGCGTGGCGCTCACAGCACCACCACCATCTTTTCGACGTCCTGAGGATGCTCGATCGAGTAGTCCATCATGGCCGGCAGCGTGTCGAGGCCGTGCGACACGGAGATGATGCGTTCCACCTTCTCCACGTTGCGGTTCAGCAGCGCGATCGCCTCGGGGAAGATGTGCGAGCTGTTGCGCGAGCCGATGATGTCGATCTCCTTGGCCACCACCGTGCTGATCGCGATCGGCAGCTCCCTGCCCGACATGCCGATCAGCACGTAGCGGCCCGCCGCGCGCAGCAGCTCGATGCCGAGCCGGATCGCCGGCTCCACGGCCACCGCGTCGATCACGGCCGTCACGCCGCCGGCGGACCAGTCGCGGATCGTGCCCGGATCGTCGTGGGCCGGATCGAACACGCGATCGGCGCCGAGCGCGAGCGCCTTGTCGCGGCGCGAGGCCATCACGTCCGACACCACCACGCGCGCGCCCAGATCCTTGCAGGCCAGCAGCGTGGCCAGGCCGATCGGGCCGGCGCCGAGGATCAGCACCACGTCGTCCGCCGCGATGCGGCCGCGCCGCACGGCCTGCACCGCGATCGACAGCGGCTCCGCGAAGGTGGCCACCTGCGGCTGCAGATCGCCGCTCGCATGCATCAGGTATTCGGGCACCACCACGCGCTCCTGGAACGCGCCGGGCCGATGCACCCCGAAGATCGCCAGGCTCTCGCAGCAGTTGTAGCGCCCCTGCCTGCAGGCATAGCAGGTGCCGCAGCGCATCAGCGGCTCGATCACCACCTGGCTGCCCACCGGCAGCGTGCCCCGGCAATCGGGGCCGTAGGCGAGGATCCGGCCGCAGAACTCGTGGCCCTGCACCATCGGCAGCTTCGCGTACGGATGATGACCGAGGTAGATGTGGTGATCCGAGCCGCAGATGCCCACCGCGCGCACCTCGAGCAGCACCTCGCCGGGGCCGGCTCGCGGTTCGTCCACTTCGGTCAGGCTCAGTTGCTTCGGCTTCTCGGTCAGGTAGGCTTTCATGCGTCTCGTCTCGTCTCGTCTCGTTGACATGGGGAGGGATGGCGTGGTGCAGGTTCAGCCTGCCGAGCCCGGGCTCGCGGCCGGCAGTTGCGTGGGGCGGAACGTGTAGTACAGGCCCTTCACGGCGATCGCCGCCGCCGCGATCGCGGCCGGCACCGCCAGCGCGGTGAAGATCTCGTGGGCTTCCCAGCCGCGCGACATCACGATGCCGCCCATCGCCGCGCCGAACACGCCGCCGAAGCGGCCGATGCCGAGCACCCAGCTCACGCCCGTGGCGCGGTACTGGGTGCGGTAGAACTGGGTGGCGAGGATCACCGTCTGCACCTGCGAGCCCATCGCGAAGCCGGCCAGGAACACCAGCGCCTTCTGCATCGGCACGTCGTTCAACGGATGCATGGCGATCGCAATCAGGCAAAGCGCGGATGCCGCGTAGGCCGTGGCGATCACCACGTAGCCGCTCATGCGGTCCATCAGCCAGCCCATCACGATGTTGCCGGCCGTGCTGCCGGTGAGGAACATGCTGGCGACGATCGCGGCCTGCGCCACGCCCACGCCGGCGTCCTTCATCATGGTGGGCATCCAGCCGGTGACCGTGTACACGATGATCAGGCCCATGAAGTAGGTGGTCCACAGCATCAGCGTGCCGAGCGCGTTGTTGTGGCGGAACAGCGCGAGCACCGGCGACGACGCGTGCCCCTGCGGGTTCAGGCTCTCGGGCAGCGTGAAGCTCGCGCCGCGCAGGTCCGTCTTGCTGGAGATGCGCGCGAGGATGCGGGCGATCTGCTCGGCGGGGCGGTTCTTCACCACCAGGAAGCGCACCGATTCGGGCAGGATCAGCACGAGGAACACCACGCAGACGAGCGGCAGCACGCCGCCCACGATCAGCAGGCTGCGCCAGCCGTGCCCGGGGATCACGGCCGAGGCCACGAAGCCGGCCGAGGCCGAACCGATCGACAGGCCGCAGAACATCAGCGTGGAGAGCAGCGAGCGGCGCCGGCGCGGCACGTATTCGCTCATCAGCGTGACCGTGTTCGGCAGCGCCGCGCCGAGGCCGAGGCCCGTGACGAAGCGGAACACCGTGAGCGACCACAACGACCAGGCCGCCGCGCTGGCCAGCGTCATCGCGCCGAACAGCAGCGCCGACACCACGATCACCTTCTTGCGGCCGAAGCGGTCGGCCAGCGGGCCGGCGGTCAGCGCACCGAACGCGAGGCCGAGCAGGGCCGCGCTCATCACCGGCGCGAGCGCCGCCTTCGACACGTGCCATTCGCTGATCAGCACCGGCGCGATGTAGCCCATCGCGGCGGTATCGAGGCCGTCGATCGACACGATCAGGAAGCTGAGGACGAGGATCGTCCACTGGAAGGGGGAAAAGCGGTTGTCGTCGAGGAATTGCTCGACGTCGATTATTTTCTTGCTCACCGGGTGTCTCCTCAATGGCGCGAGAATGGTGCCGCCGAGGCCGGGAAAACACGGCGTTTTCGGCGTCGGAGCGGATCGATACGGATGTGTTGTCGGGTGCTGCGGTGCGGAAGATCGGGTGCCTTCCGTTGCGAGCAATGGTACGCGGCGAGGCGGCGCGGCAGGAAAGACGAAATTTCCATACCGGCTATTGTTCGGGCCTATCGCGGGGGGATGCGGCGGGGTGGGTTTCGTGTTTACCCGAGGTGGCTCGGCTTCACCGATGTGTCGATCGTCAATTCATTCACGGGTAATCGTCGAATTCCTTCGCTAAATTGATTTGGATTACTTTTCAATTTTATTTTTTAGCTGATACGACTCCGGTGACGTTCGAACCACCATCGGTGCGCTATGTAGTCGCAGCCAAGCACGACGATCAAATGCATTGAGCACTGCGACACTTGCGCGCGACCGGGTTGTGTCCGGGCGAATCGAAAAGAGAGAATCAGGCGGCCGAAATGTGTCCATTCACACGACGCATTTTCTATCTCTCGGGATTTATCTGACTCGTCCTATCGGGCTCATTCATGACCTTCCCCCCCTGCCCGTATTGCGAAAAACAAGGCTTGCCGATTTTGCTGACGCGTTATGGCATCGCGCCGGAAAAGGCGTTTCTGGCGCGCCCAGGGACGCCGCCGACAACACCAGCGGCGCCGAAGGCTGCCGAGTCAGTGGGTGATCCGGAGCCGGCGATTCCGCTCGGGAAAACGGCCGAGGCGCATTACACGGTACGCAGCCTGCGGGGCGGATACGTGTACGTGTTCTACGAGGTCAATCAGGTCTGGGAGATCTATCAGGTCGACGACGAGGGACGACTGGCTCAGTTGCCGGTCGACAGCATGCTGCCTCCGCCACTGATCCCGTTCGACACGCCTTGCGCGAAGAACATGCAGAAGGTGGCGAATGCGTCATTGATCACCGTTCAGGATCCGGAAACCGCCGGCAAGGTCTGG
>JASLEG010000027.1 GCA_030151225.1 Burkholderia sp. | reverse complement strand
CCTGCTGAACGCGTCGTTTGCGTTCGCGCGCCGCGAGCAGCTGGACGCGTTCTTCGAGGCGCTGGGCCGGGTGATCGCGCGCCACGACATCCTGCGCACGGCGATCCAGTGGGAGGGCCTGGGCGAGCCGGTGCAGGTGGTGTGGCGCCACGCGCCGCTGCAGGTCGAAGAGATCGAGCTCGACGCCGCGAACGGCGACGTCGCGCAGCAGTTGCACGAACGTTTCGATGCCCGTCGCCTGCGGCTGGATCTGGGCACGGCCCCGCTGCTGAGGCTCGCTTTCGCGCACGACGCCGTGCGGCAGCGCTGGGTGCTGCTGCTGGTCTTTCACCACCTCGCGATCGATCACACGGGGCTGGCCGAAGTGGAGCGCGAAGTGCATGCGTATCTGGCCGACGCCGCCGAGCAACTTCCCGAGCCGGTGCCGTTCCGCAACTACGTCGCGCAGGCGCGCCTGGGCGTGGGCCGCGACGAACACGAGGCCTTCTTCCACGAGATGCTCGGCGACGTCGACGAGCCCACGCTGCCGTTCGGCCTGCGCGACGTGCGTGGCGACGGTCACGACATCGCTGAATCGCACACGGTGCTCGATGCCACGCTTGCCCAGCGCCTGCGCGTGCAGGCGCGGCAGGCCGGCGTCGGCGTGGCGAGCCTGTTCCATCTGGCCTGGGCACACGTTCTCGCGCGCGCCTCGGGCCGCGAGGACGTGGTGTTCGGCACGGTGCTGTTCGGGCGGATGCAGGGCGGCGCCGGCGCAGGGCGCGCACTCGGCATGTTCATCAACACGCTGCCGGTGCGGGTCGATGCCGGGCGCACGGGCACGCGAGCGGCCGTGGTGAACACGCATCGGCTGCTGAGCCGGCTGCTGCGGCACGAACACGCGTCGCTGTCGCTGGCGCAACGATGCAGCGGCATCGCGGCGCCGACGCCGTTGTTCAGCGCGCTGCTGAACTATCGCCACGGCGCGACGCCGGCCGACACGGCGGCATGGCCCGGCATCGAATCGCTGGATTCCGGTGGACGCACCAACTATCCGCTGGTGCTGTCGGTCGACGACCGTGATGACGGCTTCGCCCTGACCGTGCAGGTCACGGCGGAGCAGGACGCGGCACGCATCGGCGGCTACATGACGGCCGCGCTGGACAGCCTCGCCGCCGCGCTGGAGTCGAGCCCGGAGCGGCCGGTGCGGGACCTGCCGATCTTGTCGGCGGCCGAGCGCGAGCAGGTGCTGCACGGGTGGAATCGCACCGACGCGGACTATCCGCGCGATGCGTCGCTGCACGCGCTGTTCGAGGCGCAGGTCGAGCGCACGCCGGAGGCCACGGCACTCGTGCACGAAGGCGTCGCGCTCAGTTACGCGGCGCTGAACGCGCGGGCGAACCGGATCGCGCATGCGTTGATCGCACGCGGCGTCGGTGCGGATGCACGGGTGGCGATCTGCGTGGAGCGCAGCGTCGGGATGATCGTGGGCGTGCTGGGCATTCTCAAGGCGGGTGCCGCGTACGTGCCGCTCGATCCGGCCTATCCGCCGCAACGTCTCGCGTACATGCTCGAGGATTGCCGGCCGGCCGTGCTGCTGACGCAGTCGTCCGTGCGCGGAGCCTTGCCCGCACACGACATCGACACGCTGTGCCTGGACCACGACCGGGCCGTGTTCGACGCGATGCCCGAGCGCAATCCGCATCGTCGAAGCCTGCCCGACCATCTCGCCTATGTGATCTACACGTCGGGCTCGACCGGGCTGCCCAAGGGCGTCACGGTCACGCACCGCAATGTGGTGCGGCTGCTCGCGACGACCCGGACGGATTTCGGTTTCACCGGCGACGACGTCTGGACGCTGTTCCATTCGTTCGCCTTCGACTTCTCCGTATGGGAAATCTGGGGGGCGCTGCTGTTGGGCGGGCGGCTCGTGATCGTGCCGAAAACGGTCGCGCAATCGGCCGAGGCGTTTTACGCGCTGGTGTGCGAGGCCGGCGTCACCGTGTTGAACCAGACCCCGGGCGCCTTCCGGCAACTGATTGCCGCGCAGCGTGCGAGCGATGCGGCGCATCGTCTGCGCCACGTGGTATTCGGCGGCGAAGCGCTCGACACCGCCATGCTTGCGCCGTGGTACGACGATCGCCGCAATGCGGCGACGCGACTGGTCAACATGTACGGCATCACGGAAACCACGGTCCACGTCAGCTACCGGCCGCTCGATGCCGCCGACGCGCGACACGCGGGCAGCAGTCCGATCGGCCGGCCGCTCGCCGATCTCGGCGCGTATCTGCTGGACGGCGCGCACGAGCCGGTGCCGCGCGGCGTGGCGGGCGAATTGTATGTCGCCGGGGCAGGTCTGGCACGCGGCTATCTGAACCGCGCCGATCTGACGGCGGAGCGCTTCGTGCCGGACCCGTTCGGTGTCGCCGGCGCACGGATGTACCGCACCGGCGATCTTGCCCGTCAGCTGCCTGACGGCACTCTCGAATACCTGGGACGCAACGACGATCAGGTGAAGCTGCGCGGGTTCCGCATCGAGCTGGGCGAAATCGGCGCGAGGCTGGCCCGCTGTCCGGGCGTGCGCGATGCCGTCGTGATCGCGCGGGAAGATGGGGCGGGCGACAAACGCCTGGTGGCCTACTACACCGGTGAAGCCTGCGAGACCGAATCGTTGCGCGAGCATCTGCTTGCCGGACTGCCGGAGTACATGGTCCCTGCGGCCTATGTGCATCTGGAGGCGCTGCCGCTGACGTCGAACGGCAAGCTCGACAGGAAGGCGCTACCCGCGCCGGATATGCATGCCTATGCGCTCAAGGCATACGAGGCGCCGCGCGGCAGCGTCGAAATCGCCCTTGCGCGGATCTGGAGCGAGCTGCTGCATGTCGAACAGGTCGGTCGGCAGGACAATTTCTTCGAACTCGGCGGTCATTCGCTGCTGGCGATCGGAGTGATCGAAAGGATGCAGCGCGCCGGGTGGCGCATGGACGTGACGGCGCTGTTCAACGCGCCGACGCTGGCCGCGCTGGCGCAGACGATCGACGCGGCGCGGCGCGAAGGCGGGGCGGCGTCGCCGGCGGGCCTCGTGGTGCCGGAAAATGGCATCGTGGCGGGGTGCGAGGCGATCACGCCGGCGATGCTGCCGCTGGTCGCCCTGAGCGAGGAGGCGATCGCTCGGATCGTCGCGCGGGTGCCGGGCGGCGTGGCGAACGTTCAGGATATCTATCCGCTCGCGCCCTTGCAGGAAGGCGTGCTGTTTCACCATCTGCTGGCGCGCGAGGGCGACCCGTACCTGCTGAACGCGTCGTTTGCGTTCGCGCGCCGCGAGCAGCTGGACGCGTTCTTCGAGGCGCTGGGCCGGGTGATCGCGCGCCACGACATCCTGCGCACGGCGATCCAGTGGGAGGGCCTGGGCGAGCCGGTGCAGGTGGT
>JASLEG010000011.1 GCA_030151225.1 Burkholderia sp. | reverse complement strand
CGAAAATCGCGTAGGTCAGCGCCTCGCAGCCCTGTCCCGTCAACGCGGAAATTTCGAAAACCGGGCCGTCCCACTCATAACGCTTCAGGAAATCATCGACGCGAGCTTCGCGCTCGTCGTCCGGCACCATGTCGAGCTTGTTCAGCACGAGCCAGCGCGGCTTCTCATACAGCGCTTCGTCGTATTTGCGCAGTTCGTTCACGATGGCTTTCGCCTCCGCGACCGGGTCGACGTTCTCGTCGAACGGCGCAAGATCGACCAGATGCAGCAGTACGCCCGTGCGTTGGAGATGGCGCAGGAAACGATGACCGAGACCCGCACCTTCCGCCGCGCCCTCGATCAACCCGGGAATGTCCGCGATCACGAAGCTCTTGCTCGGTCCGACGCGCACCACGCCGAGATTCCGGGCCTGATCGAGGGCGCGGCGGAAGGCGCGGGCCTCGGTCACCAGTTCCTGCGCCACCTGCAGCGCACCGGCGTGCTGCTGCACCTGGTTGATCTCGCGCCGTTCGACGAAACCGTCGATCCGGTGGCCGAAGCGAAGGCGATCGTCGGCGAGCTGCGCAAATACGACGAGGCGCTGTACGAGAAGCCGCGCTGGCTCGTGCTGAACAAGCTCGACATGGTGCCGGAAGACGAGCGCGCCGAGCGCGTCGCCGATTTCATCCGCCGCTTTGGCTGGGATGGCCCGGTGTTCGAGATTTCCGCGCTGACCGGGCAGGGCTGCGACAGCCTCGTCTATGCCGTGTACGACTACGTGTCGGCCCATTCGGACGCGCATCGCGCGGCCGAGGCGGAAGATCTGGCAGCCGACGTGCGCTTCCGCGACGCACCGGCCGGCAAGGACCTGCCGCCGGCGTCGGACGCCGACTGAGCTGGGCCCGGGGCGCCTCACCAGGCGGCTCGCGGTGGATCCGCGTGAATCCGCCGCTTCCTCATTCGCGCGGCGGGCGTTCCGGCTCGCCGCGCCCCCGATTGGATTGCGCTTCACTGACAGGAGACAGCGCACGATGCGTTCGATCATCGCCGATTCGAAGCGATTGGTTGTGAAGGTGGGTTCCAGCCTCGTCACCAACGACGGGCGCGGGCTCGATCACGAGGCGATCGGCCGCTGGGCCGCGCAGATCGCCGCGCTGCGCGAGGCCGGCAAGGAGGTGGTGCTGGTCAGCTCCGGTGCGATCGCCGAAGGCATGCAGCGGCTCGGCTGGAGCAAGCGCCCACGCGAGATCGACGAACTGCAGGCCGCCGCGGCGGTGGGCCAGATGGGGCTTGCGCAGGTGTACGAGAGCCGCTTCGGCGAGCACGGCATCCGCACCGCGCAGATCCTGCTGACCCACGCCGATCTGGCGGATCGCGAACGCTACCTGAACGCGCGCTCGACGCTGCTCACGCTGCTGCGGCTCGGCGTGGTGCCGATCATCAACGAGAACGACACGGTTGTGACCGACGAAATCAAGTTCGGCGACAACGACACGCTCGGCGCGCTCGTGGCGAACCTGATCGAAGGCGACGCGCTCGTGATCCTGACCGATCAGTCGGGGCTGTTCACGGCCGATCCGCGCAAGGATCCGGCGGCCACGCTGGTGCGCGAGGCCGATGCCGGCGCGCTCGAGCTCGAGGCGATGGCCGGTGGCGCGGGCTCGAGCCTGGGTCGCGGCGGCATGTTGACCAAGATCCTCGCGGCCAAGCGCGCCGCGCACAGCGGCGCGAACACCGTGGTGGCAAGCGGCCGCGAGACTGACGTGCTGGTGCGGCTCGCGGCCGGCGAGGCGATCGGCACCCAGCTGATCGCGCGCACGGCGCGCATGGCCGCGCGCAAGCAGTGGATGGCCGATCACCTGCAGGTGCGCGGCCACGTCGTGATCGACGCCGGCGCGGTGGAGAAGCTGACCGCCGGCGGCAAGAGCCTGCTGCCGATCGGCATCGTGGCGGTGCAGGGCGTGTTCGCACGCGGCGAGGTGATCGCCTGCGTCGACGATGCCGGCCGCGAAATCGCGCGCGGGCTCACCAATTACAGCAGCGCCGAGACCAAGCTGATCCAGCGCAGGCCGAGCGGCGAGATCGAGACGGTGCTCGGCTACATGCTCGAGCCCGAACTGATCCATCGCGACAATCTCGTGCTGGTCTGACGCACGCCGCGCCGCAATGAAAAAGCCCGCTTCGCAGCGGGCTCTTTTTTCCGTTGATGCCGAAGGCCTGCCTCAGCGCACTTCCTGGCTCAGGATCGTGCGATGCGCGCGCAGGTTCTCGACGATCTTCGACGCCTTGGTGGTCACCGGCATCTTGTTCGAGCAGAAGTAATCCTGATAGAGCGCCGCGCGATAGGCGTTCAGGTTGCCGTTCTCGATGCGCTGCCAGTCGGTCGCGACCGTGCGGTCCCAGCCGTTGTGGTCCGCATTGAGCGCGCC
Organism: Burkholderia sp.; assembly: GCA_030151225.1. Lineage (GTDB taxonomy): Bacteria > Pseudomonadota > Gammaproteobacteria > Burkholderiales > Burkholderiaceae > Burkholderia. The sequence goes on along the minus strand of JASLEG010000011.1, from coordinate 1,148 downwards.
GTACTGGCGCCATTCGTAGGTGTCGCAGCGGATGCCTTCGTAGATCTCGTTGCGCGCGCCGGTCGGGCTCGTGATCACCGAGGTGTAGCGCACGATGCCGTCGGTACCGACCGACAGCGATTTGGTGTCGACGAAAAATTTCAGCGGCGAGTTCTGCGAGACCTCGAACTGCACGAGATCGGCCGGTTGCGGTAGCGGCGGGAGCGTGTCGACCGTGTTTTCGCGCCAGGTCGGCTGGCGGTCGAGCAGATAGACGAACGTGCTGTCGTCCTTGTTGGACGTCTGGCTTTGCGTTTTGGAGTGAGCGCAGCCGGCCAGCACGGCAACCGCGGCCAGCGACGCCGCAGCGAGAGCGAAGGATTTCAAATTGCACACCTCGAAAAAAGGGCGCGGCAACCGCTGCCGCGCCCGGACATGCTTCGATGCCTGTTTGATTGACGACCCGGTCGGCCCGGATCAGTCGCGCATCAGGAAACGGCCAGGGGCTTCGTCGAGCGCGCTGGCGCCCGGTTCGACCTCGGAGCATACCTGCGAAGCATCGATCGGCTCGGAGCCGATCATGCGCGGATAGCGCACCGGACGCACGGCGGCGCGTACGCGCTCGCCGTCGGGCCGTTGCGCCGGCCGCCGCAGGAAACGCGACAGTTCCGTCAACGCCAACTGATAGACATCCCGCTTGAACTCGATCACGGCGTCCAGCGGCACCCAATACTCGTTCCAGCGCCAGGCGTCGAACTCCGGGTGGTCGGTTGCGCGCAAGCAAATGTCGCAATCGCGTCCGACCATCCGCAGCAGAAACCAGATCTGCTTTTGCCCGCGATAATGCCCGCGGACCTCGCGCTTGATGAACTTGTCAGGCACCTCGTAACGCAACCAGTCGCGCGTGCGACCGATGATCTTGACGTGCTCGGGGTGCAGCCCCGTCTCCTCGTGCAATTCCCGGAACATCGCCTGCATGGGGGTCTCACCGTACTTGATGCCCCCTTGCGGGAATTGCCAGGAATGCTCGCGAAGCCGTTTGCCCCAAAACACCTCATTGCGCGCGTTCAGCAGGATGATGCCGACGTTCGGGCGAAAGCCTTCACGATCCAGCATACAACCACCTTCGAATCCTTTAAAATTGCTTTGATTATAAACAGATAACGGGC
>JASLEG010000384.1 GCA_030151225.1 Burkholderia sp. | reverse complement strand
GAAGGTCTTATGCCGCGGTCTGGCGAAACATGCCTAGGGAGATGATGTTGCTATCTCCGCTGACGCGCTGGCGACGGTGGGCTAGTGCAACCAAGGCTTGTTGCACGTTCTGGGCCGCTGCCGCGTATTCGTGGCAGGCCTGGGGTGTGGCCAGTTGACTTTGCAGGTGGTCAACCAAGACGGCCAAAAGCGCTTCCGTACTGACACCGTCTTGCGGCAGGTGTGCCGGACGATCGGGGTCGGACTGGAAGATAATGGGCAGGCGCGTGAAGTGCGCAGGCGTGCCCTGGACGTCGGCGGCCGGGTTGTACACCGTATTGAATCCCAGCACGTCATATCGCATGTGGGCGAAGCCGGGCAGCGGCTCGTCCATGGCAATGACAGTGGCCGGATTCTCACCTTCCGCCATCAGGTGTTCGGTTAGGGTTCGCATGGCAATGCCCTCTGTGTGCTCAATGTCTCAAGCGGGTGGTCTTCCAAAGTGAATGTGTTAACGTGCGTAGTCCCCTGTATACCCTTGAGAACGCTAGTAAGCAAATACCACCCCATGGTAATTAATTACCTACGCTCTCGATGATCATCGGGAAAACGGCATAAGTGACCAGCACCATCTCCCCGACGGTGCTGGCCTTTGCCCCTGAGTATTCGATCGTTACCCGCACGCGGACGCATGCTGGGATTGGTATGCTCGTTCTCGCGCTCGACGGATATGGGCATTGCGCAGCGAATTCATGGCGCGCGCTAAATGCTCTTGAGCTGCGAGGGTTTCCGGATCTGTCGCTGGGACTGCCAGACGTTCCTGACAGATGGCTAACAGGGATTCCATGGTCAGGCCGTTGGGTTGCTCGGACGGGACGGCGCTGTTATGGAAGATGATCGGAAGTCGATCGTAGCAGACACGCATGCCATCGGGATCGAGTGCATGCGGGTTGAGCGAGGTGTCTAACCCCGTGATGTCGTAGCGATGGTGGGCTTCACCCAACCGAGGGGTATCGGCTGCTTGGATGGTGAGTGCATCGGTCTGACCTTTCTGTAGGTGGTGCGAAACAAGGCGCATAAGGGCTCCTCTAGGGTCAAATCACATTGAAGCGTCGAGGGATCGACGTCACCTGCCGGCGGTGCTGTGGCTTACGGCCATTCGTAAGAAAGCACGCTATGACTTGCACACCATAGAGTTTTCAAAGTACAAAGTTACTCGGAAACGGTAAAAAACATACAAAGAGGGAGCCTTCGGGCTCCCTCTTTTTTTTGCTACGTACCGCTTACGCCAGCGCCAGGGCCGACGCCTTGTGGATCGAGTGATGGCCCTTCTCGGACTTCACTTCGAACTTGGGCGTGTCCTTGGAGGCGTGGTGGGTCTCGCCCTTGTACTTGAACGGGCCGGTGTAGACCTTGACGATCTTGCCGTGGCCGTGGCTGTACTTGACGCGCTTGCCGGACTTCAGCTGCTTGATGTCCGCTTCCATGGAGATCTCCAGACCCTCGGCCGATACCTTGGCGTTGAGTTCCTTGATCTGGTCATCGACTTCCTTGATCTGGTCCTTCAGTTCCTGGATCCGCTTGTTCTTCTCTTCCAGGGTGTGTCCCATCACACCGCCGGTGAGCAGGCTGGCCCCGGGGATGGTGTTCAGCAGCGCACCGCCGACGGCACCGGCGACACCTTCCTGGGAAGCGACCAGCTCTTCATGGGACACGCTCTTGCTGCCCTTGGAAGCGTGGTGCACGCGCAGGTCGGCCAGGTGCTCCTTCTTCAGAGCCAGCTGATCTTCCAGCTTCTTGATCGTGCGGCCGGCTTCCTGGATCTTGTGGCCCATGGCGCCACCGGCGATCATGCTCACACCCGGGATCGTCGACACGAGAGCACCACCTGCTGCACCGGCAACGCCTTCGGCGGAGACCGTGGTATCGCCCGTGTCCGTTTCCAGGGCACCGGGTTCACCCGGGGTACCCGGCTGGGCGGAAGGCGTGCCCGAACCCTCGGCAGCGGCCGGCTCGGTCGGCACCGGCGTGGCCGCCGGGGCATCGGGATCGCGGTCCTCGGTGGAGGCCTCGCCCTTGCTTCCGAGCGAACGATCGGCGTAGTCGATCACAGCGCGGGCCGTGCGAACCAGGTCGTTGGCCGAATGCACGCCCCAGTCCAGGGCGAGGATCCACGTGGCGCACAGACCCCAGTTGAGGACTTCCCATTCCTTGGGATGGGTCTTGCGAGCCACGGCCTTCTCGACCTTGGTGGCGTTGTAGAGCTTGGCCGCGGCGTCGAACCAGTCGTTGGTGGCGGCCTTGCTGTTCTTCTTCAGCGTCTCGAAGTTGATGGACTCGAGCACCGACAGCAGCGGCTTGAGGCTACCCTCGATCTCGGCGCGGGACAGCGCCTTGACCACGTCCAGCTCCGGCGCCTTGACCTTGCCACGCTGCGAGGTACCGCGCATGCCGTGTTCGTTCACGAACGCGGTCAGACGCTTGGCACCGTCGTTGTCGCCGTCGTACTCGACCGCTTCGAAGGTATCGAAGTACGGACCGACACCCGGCACGTCGAAGCTCATGTCGGCGGTGGTCAGACCGGCCATCTTGCGCGGGTCTTTCCACTGCTTGGCAGTCGCGGTGAGCGAGGTCAGGAACGTATCGGGCGAGCTGAAGTCCACCTGCAAGGCCAGGGCGATGTTCGCCACCAGCGCGCTGCGTGCCGCAACCGGGTACTTCGAGATCATCTTCGAAGCGAAGGGCGCGTACTGAGCCATGTAGGTGTTCAGCGACTCGGGCCACTTGCCATCGCGATGCAAGCGCTTGGGCAGGTTACCGGCCTTGATCTCGCCGCCCTTGTCGGTGGCCGAAGCCGCCTTCTCGAGCACGGCATTGATCCGCTTGACCGTCACCGGCACGGTACCGGAGAGCTTGCCCATGGCGTTGAGCGTGCCCTGAAGCGTGGACTTGGCCACACGGGCCACACCCGCACCAATCGCCTTGAGCGCATCGACCAGGCCCTCGGTCGACACCACGGACTTGGCTTCCAGGTCCAGGTTCTCGAACGACTGTACGAGGTTGATTTCCGGCAGACCCAGCGGACGGGTCATCGCTTCCAGGGC
>JASLEG010000312.1 GCA_030151225.1 Burkholderia sp. | reverse complement strand
CGGCTGCCGCGGCACGGGCGGTGCGCGACGCGCCGTGCGGCGGCGGCTTCGGTGGCGGGTCGGTGATGACGGGCGCCTCGCGCGGGGGGGCCGTCGGCGCCGGCTGCGCGTCGCCGGTCACACGGCGCGCGGGTGACGGATCGGCGATGGCCACCGCGACGGCGACCGGTTCGGGCGGCCGAACCACGAACCCGCCCTGCGTGGCATTCAGCATCGCCGCGATCCGCAGCGCGTGCTCGGTGCGCTGCGCGCGACGTGCCTCGAGCCATTGCAGGCGCGCCGCGCGCGCGGCCCCGGTCAGCTCGCCGACCAGATGCGCGTCGCTCGACAGGGAAATGGTGACGACCTCGCCGTCGCCGTCGCCGGAATCGGTATCGACGGCAGACGGCGCGACAGCACGTGGTTCGACGGCGGCCGCGGCCGGCGCGGCATACGCGCCGGCCAGCACGCCGGTGGCGAGCAGCACCGCCAGCGTGGTACGACGCAGCGGCAGCGGCGCACCGCCGGCCGCGCAGGGATACGTGCCCGATCGCACACGATCGGGAACAGGATTGACTGACATGGCTTAACGCTCCCGGAAGGCTTCCCGAGCCTTGAAGATCGGCTTCAGGATGAAGTCGAGGATGGTCTTTTCGCCGGTGCGGATTTCGACGTGCGCGATCATCCCCGGCATGATCGGCAGATGCCTGCCGCCGGCCTCCAGATAGGCGCGATCGGTCAGCACCTGCACGCGGTAGAAGGTGGTGTCCTTGCCGGTGGCGGCCCTGGCGTCGTCCTTCAGCGTGTCGGGGCTGATGTACTGCACCTTGCCCTTGAGCCCGCCGTAGATGCCGAAGTCGTAGGCGGTGATCTTCACCGTGGCCGCCTGCCCCGGCCGCAGGAACGCCACGTCGGACGGCTTGATCTTGCCCTCCACCAGCAGTTGATCCTCCAGCGGCACGATCTCCAGGATGTGCTCGCCGGGCTGGATCACGCCGCCGATCGTGTTCACCCGCACGTTCTTCACGGTGCCGTACACGGGCGCCACGATCGTGGTGCGCGACAGCACGTCGCGTCGCCCGACCAGCGACTCGTTGGTCTGCGCGAGTTCGAGTTCGAGCTTGGTGAGCTCGGAATTCGCATCGGCCTGATAGCGGTTGCGGCGCTCCACCATCTGCGACTGCAGGTCGTTGGCCTGCCGCCTCATGCGCAGCAGCTCCACGTCCGACATCAGCCCGCGCGCCGCGAGCGGCTCGGCCAGCGCGATCTCCTTCTGCTGCAGCACGTAGCTGCGTTCGAGCGCGGCGATCGACTCGTCCAGCGCATGACGCCGCGAGGTGTAGGCGCGGGTTTCCATCTGCACCACGTCGGTGGCCGGCAGCACGTCGGGCGGAAACACCAGCGGTTGCGAGAACGCCTCGGCGCGCAGCCGCGCGAGCGTGGCCTTCAGGCCGACCGCCTTCGAATAGGCCTCGCGATAGCTCGTCTGCGCGCGGGTGGGGTCGATCTTCAGCAGCACCTGCCCCTTCCTGACGATGTCGCCCTCGTGCACGTTCATCTCCTCGAGGATCCCGCCCTCGAGGCTCTGGATCACCTGCTCGCGGCTGCGCGAGATCACGGTGGCCTCGCCCTGCGTGATCTCCTCCACGCGCGCGAGCCTGGCCCAGATCAGGAACACCACGAGCAGCGCGGCGATCACGTACAGGATCACCTTCGAGCCCGGCGACGACTGCGTGAGCAGCGCCTCGCGCATGTCGCTCAGGTAATCGCGCTCGGCCTTGCGCATGGTGGGCTTGCGCCGGCTCGCGAGCCAGTTGCGGAGTGGCGCGATCATGCGTTGCCCTCCTTCGCGTTCGCCTCGTGGCTGCGGTCGTTGGCGCCGGCCGGCGCGGGGGCCTCGACGCTGCCGGCCGGGCGCATGCGGATCGTGCGACCCGGCCGTGGCGCGGCGCGCACGGTGTCCTGCGCGCCGGGCTCGCCCTGCCCGGCCAGTTGCGCGAGGATCGCGTCCTTCGGCCCGTCGGCCAGCACGCGGCCGTCGTCCATCACCACGATGCGATCCACCAGCTTCAGCAGCGAGGGCCGGTGCGTGACGATCACCAGCGTCTGCCCCGCCGTGGCGCGCGACAGGTGCTCGATGAAGGCGGCTTCCGTCTGCGTGTCCATCGCGCTGGTGGGCTCGTCGAGCAGCAGCAACTGCGGGCGCATGAGCAGCGTGCGCGCCAGCGCCACCAGCTGGCGCTGCCCGCCCGACAGGCCCGAGCCGCCCTCGCCGATCGGCAGGTTCACGCCCATCGGATGGCGCGCGGCCACGTGGTCGAGGCCGGTGAGCTTGAGCACGCGCAGCAGCTCCTCGGTGGTGGCGTCGGGCCGCGCGAGCATCACGTTCTGGCGCAGCGAGCCGTGGAACAGGCGCGCGTCCTGCCCCACGTAGCCCACCGCGCGGCGCCAGTCGGCCGGATCGATCTGCTCGACGGCCAGCCCGCCGAGGAACATCGCGCCCTGGCTCGGCACGTAGAGGCGCGCCATCACGCGCAGCAGCGTGGACTTGCCGCTGCCGATGCGCCCGAGCACGGCCACCCGCTCGCCCGGCTCGATCGCGAGCGCCACGCCCTTCAGCACCTCGGGGTTCGGCTGCATCGGCGGCGCCGGATAGGAAAAGCGCACGCCCTTCAGCTCCACGCGCCCCTCGAGCGGCGGATCGGCCAGGTATTCGCGGCTCGGATCGCGCTCGGACGGCATCGCCATCAGCTTGTTCAGCGAATCGAACGCGGCCTTGGCCTGCTGGAAACGCAGCGCGAGCCCCATCACCGCGTTGAGCGGCGCGGTGGCGCGCCCGGCCAGCATCACCGTGGCGATCAGCGAACCCTGGGTCAGCCGGCCCGCCGTGATCAGGTACACGCCGGTCACCACGATCACCACCGTCTGCAGCTGCTGCAGGAACTGCACGGCCGTCATCGCGCGCGACGACAGCGTCTTGGTGCGCTGCGAGGTGGCCGCCTGCATCGCGCTGAAGGTTTCCCAGCGCTTCTGCATGTAGCCCTCGCCGCCCACCGCCTTCAGCGTCTCGAGGCCCTCGATCGATTCGATCAGCACGCCCTGCTTCAGCGACGCCTCGCGCAGGCTTTCCTTCATCGCGCGCGCGAGCGGAAACTGGATCGCCACGCTGATGCCCACGATCACCGGAATCATCAGCCCCGGGATCCAGCCGAGCGGCCCGGCCACGGCGAAGATCACGCCCGCGAACAGCAGCACGAACGGCAGGTCGGTCACGGCCGACAGCGTGGCCGAGGTGGCGAAGTCGCGCACCGATTCGAACTCGCGCAGCTGATTCGCGAACGAGCCCGACGACGCGGGCTTGTGCTCCATCTGGATCGACAGCGCCTTGCGGAACAGGATCGTGCCCATCACCAGGTCGGCCTTCTTGCCGGCCGCATCCAGCAGGTGCGAGCGCGTATGGCGCGAGATGCCCTCGAAGGCCATCGCCACGGCCACGCCGATCGCCAGCGACCACAGCGTGACGAAGGCCTGGTTCGGCACCACGCGGTCGTACACGTTCATCGTGAAGAAGATCGAGGCGAGCCCGAGCACGTTGATCAGCAGGGCGCCCACGGCGGCGCTGTAGTAGAAGCGCCGGTAGCGCCACACGGTGCGGAACAGCCAGTGCCCGACGTGCTCGGGCGTGGCCTCGCCGGCGCGCGTGTCGACCTTGGCGGCCGGTTTCACCAGCACGGCGAAGCCGCCGTAGATCTCGCCGAGCGCCTCGTCGGTGTATTCCACCGGGCCGCCCGCGATCTCGGGCATCCACAGCTGGCAGCGCAGCGCGCCGCGCCGCTCGGAATCGGGGTCGTGCCGCACGCCCAGCAGGATGCAGCCGCCCTTGTCCTTGCGGATCAGCAGCATCGGCATCAGGTGGCCGGGCAGCATGCGCAGCTCGCGCTCCACGAGGCCGGCCTGCATGCCCGCGTTCGAGAACGCGTCGAGCACCATGGTGGGCGCCAGGAACCCGAATTTCGGCAGCCCGGCCGCGAGCGCGTCGCGGCTCCTGCCGAAGCCGTAGTGGTCGCACATCCACGCGACGCAATCCATCAGGCTGTCCTGATAGGTGGTTTCGCCGGTCTGCGGGGCGTCGTCGGCCCGTTCCTCCGGCCGGTCGGCCGTCTCTGTTTCAGCCATGCTGATTTCTCCTGCTGCGGGCAACGGCCTCGCGTGTCGCGAAGCGGGCTCGGACATCGTCAGATATCGAACGCAGAACCATTCCTATGGGCTGCGTCGGGCGGACCGATTTTGATGACATTGCACATGTCTTGAAATTTGACGAATCAGAAATGCGCATCGAGCACGAGCGGTGCGGGCGGCACCTCGGGCCCGGCGCCGGGCGATGTCGCGCGGTGCCGCTCGCGCTCGCGGATCGCGTGGTACAGCGCCTCGAGCCGCCGCGCGAAACCGGCCGGGTCGAACAGGCTGCCGTCGTGCCGGCCCGCGTCGAGCGTGGCGCGCACCTCGGCCAGGCGCGCGGGATCGGTGGCGAGCGTGAGCGCCAGCTCGCGATAGGCGCTCGCGTCGGGCGTCACCAGCGCGTCCAGGCCCACCGCGTGCAGCAGGCTCGCGCCCACCCGGCTCGCGAAGCTCGCGCCGAGGCGCGTGACCATCGGCACGCCGGCGCGCAGCGCATCGCTGGCGGTGGTGTGCGAGCCGACCGGATAGGTGTCGAGGGCGAGATCGGCGAGCCGCAGCCGCGCCAGATGCGCGTCGCGCGGCAGGCGCGCGGCGAAGATCACGCGCTCGGGCGTCACGCCGCGCACCGCCGCGAACCCGCGCAGCTGCGCCTCGGCGTCCGGGGCCGCCGGCTGGGCGAGCCACAGCACGCTGTCCGGCACCGCGCGCAGCAGCTCGCACCACAGGCCGAACAGGTCCGGCGCGAACTTGAAGGTCTGATTGAAGCTGCAGAACACGAAGCCGCGCTCGGGCAGGCCGGCCGCGGTGCGGGTGGGCGTCGCGCAGGCCGCGGCGCCTGCATCGACGGCATCCAGTGCGTCGTTCGGCTGGTAACAACCGGGCAGCAGCGCCAGCGTTTCGCTGTACGCCGCCTGCGCCTCGGGCGGCGTGACGATCGCGTCGCCGATCAGGTAGTCGGCCAGCCTCGGCTCGCCGAGCGTGCCCGGATAGCCAAGCCAGTTGACGATCACCGGCGCGGGCCGCCGCGCCGTGATGCCTAGCCGCGCGCCGGTGGTGTAGCCCTTCAGGTCGACGAGGATCTCCACGCCGTCGCGGGCGATCCGCTCGGCCGCCTCGGCATCGCCGAGTTCGCCGATCTCGTGGCACGGCAGCGGCATGCGCGAGATCCTGTCGCGCCACGCGTCGACCACGCGGGGGCCGTAGGAATACAGCCGCACGTCCACGCGCGCCGGGTCGTGATGTTCGAGCACGCCGGCCAGCAGGTGCATCGTGGCGTGATCCTTGAAGTCGGCCGACAGGTAGCCGATGCGCACCGGCACCCCGGCGGCCGCGAGCCGGTGGCCACGCGCCACCAGCGGCGGCGCGGCCAGCTCCCTCGGCCAGCGGCTCGCGGCGAAGCGCGCCGCAACCGAGCGCTGCAGGTCGGGGCCCGCGGCTTCGAGGCTCAGCAGCACCCACGGCGACATGGCCGGCGGTGCCGTGCCCGCCAGTGCCTGTTCCACCGCCGCGTCCAGTGCGCCGAGCTCGTCCCAGCGGGCAAGCTGACGACACGCGTGGCGCGCGAGATCGGGGCGGCCCGCGCGCCGATACGCGACCTCGGCCTCGGCGAAGCGCTTGCCGCGCTCGAGCAAGCCGCCGTAGCCGAGCCAGGCGTCGCCGAAACGCGCATCGAGCTTCAGCGCCTGCTCGAAGGCGGCCAGCGCGTCCTCGGTCGCGCCGGTCTCCGCGAGCACGGTGGCGAGGTTCTTGTACGCGAGCGAGTAGCCCGGATCGACGGCGATCGCGAGCCGGTATTGATCGATGGCCCCCTGCGTATCGCCCTGGCGATTCAGCACGTTGCCGAGATTGTTGTGGATGCGTGGCTGGCGCAGGCCCATGCGAATCGCGTCGCGGTAGGCGTGCGCGGCTTCGTCGTCGCGGCCGAGCGCGCCGAGCGCCAGCGCGAGGTCGGCGAAATAGCCGGCCGCCCCGTTCACGCGCAGGGCCGCGCGGATGTGCGTGACCGCCTCGTCGTGCCGGCCGAGCAGGAAACAGCTCACGCCGAGCAGATGCTGCGCGTCGGCGTGACGGGGATCGAGTTCGAGCACGCGACGCAGCGACACCTCGGCGCCCTCGGCATCGCCGTGGCGCATGCGGCGCACGGCCTGCTGCAGCAGTGCGGCGGCACCGCAGGCACGGCGCCCGGCGGGAGTGGGAAATCGGATAGGTGACATATGGCTTCGCAGAATGAGAAAGACGCGGCCCGCGCGGGTGGCGCGGGCCGCAGGCCGCCGATCTGGCCGATCAGCCGAACAGCGCGTCCAGGCCGTGCTGCGAGAGCAGCGTCGGGTCGTGCTCGCGCGGGACGTAGCCGCCGGCGCCCGCCGCGGTGAAGTCGCCGCCCCCGGCGAGGCTGGCGGGATCGAGTACCGGCGCTGGCGCGTGCGATGCCTGCGAGGCCGGCGTATCGCCGACGAACAGGTCGCGACCGCCGTCATGCAGCAGATCGGCGAGCGTCGGCTTCGCGGCGAGCCCGGGCAACGCGGCGTGCTGTGCCGCGAGCGCGCCCCAGTCCATCGCATCGGGCACCGCGATCAGGGCATCGAGGCTGTCCCACGCCGCGCCGATCTCGACCGGATAGGTGTTGCTGACGCCCGCGGTTTCGCCGTGGGGGCCGCGCGCTGCCGCATAGAACGCGTGCTGCCCCTCCTCCAGATCCTCGGTCGGCGTGAAGTGCCAGCTGCCCTTGCCGTCGGCCTTCACCGAGCCGAGCAGGTCCTGCCCGTTGTCGTAGATCAGCACCGTGTAGCCGGCCGGCGCCGTGCCCTCGAGTTGCGGGCGCACCGCGCTGGTGGGCACGTCGGGGTCGATCCGGTGATGGGCGTCGTCGTACACGCCGCTGATGACGGGCGGCACCGGCACCGGCGTGTGGGTCGCCTCCACCCTGAACGAGAACTCGGCGCTCGGATCGCTGACCGCGCCCGTGGCGATGCGCGCCTGCGCCGTGATCGCATGCGCGCCGTCGTGCAGCAGCAGGTCCGGCTGACATTGCCACTTGCCGTCCGCGCCGGCCTTCGCGCTGCCGATCCGCGTCGGCGCGCCATCGCCCGTGTCGTCGTACAGATCCACGATGACGTTCGCCCCGGCCGTGCCACGCAGGATGGGCCGGGCATCGTCGGTCACGCTCGTGCCGTCGTGATTCAGCGGGCCGGTCCACGCGCCGACCTCGTCGATCACGTCGGTGATCGACGGCGGCTTCGGCACGCTGGTGTCGATGGTCAGTCGATACGGATCGGACAGATCGCCGACGTTGCCCTGCGGGTCCACGGCGCGCATCGTGATCTGCCAGGTGCCGTCCGCCAGCGCGGCCGAGGGCGCGATGGCCCAATTGCCGTGGGCATCCACGGTGGCCGAGCCGACCACGACCGATACGTGGTCGCGCTGGGCGTACAGCGTGACCACGGCCAGTGCCTCGGCCGTGCCGCGGAAGGTGGGCTTCGTGTCGTCGGTGATCCCGAGCTCGAGGATGTTGCCCGTGAGCACGCCGGCGACGTCGATCACCTCGGTCAGCACGGGCGGCGGCACGGTGTTGATCACCAGCACGAACGGATCGCTGGCGGGGCTCGTGTTGCCGGCCGCGTCCCGCGCCACCACATGGAACGTGTGTTCGCCGTCGAACAGCCGCACGAGCGAGGTGAAGGCCCAGTTGCCGTTCGCGTCCGCCCGCACCGAACCGATCACGGTGCTGCCGTCGTGGATCGTGACCAGCGAGCCCGGCTCGGCGTGGCCCGCGAAGCCCGGCGTCTTGTCGTCGATGCGGGCGCCCGATGCGACCTTGCCCTGCTGCTCGCCCACGTCGTCGAACGCGGTCGCGATGGTGGGCTGGGCCGGCGCGGTGAGATCGACCGTGATGGGGAACGGCGCGGTGGTGGTGCGCGTGCCGCCGAGCGTGATGCTCGCCGTGATGGTGTGATCGCCCTCCGCCAGCGCGGCCCCGATCCTCAGCGACCAGTGGCCGTCCGCGCCCGACGTCACGCTGCCCACGGCGTTGCCGTCCACCTGCACGGTCACCAGCGTGTTCGCCGCCGCCTTGCCGGCAATTTCCGGACGCGCGTCATCGGTGGACTGACCGAATTGCAGCGCTCCGGTCACGCTGCCCGCATGATCGATCACCTCGTCGATCGCGATCGTGAACGTGCTGTCGTGGCCGAAATAGCGTGTGTCCACCGTGAAGTCGAACGCGGCGCCCCGGCCGCTCGTCAATCCACCGGGCTGCCCGACGGTGCTCGACAGGCTGTGCGCGCCGTCGGTCAACGGCTCCAGCACCCGGAACTCCCAGGTGCCGTCGCTGCGGGCCACGGTGCTGCCGATCACGGCCTCGCCGTCGTAGACGGTCACCACCAGGCCGCGCGGCGCACGTCCGCTGAACACCGGCGTTTCGTCGTCGGTCATCCCGCCGGGCAGGATCGGCGCACGATCGCCGTCGCTGCCGGTCAACTGCTCGTCGGTCGAGCGTGCCGGGGCTTCGTGGCCGATGTGGATCCCGTGCGAGAACGCCACGTCCCGGTTCGGGATCGTGATCTCGAAGAAATACGATGCGTGACCGGCCACGTAGAAGCGCGACGTATCGATCGTGATCGACCAGTTCCCCTGCGCGTCGGACATCACGCTGCCGCACGACACGGCGTCGGACGCGCTGCGGTGCGCGCCGATTTCCAGCCGCGTGTCCGGCAAGGCGCGGCCGTGCAGCGTGATGGAGGTATCGGAGGTCCAGCCGTCGATACCCACCCTGCCCCGGGTATCCTCCACGGCATCCACGATGATGTCGAACCGGCTGCTGTCCACCTCGGTCACGACGGCCTGGCCACGCGCGCTGCGATTGCCGGCCGGATCCACGACCACCGCCGACAGCCGGTGGGTGCCCTCCGAGAGCGGCAGGAGCGGCGTGAACTGCCATCGGCCGGTCCAGTCCGCGCGCGTTTCGCCGATCACGGTGTCGCCGTCGTGGACGATCACCGTGGAGTTGGGTATGGCATCGTCGCCGTACAGCCCCCGGTAGGGCGACCAGGGATACGGATCTGCACCCACGCTCTCCACCAGATGGACGGTCGGCGCGGGCGGCGACGTGGTCACCACCGAGAACTCGAACGCGTGCGACGGCGCGCTTTCCACGCCACCCGGCGCGGTGGCCGTGGCCGTGATCTCGTGCCAGCCTTCGCGCATCGGCGTGGTGGGCTGGAACTGCCAGTGCCCGTCGCCCGTCGCCTGAGCCGATCCCACGAAGGCACCGTCCACGAACACCTTCACGAGCGCGTTCGCGATGGCACGGCCGCCGATCGACGGCGACGCATCGCGTGTGGCGGCCTCTTGCGGCAACAGCCCGCGCGCGTCGCTGACCCGATTGATCACGATGCTGTGTGACGGTTCGGGCAAGCAGGATTCGCCCGACGTATCGACCGTGAAATCGAGCGCCGGGCCAAGCGCGCTGGTGTTGCCCGCCGCGTCGGTCACCCTGGCCGAGAAGCTGTGTGCGCCGTCCGCGAGCGGTTGGGTGGGGTGGAACACCCAGCTGCCGTCGGCCTGCACGCGCACCGAACCGATCACGGCGTCGCCGTCGTGAATCGTGACGAGCGCGCCCTTCTCCGCCTTGCCGCTGAAGGTGGGCGTGGCGTCGTCGGTCAGCGCCAGCGCGCCGAGCACACCGCGCTGCGGGCCGACGTCGTCGTACAGCGAGAGCGCCGACGCGGCCGCCGGCGCGAGCGTGTCGACCACAAACCGGTATTCGCCCGATTCGGCGCCCGTCGCCCCGCTGCCGGGGCCGACCTTGACGACGTGCTCGCCCTCGCTCAGCGCGTCGTGACCACGAAACCACCAGCGACCGGTCTGGTCGGCGATCGCGCTGCCCGCGATCCGGCCGTCGACGCTGACGAGCACGGTGCTGCCGGGCGCAGCGGTACCCGTGATGGTGGCATGCGCATCGCGCGTGACGCCGTGATCGGGCACGTTGCCGGCCAGCGGCGGCAGCGCATCGAGCACCCCGGTGATCGCAGGCGACCACGCCACGCCACCGACCAGCACGGTGAACGCGAACGGTTCGCTGGGGGCACTGTGAAAGCCGTCGGCATCGACCGCCACCACGCCGAGCCGATGATCGCCGTCCACCAGCGGTGCGGCCGGTGGCTGGGCCCGAAACTGCCAGCGACCGTCGCCGTCGGCCTGCGTGCTGCCGAGCAGCAGCTCGACGCCGAACACGCTGTCGTAGACGAACACCACGCTGCCCGGCGGCGCGCTCCCCTTGACGAGGGGCTGCGCGTCGTCGGTCCGGTCGCCCGGTTGCAGGGGCCCCGTCTCGGCGCCGACTCCGTCGATCACCTCGAGCACGACCGGCTGGCCGGGCTTGTGCGAGCCGGAGGTATCGATGTTCACCGTGAACGCGCTGCCGGGCCGGCTCTCGTTGCCCGCATCGTCGCGCGCGACCACGGTGAACACGTGCTCGCCGTCGCCGAGCGCCTGCTGCGGCGTGAACGACCAGAAGCCGCCGCGATTCACGACCACCTCGCCGAGCACGTTCGCGCCATCGCGCAGGATCAGCCATGCGCCCGGCTCCGCGCGGCCCGACAGGGTCGGCCTGGCGTCGTCGGTGTAGCCGTGATCGGGAATCGGGCCGGTGTGCGCGCCGACGTCGTCGTATACGCGATCGATGCTGGGCGGCTCGGGTGCAACGGTATCCACGGTCACGGTGTAATCGGGCGACAGCGGGCTGTGCCGGCCGGTCGGTCCCGTCGACTGCGCCGTCAGCGCATGCGCGCCCTCGGCGAGGCGGTGAGCCACATCGACGGCGAACTGCCAGTTGCCTTTCGCGTCGGCCCGGGTCGATCCGATCGCCACGTCCCCGTCGAACAGCGTCACGACGAGCCCGGGCTTCGCGCGGCCCGCAAGCACGGGGCAGGTGTCGTTCGTGAAACCGAAGCGCGGCACCAGGCCGGTTTGCGGCTCCACCCGATCCATCAAGGACTTGATCTCGACCGTGCCGGGATCGGTGTCGACCACCACGGCATGCGGTGCGCTCGGCTCGCTGGTGTTCCAGGCGGCATCGCGCGCCACGATCGTGAAGACGTGCCGACCTTCCGCGAGTGCCGTGGCCGGTGTGAAGGTCCAGTTGCCGTGCATGTCGGCTCGGGTGGAGCCGATCAGTCGGTCCGCGTCGAACAGGCTCACCACGGCATTCGGCTCGGCCGTGCCATTCAGGGTGGGTCGGACGTCGTCGGTGGTCGCGCCGTTGCCGATCGGGCCCGTCACCACGCCTTCGTGGTCGATCACCGTCACGATGGCCGGCTGCTCCGGCGCGATCGTGTCCACGATCACGTCGAACGTGCGCGACGTGGCGCTGGAGTTGCCGATGCGGTTCACGGCCACCGCCGTGAAGGTGTGCGTCCCCTCGGCCAGCGGCACGTCGACCCGTGCCGCCCAGGTGCCGCTCTCCCCGATCGTGGTGCTGCCGATCGGACCTTCATGGCCGGCGTCGTACACGTAGATCGTGGTGCCGATCTCGCCGCGCCCCATCAGCGTGGGGCGCGCATCGTTGATCGTGTCGCCGCGGTTCACCAGGCCGGTGGACGGCGCCACTTCGTCCATCACGTAGTCGAACAGCGGGCGGCTCGGCACGTCCGGCTCGACCATCACGCAGAACGGCCCGGACGGCTGGCTGGCCTGGCCGTCGGGCGATGCCTCGACGGCAGTGAGCGCGTGCAGCCCGGTGGCGAGCACGTGATCGGCCGGCACCCGCAATTGCCACGCGCCGCCCGGTGCGACGAGGGCCGTGCCGAGCAGCGTGCCGTCGGCGTACACGCGGATCGTGTCGCCCGGCGTCGTGCCGGTGCCCTCGATCACCGGGCGCGGGTCGCCACTGGTGCCGTTGGACCCGATCGGTCGCGGCGTGACCGAGGCGTTGTCGATCACCCGCGTGATCGCGGGGGCCGGCGGCGGGACGGCCACGACGAGTGCATCGCGCGCATCGCCGGTCGGGCCCGGATCGGCAAGGCGCGGTACGAACGGCTCCGCAAGCGCCTCGCGAGGCTCGGCCGCCGCCTGCTCCCCGTGCGCGGCCGGTGCGACGTCGGCCACGGAGCCAGTCTCGGCCGGTGGCGCCGTCGATTCGACCGACGCGGCCGGCGCGACGCGCGCGCCGTCGTCCGACGAGCCCGTGGCCGCCGCAGTGATGCCGGCCGCCGCGCCGGCGGCACCGAGCATGCCGAGGCCCGCCACGGTCCAGTCGAACGGCGCGGCC
>JASLEG010000301.1 GCA_030151225.1 Burkholderia sp. | reverse complement strand
TTCGCGGACTGAGCCCCGGCGCCGGCGCGCCGCGTCAGCCTGCGCGCGCGCGCGGGGGCGCCGTCGATCTTCTCACCACCAGCGTCGGCGCCGACACCACGCGCGTGATCGGCTGCCCGGCCCCCTCGCCCTCGATCAGCTCGCCGAGCAGGGCCACCGCCAGCTCCGCCGCCTCGGCCGTGTGCACGGCCACGGTGGTCAGCGCGGGCCGGAATTCGGCGGCCAGCTCGATGTCGGTGATGCCGATCACCGACAACCGCTCGGGCACCGCGAAGCCGGCATCGGCCGCGGCGTGCAGCACGCCGAGCGCGGGCAGGTCGTTGCTGCAGAACAGCGCGGTGAGCTCGGGATCCGCCGCGAGCAGCGCGCTGGCCGCCTCGTGGCCGCCCTGGATCGTGTCCGGCGCGAAGATCACGGGCGCGGCCGCGCCGTCGAGCCCGGCCGCGTCGAGCGCGGCCACGAAGCCCTCGTAGCGCGCCGCGTGGATGCCGGTGGCCTTGCTGCCCACCACCGCGCCGATGCGCCGATGGCCGAGCGCGATCAGGTGCCTTGCGGCGAGCTCGCCGGCCAGCCGGAAGTTCACGGCCACGCTCGGCATGCCCGGCGCCGCCTCGGGCCGCTCCCACATGCACAGCACCACCGGCGTGCCGCGCTCCACGGTGCGCTGCAGGTCGTCGAGATCGAGGTTCGCGTTCATCACCAGCACGCCTTCGGACAAGGTGCCCGCGATCTGCTGCAGGTACGCGCGGCCGATGTCGGGCGCGTTCTCGGTGTTGCAGATGATCAGGAAGCGCCCGCTCGCGCGCAGCGCGTTCTCCACGGCCAGCGCGAACTCCGGGTAGAACGGGTTGGCGATGCTGGACACCATCAGCGCGATGGTGGGCGCGCGCCCCTCGGCCAGCGCGCGCGCGGCGAGGTGCGGGCGGTAGCCGAGCGCGTCCACCGCGGCCAGCACGCGCTCGCGCGTCTTCGCGCCCACCCGGCCGCGGTTGCGCAGCACGTTGGAGACGGTGGCGGGCGTCACGCCCGCGGCTTTGGCCACTTCGTTCAGCGTTGTCATGGGGGCTGCCTAGTATTTGGGACGGCGTCCTGAATATTTGCGTGCTGCGCCGCGATCGCTGCATGATGCGGCGACAGATACATCAACGGCGGAGACAGGCCAGCCGATCGAATCCCGATCGGCTTTTTCGACGAAGCGTGATTAAGCGCTTAATCCATCGAACGGCCCGATTAGAACATGGAGACGCAGCAATGGCGAGCATTTCGTTGACCGGCGTGCAGAAGGCATACGGCCAGGCCGCGCCGGTGATTCGCGACATCGATCTGGAGATCGGCGCGCACGAGTTCTGCGTGTTCCTCGGCCCGTCGGGCTGCGGCAAGTCCACGCTGCTGCGCATGATCGCCGGCCTCGAGGACGTGACCGACGGCGACCTGTACATCGACGGCAAGCGCATGAACGACGTGCCCGCCGCGCAGCGCGGCGTGGCGATGGTGTTCCAGAGCTACGCGCTGTTTCCGCACATGACGGTGTACGAGAACATCGCGTTCGGCCTGAAGATCGCCAGGACGCCGAAGGCCGAGATCGACGCGAAGGTGCGCAACGCCGCGCGCATCCTGCAGCTCGACGCGCTGCTCGACCGCCATCCCAAGGCGCTGTCGGGCGGCCAGCGCCAGCGCGTCGCGATCGGCCGCGCGATCGTGCGCGAGCCCGGCGTGTTCCTGTTCGACGAGCCGCTGTCCAACCTCGACGCCACGCTGCGCGGCCAGACCCGCATCGAGATCGGCCGCCTGCATCGCCAGTTCGCCGGCGCGAGCGTGGTGTACGTCACGCACGACCAGATCGAGGCGATGACGCTGGCCGACAGGATCGTGCTGCTGCAGGCCGGCGCCGACGCCGAGCGCCACGGCAGCATCGCCCAGGTGGGCGCGCCGCTCGAACTCTATTACCGCCCGGCCAGCCTGTTCGTGGCCGGCTTCATCGGCTCGCCGCGCATGAACTTCAGCGCCGCGCGGGTGGCCGCGATCGACGCGCGGGGTGTGAGCGTGGAGCTCGAACCGGGCGGCGAGTCGATCGCGATGGCGGTGGACGCGTCGGGCCTGCAGGTGGGCGACGCGCTGACCTTCGGCGTGCGTCCCGAGCATCTGGAATTCGCGCAGGCCCACGAAGGCGGCCACGGCAGCCACGACATGCTCTCGCTGACGCGTCGCGTGGCGCTCGTCGAGGCGCTCGGCGAGCACAGCTACGTGCACCTCGGCGACGCCGACGGCGCGCTGGTGGCGAAGGCGCCCGGCGAACTGCGCGTGGCGGCCGGCGACACCGTGACGGTGCGCGCGAGCGCCGCCGCCTGCCACCTGTTCGCGGCCGACGGCTTCGCCGTCGCCCCGCTCGCGCAGCGCGCGCTCGAGCCGCTGCCGCTCGTCTGACAACAGACCGAACCCAACCCGAACCGAACCCGCGAGGAACGACCGATGCGCCTTGGCGTCTGCTATTACCCCGAGCACTGGCCCGAAACCATGTGGAAGGACGATGCCGCGCGCATGAAGGCGCTCGGCATCGAACAGGTGCGAATCGCCGAATTCGCGTGGAGCCGCATCGAGCCCTCGCCCGGCGAATACGACTGGGGCTGGCTCGATCGCGCGATCGACACGCTCGGCGCGGCCGGCCTGCAGGTGGTGATGTGCACGCCCACCGCCACGCCGCCGAAATGGCTGATCGACCGTCATCCCGAGATCCTGCCGGTGGGCGCCGACGGCCGCACGCGCGGGTTCGGCTCGCGCCGCCACTACGACTTCTCGTCGCCGGCCTATTTCGAGGCCTCGCAGCGGATCTGCGAAGCCGTGGCGCGCCGCTACGGCCGCCACCCGGCCGTCGCCTACTGGCAGACCGACAACGAATACGGCTGCCACGGCACCGTGCTCAGCTATTCGCCGGCCGCGCTCGCGCGCTTCCGCATGTGGCTGCGCGAGCGCTACGGCACGATCGACGCGCTCAACACCGCGTGGGGCACCGTGTTCTGGAGCATGGAATATCGCAGCTTCGACGAGATCGACGCGCCGATCGGCACCGTGACCGAGGCGCATCCCTCGCATCGGCTCGACTATCGCCGCTTCGCCTCCGACGAGGTGCGCAGCTACAACCGCATGCAGGTGGACATCATTCGCGCGCATTCCCCGCAGCGGCCGGTGGCGCACAACTTCATGCAGCTGTTCACGGACTTCGACCATTACCCGGTGGCCGCCGATCTGGACGTGGCGACCTGGGACAGCTATCCGCTCGGCGCGCTCGAGGAGCAGTGGTACGCGCCCGACGTGAAGGCGCGCTACCTGCGCACCGGTCACCCCGATTTCGCGTCCTTCAATCACGACCTGTATCGCGGCATGTCGCGGCTGCCGTTCTGGGTGATGGAGCAGCAGCCGGGCCCGGTGAACTGGGCGCTGTGGAACCCCGTGCCGCTGCCGGGCATGGTGCGCCTGTGGAGCTGGGAGGCATTCGCGCACGGCGCGGGCTGCGTATCGTATTTCCGCTGGCGCCAGGCACCCTTCGGCCAGGAGCAGATGCACGCGGGCCTGAACACGCCCGACAACCGGCTCGACGTGGGCGGCAGCGAGGCCGTGCAGGTCGCGCGCGAGGTGCGGGCGCTGTTGGCCGAACATGGTGCCGACGCGCAGGCCGAGGTGCCGTCGCGCGTGGCGCTGCTGTTCGACTACACGGCGAAATGGCTGTTCGAGATCCACCCGCAGGCGGCCGATTTCCACTACCCGCGCTTCGCGCTCGAATACTACTCGGCGCTGCGCTCGCTCGGCCTCGACGTGGACGTGATCTGCGCCGACGCGCCGCTCGACGGCTACCGCCTGGTGGTGGTGCCGCCGCTGCCGATCGTGTCCGACGCGCTGGTGCAGCGCCTGGCCGCGAGCGGCGCGCAGGTGGTGCTCGGGCCGCGCACCGGCTCCAAGACGGCCGACCTGCAGATCCCCGCGAACCTGCCGCCGGGCCCGCTGGCCGCGTTGCTGCCGATGCGCGTGTGGCGCGTGGATGCGATGCGCCCGAACGTGACCGAGCCGGTGCACGCCGATGCGCTCGACGGCCACGCGCGCCACTGGCGCGACCTGATCGAGATCGATCCCGAGCGCGGCGGTGCGACCGAGGTGCGCGCGCGCTTCGGCGACGGCCATCCGGCGTATCTGCGCCACGGCGCCGTGCACTACTTCGCGAGCCTGTTCGACGACGCCACCACCGCGCAGCTGTTCGAACGCATCGCGCGCGAGGCCGGCCTCGCGCCCGTGGCGCTCGGCGACGCGGTGCGCGTGAGCCGGCGCGGCGCGCTCACCTGGACCTTCAACTACGGCCCCGACCCGATCGAGCTCGACGCCGCGATTCCCGACGACGCGATCGTGATCGGCACGCGCCGCATCGAGGCGGCGGGCGTGAGCGTGCATCGGACCGCGCCCGGCGCCGAGCCGGCCTGATCCACCGTTTTCGAGCAGCGTTTTCAGCAGCGCAGACAACAACCGAAACAGGAGACAAGCATGAACACGAAGCCCCGCATCCGGCGCGTCGTCGCGGCATTGGCCCTCGCCGCGCTGGCCGGTGGATGGATGGCCACGGCCACGGCCGGCACGCTCACGATCAACATCGCGTTCAAGGGCGCGAGCCAGCGCACCGTGTGGACCCAGGTGATCGACGCCTTCCGCAAGACGCACCCGGGCACCGACGTGAAGGCCGCCTTCGTCGACGAGGAAGCCTACAAGGTGCAGCTGCCGAACTGGCTGATGACGGCGCCGCCCGACATCGTGAACTGGCACGACGGCGAGCGCATGGCCTACTACGCGAAGCGCGGCTTGTTCGAGGATCTGTCCGCCGACTGGAAGAACAACCACTGGGACAGCATGTACGCGTCGACGAAGGAGGCCTCGTCGTATCAGGGCAAGCCGTATGCGGCGCCCACCGTGTACTACGCGTGGGGCATGTTCTATCGCAAGAACCTGTTCAGGAAGGTCGGGATTGCGAACGAACCGGCCACCTGGGCCGAATTCCTCGACGACTGCAAGAAGCTGAAGGCGGCCGGCATCACGCCGATCGCGGTGGCCGGGCGCGATGCGTGGACGCTCGCGGGGTGGTTCGACTACCTGGACCTGCGCCTGAACGGCAACGCGTTCCACCAGCAGCTGATGGCGGGCGAGGTGGCCTACACCGATCCGCGCGTGAAGAAGGTGTACACCGCGTGGAAGCAGCTGATCGACGCCGGCTACTTCATCGACAACGCGCTGTCCTACGATCTCGACGCGGCCCAGCCCTTCCTGTTCCAGGGCAAGGCCGCGATGATGCTGATGGGCACCTTCATCACCGGCGGCTTCACGCCGGCCGCGCGGCAGGACATCGGCTTCTTCCGCTTCCCCGTCATGGACCCGAACGTGCCGACCGCCGAGGACGCGCCGGTCGAATCGCTGCACATCCCCGCCAAGGCGAAGCACAAGGCCGAGGCGCGCGCCTTCCTCGCCTTCGTCGAGACGCCGGCCGTGGGCGCGCAGCTCGCCAAGGGGCTCGGCTCGCTGTCGGCGAACAGCCAGTCGCCGGCGCCGGACGAGCCGATCTCGCAGATCGCGTTCCGCATGCTGGCCGGCACCAAGGGCGGCCTCGCGCAGTTCTACGATCGCGACATGACCAAGGAGATGGCCGACGAGGGCATGAAGGGCATGCAGCAGTTCCTCGCCGATCCGTCGAAGATCGACGCGATCCTGACCCAGCTCGAAGCGACGCGCCAGCGCATCTACAAAAAGTAAGCCGCACCGGCCGGGCGCGCGCCCGGCCGCCCAGGAGGTGAGTCGTGACCCGTTCCGTGCTTCACAGCCACGTCGACAGCCCCACCGGCACCCACGCCGACACGCGTGCCCCGCTACAGGCCGCACCGCGCGGGTCGCGGGCGGCCGTTCGGGCCGGGCGCCGCCGCCGCGCGGCG